>CADBBP010000145.1 GCA_902792855.1 uncultured Prevotellaceae bacterium
CTTCTCAAATATCCCGTTGGCTCTGTCTTTCCATCATACAAGTTCTTCCTTTGCAGCCTCCCTCCCCTTGATGATGTGTTAGGCATCATGGTAAGCATACCAGCCATATAGTCGAGTGGGGAAGTGCCATCATTTTCTTGATTCATGCTTCCCTTCATGCCAAGAAGCATGTTCAATCCATTTCTGCTTCTTTGTCTTTCATCAGCCTTTTGTTGGGCAAGTTCCCTTTTTCAGCGTAACAATAGGGGAGAAGAAAAGGCGGAGACCCCGAAAATCAGAGCCTCCGCCTTTTATTGCATAATTGGGCGCAGATAAAACTTCGCTTGAACGCATTCACGTTCAGAAGACTTCGGACAAGCTTGATGCCTCTCTCATTTCAGTACGACTTTACGTCCGTTATTGACGTAGATGCCCTTTTGGGTTGGTTTGCCACTGAGTTTTCTGCCGTCAAGTGTGAACCACGATGCGGGGGTTGAGGATTGAGGCTTGAGGTTTGAGATTTCCTCAATTCCGTTTGTCTCTTCGCCGAAGTTCAGCACGAAGTTGTTGATGGTGCCTGTTGAGCCGGGTTCGCCGCACACAAAGCCGTTGTTCAGTTGGAAGTAGGCACGGAAGGAGTTTATTGTAAACGAGGTCATGTCCTCACCCCATGGGTAGCAGAGATTATTGTTGGCATCCAGATAGAGGGTGGTCTTCTCTGTAGTGAAGATGTCTTTGGGACCGTAGGTGCCTGTGAAACTGACATTGCCCAAGTCATCGCCTTTGTCGGTACTTGTGACAAGGGTGGGCGTGGTGCTCGATAAAGTGACGTTGTAGAACACGGGATTGCTGGTGTTTTCTCCAGAATTTTCCCATTTCACGAGATAGGGCTTTCCAGCCTCGATGCTTGTGGCATTCTTGAAGTAAAGATAAAGCGTATTTGTAGAGGCTGTGAAGCCTGTCTTGTGGCCGTCGTAAGTGCCGTCGGTGTCCAATTCCATCAGTGCCTCGGGGGCCAGTTGGGTGGAAACCTGTCCTTCGGTCAACGAAAACGGGAGGCAAAGCGTGTTCCAGCATCCGTCCTTGTAGAGCGTGCGGCCCGAGAGGGTCACATGGCCATAATAGTGGTTGCGTTCAGCAAGCAGCGGGGCGTTGTCCATGTTGTCGGCCAGTGTCGTGCGCGAGGTGAAGTAGCCTGTCACGGGGTTGGCCATTTCCCCTCCGTTTTTACTGGAAGAATAACTGGCAGCGCCAACGAGTTTTTTGCAACCATAAAACATTTGTTCAGAAGTGGCGACATTCCAGATGTTGTCGCTATAGATGGTGTTTAGGGAACTGCAACCATTGAACATCGCAGTGGTATTGGAAACCTGGCTGACATTGAAACCGCTGAGGTCGAGCGACTCGAGCGATGTGCAACTGAGGAATGTGAGGCCCATGTTGGTCACCTCGCTGGTGTTTAAGTTTTGGATGCCATCAATCTCTTCCAACTTGACCATCAGACTAAACCATTGGCAGAGACTTTTGGGGCGCGCTTCGGCGAACGACTCGTCGAAGACGACCCTTGTGCAAGTGTTTCTGACGGCATCGTTATTCCAGTTCGGCATGTTCGCTCCTGTATCGGTCACATCGCTGCCATTCCATGCATCGGTCACGTCATATCCTTCGTAGTCGCCGCCTGCCCCGGAATTCAAGTCGCCGCCTGCAACTGTCCAGCCTTGTTCGATGTATTGATTCTTGATGCTGCTGCTGCCGCCGGATATGGTCATGATGTCGGTGATGTAGCCGTCAGCCTTTGCTCCCTGCACCAAACTTAGTAATGCGAATAGGCACAATAGGATTTTTCTTGTTTTTCCATATTTATATTTTTGTTTTAGATAATGGGGGGCATTTTCACCTTTGCGTGCAAAGTTACGAAAAGTCGAGAGCAAATCAAAATGAATATGTTCTTTTGTCGAATTTTCGCATGCATGCGCTTTTGTGTGTGTCACACATCCTGTCACATAAAGTCCATGCCGTTTCGTTTGTATGCCTGCAAATCTGCACAAATCGTGAATGTTTCTCCAAAATATAATGTTCTTTTCTTTGTCATACGGTAGAAAATACGTATTTTTGCGGCAAAGTATCAACATCGTTAGTTTTTGACCAATGAAACATCACATTCACACCAAGATGCTGCTGTTGTTGTTGGGGAGTTTCCTCCTTTTTGCAGCAACTCCAGTAGAAGCACAGAACCGCAAGGGCAAGAACCGCACAAGCACAATAAGGAGGCCCGCGAGAACTCAAAAAACTCTTCGGGCACCAGCCACCCCCACGCCTGTGGGCGACACGGAGCGTAGCATTCAGGACATGTTGTATTTCCCCTTCACCTGCCTGAATGCTTACATGCCCACCAGGGAAATAGCCCAGCAAGAAGTGATGGACACCTTTGGCACCTGCGAGACCATCAATGGATGCCCCGGCCTCCATGTCGGCGAGGCCTTCTACTTCACCTACCGTGGCGTACCTATCGGCATGTGTTATTATGACTGGTTCGACAACAGGACATGGTATCATTTTTACTTTGAAACCAAGGCCATGGCCGACCAGTTCTACAACAACTTGGTCAATGACATCCGGGGCGTGGGCATCCCGCTCACCCGGGACAAGGTTTATGGCGGCATGTCCAACCGCTCGCAACCCGTATCCGTCTTCAAGTGGGTGAATGTCGATGCTCCAGTTTTGTTGAAGCAAGCAGACCCGTCGAACATGGACACAGAGGATGTCGTGGGGTTGTACAAAGTGGAATTTGGCGTGATGAAAAAGAAGAATTAAAAATGTAATTGTAAATGCAGAGCCACCCATGGCCACAACAAACATGGCCTTGGGTGGCTTTGTCGTTACAAGGCACTTTTTGCACAAATTACGCCAATTTGTGCAATTTTTCCCCTTTAAAGTGCATTTTTACACTCATTTTCTTTGCCACACCATAGAAAATGAGTAATTTTGCGGCCTAAATTTACTGATACATTATTTTTTATGAGTTTGAACATTGTTGTACTTGCCAAGCAAGTACCCGACACAAGAAACGTGGGCAAGGACGCCATGACCGCCGAAGGCACCGTCAACCGCGCCGCCCTTCCCGCCATTTTCAATCCCGAAGACTTGAACGCCCTGGAGCAGGCACTGCGCCTCAAGGAGCAGCATCCCGGCTCCACCGTCGGTGTGCTGACCATGGGTCCGCCGCGAGCCGGTGAGATCATCCGCCAAGGGCTCTACCGTGGCGCCGACACCGGGTGGCTCCTCACCGACCGCCTCTTCGCCGGAGCCGACACCCTCGCCACATCCTACGCCCTGGCTACTGCCATCAAGAAAATCGGCCACGTGGACATCGTCATTGGTGGGCGTCAGGCCATCGACGGCGACACCGCACAGGTGGGTCCGCAGGTGGCTCAGAAACTGGGGCTCAACCAAGTGACCTACGCCGAGGAAATCCTGAAGATAGAAGACGGCAAGGCCACCATACGCCGACACATCGACGGTGGCGTGGAGACCGTCGTGGCACCCCTGCCCGTGGTCATCACGGTGAATGGCAGTGCTGCACCCTGCCGCCCCTGCAACGCCAAGCTGGTGATGAAGTACAAATATGCCACCTGCCCCATGGAGCGCCCCGCAGAATTGGACGAGCGTATGGCCAACCTCTATGCCGGACGGGATTACCTCACCCTCAACCAATGGTCTGTGGCCAACGTGGATGGTGATGCCAACCAGTGCGGCCTCGCCGGCAGTCCCACGAAAGTGAAAGCCGTGAAGAACATCGTCTTCCAGGCCAAGGAGAGCAAGACCCTCACCAGCAGCGATGCCGATGTGGAAGGTTTGATAAAGGAATTGGTGGGAGAAAAAATCATTTAATAGCCTCACCCCCAGCCCCTCTCCGAGGGAGAGGGGAGTGGTATGATTCGCATACTCCCAAGACCTCAGAAAAGAGATGACCCCAAGTGAGAAGAGTCTTTGGAAAGCCTTGCGAGACAATTTTCAGGGATTTCGTTTCAGAAGACAACACGTCATAGGGGATTACATCGCCGACTTCATCTGCCTTCCCGCTCGACTTGTCATAGAAGTGGATGGGGAATATCATTCTACTCCTCAACAACGAATGCTCGATGAGACACGCACAGCATATCTTAAAGAGAAAGGATATCGTGTGATACGTTTCACCAACGACGAGGTGGATTTCCAAATAAAGGAAGTCGTTCTTAAGATAAAAGAAAGCCTCAACCCCAGCCCAATGAGAGAGTAAGCCTCACCCCCAGCCCCTCTCCGAGGGGAGAGGGGAGTGGTATGAACTACTAATCGGGGGATGAAAATCGGGGGATTTATGTGGATGAATAATGTGATGGCATATTTGAAAACCATAAGAAGAATTTAACATAGAAAATAAATGGATAAACAACAAAATGTGCAACAAAATGCACAGCAGAATGCGAAACAAGCAGAGGTAACCACTCCCCTCTCCCCTCGGAGAGGGGTCGGGGGTGAGGCTGTTTTTGTATATGTTGAGATAGAAGGCACCAAGGTTCAGGAGGTGTCACAGGAGTTGCTCACCAAGGGCCGCAAGTTGGCCAACGAGCTTGGTGTGGAGCTGCATGCCGTGGTCATTGGCACGGGCATCAAGAGCAAGGTGGAGGAGCAGATCCTGCCCTACGGCGTGGACAAACTGTTTGTCTTCGACGGCGAGGGACTTTTCCCCTACACCTCCGCACCCCATACCGACATCATGGTCAACCTCTTCAAGGAGGAGAAGCCCCAGATTTGCCTCATGGGCGCCACCGTCATCGGTCGCGACCTCGGCCCGCGTGTGTCGTCGTCGCTCACCAGCGGCCTCACCGCCGACTGCACCGAGCTGGAGATTGGTGAGTATGAGGACAAGAAGAGCGGCAAGGTTTACGAGAACCTGCTCTACCAGATACGCCCCGCTTTCGGTGGAAATATCGTGGCCACCATCGTCAACCCCGACCATCGTCCACAGATGGCCACCGTGCGCTCCGGCGTGATGCAGAAAGCCGTCTATGAGGGTGACTGCAAGAAAGAGGTGGTCTATCCCGAGGTGTCGAAATACGTGTCGCCGGAGGCTTTCGTGGTCAAGGTGCTCGACCACCACGTGGAGGCCGCCAAGCACAACCTCAAGGGTGCGCAGATTGTCGTCGCCGGAGGGTATGGCATGGGCAGCAAGGAGGGGTTCGACATGCTCTTCGACCTCGCCAAGGTACTGCACGCCGAGGTGGGTGCCAGCCGCGCCGCCGTCGATGCCGGCTTCTGCGACCATGACCGCCAGGTTGGTCAGACGGGTGTCACCGTGCATCCCAAGGTCTATATCGCATGCGGCATCTCCGGACAAATCCAGCACATCGCCGGCATGCAGGACTCTGGCATCATCATCTCCGTGAACAGCGACCCCGACGCACCCATCAACAAGATTGCCGACTATGTGATTGTGGGCACGGTGGAGGAAGTCGTTCCCAAGCTGATCAAGTACTACAAGCAGAACTCGAAATAAATGAAAAAAGAAGTCTTATATCTGATTCTCTATGCTGCATGCGTTGTGGTCTTGATGATTTTCTCATTGAGAACAGACCACCCGTTGTGGCACAGAATATTGGATGAGGTATGTGCAATCTTCTTTGCAATACGTTTTTACGACACCTTGAAGGACTTCATCAATAAAAAATAAGAATCATGGCAAATTATTATAGTGACCACCCAGAGATTGCGTTCCACTTGGACCATCCCCTGATGAAGCGCATCGTTGACCTGAAAGAGCGCGGCTATGCCGACGCAGCACAATATCCCGATGCACCCATCGACTACGAGGATGCCATCGAGAACTACAAGCGCATCCTCGACATCACCGGCGACGTGGCCGCCAACATCCTGGAACCCAACTCCGAGAGTGTGGACCTCGAGGGACCGCATTTGGAGAACGGACGCATGGTTTACGCCTCGAAGACCTTCGAGAACATCGACGCCACCCGCAAGGCCGGCCTCCACGGCGTGTCCATGCCAAGGCGTTACGGCGGCCTCAACCTCCCCAACGTCACCTTCTCCATGCTCAGCGAGGTGATTTCTGCCGCCGATGCCGGTTTCCAGAACATCTGGAGCCTGCAGTCGTGCATCGACACGCTTTATGAGTTCGGCTCCGAGGAGCAGCGCCAAAAATTCATCCCGCGTGTCTGCGCCGGAGAGACCATGTCGATGGACCTCACCGAACCGGATGCCGGCAGCGACCTGCAGCGCGTCATGCTCAAGGCCACCTACGACGAGGAGGCCGGATGCTGGAGGCTCAACGGCGTGAAGCGCTTCATCACCAATGGCGACAGCGACATTCACCTCGTGCTGGCACGCTCCGAGGAAGGCACTCGCGACGGGCGCGGCCTGTCGATGTTCATCTATGACAAGCGCGACGGGGGTGTCGATGTGCGTCACATCGAGCACAAGCTTGGCATCCACGGTTCGCCCACCTGCGAGTTGACTTACAAGAACGCCCGTGCAGAACTGTGTGGCAGCACGCGCCTGGGCCTGATCAAGTATGTGATGGCCTTGATGAACGGCGCACGTTTGGGCATTGCCGCACAGAGTGTCGGTGTGGAGCAGGAAGCCTACAACGAGGGACTGAAATACGCCCGCGACCGTGCACAGTTCGGAAAGAAAATCATCGAGTTCCCCGCCGTCTATGACATGCTTTCAAGGATGAAGGCCAAGCTCGACGCCGGTCGCTCCCTGCTTTACCAGACCGCCCGCTACGTGGACCTCTACAAATGCTTGGAGGACATCCAGCGCGACACGAAGCAGCTCACCCCGGAGGAGCGTCAGGAGATGAAGAAATATACGCGTCTCGCTGATGCCTTCACGCCCCTGGCAAAGGGCATGAACTCCGAGTATGCCAATCAGAACGCATACGACGCCATCTCCATCCACGGTGGCTCCGGCTTCATCATGGAGTACAAGAGCCAGCGTCTCTACCGCGACGCACGCATCTTCTCCATCTACGAGGGCACCACGCAGTTGCAAGTGGTGGCTGCCCTGAGGTATATCACCAACGGCACCTATCTCTCCATCATCAAGGAGATGCTCGACAACGAGGTGGCCGCCGACCTGCAGCCGCTGAAGGACCGCGTGGCGAAGTTGGCAGCCCTCTATGAGGAGGTGCTCGGCGAGGTGAAGGATGAGAACAACCAGGAGAAGATTGACTTCGTGGCCCGCCGCCTGTATGAGATGACAGCCGACATCATCATGTCGCTCCTCATCCTCGACGACGCCACTCGCGCCCCCGAGCTCTTCGCCAAGAGCGCACAGGTCTATGTCAGGCACGCCGAGGCCGAGTGCAACGGCCACTACGCCTACATCAAGAACTTCAACAGCGAAGACCTGGAGCACTTCAGGGCTGAATAATTGAAGTTCCCTACTTTTATCACGAATTTGAGATTTGAGATTTGAGATTTGAGGATGGAATTTATAGGTATTTGAGATGAAATGGAATGCCATTTTCTTACTCAATCGTGTAAGTTTCGCGTCGCTTGCGACGATAATTCTTCCAAATTCTCTTCATCAACAAAATAATTCTTAAATTCTTAAATTCGTGATAAATAAAACTTTACATAATTTGGGAGGGTGGGGAATTTCTGTGAATAAGAAGCCGATACAGACATCAAATGCAGTCAGCCAGTCCTATTCGGGACTGGCTGATTGCATTTTACCCCCAGCATCACAGGGCTATGGGCAAGGGCGTGCGTATGAGCTACCCTGTTGTTAGAAAACAATCGCCTCATAGACATACAGTTCGGCGTCGCGCCAACCATTCCAGCCGATGTGGGCTTTCTCCTGTGAGCAGTAGCCCACAAACTCCTCTTTCGTCCATCCCATCTGGTCGGCCACTTGGGGGAGGAAGGTGCCGCTGCGCATGCCCTTCCTGATGTAGATGCCGTGGCGGCCCAGCTGCAGTTCGTCGAGGCTGTGGATGCGGCGCATGGGCGTGAGCACCGAGATTTCCACCTCGATGTCCGGCAGTTCTTCCTTGCGCAACTCCGGGAACCGCGGGTCCTCGAAGGCGGCGGCAAGGGCCATCTCGTGCACCATCTCGTATAGCGGTGTGTCTTCGCCGAAATGGCCGATGCAACCCCGAAGGTTGCCACCCTTCATCAGCGACACGAATGCCCCGCAGTTGCGGCGCAGGGCCGGAGTGAGTTTCGGCGAGACGGGGGCGGCGCCGCTGAGGGCGTGGCGCAGGCTCCCCATGGCTATCTCTTTCAGTGTGGCTTTCTCCGCATCGGTGAGGGTGAAGGACGTGCTGTCGGCGGCGGCGGTGTTGGCTGTCTTCACAGTGCCTTTGTTTTTGCGGTAGATGGCGAAGGAGTGATAGCCCACCACGCGGCTCGGGTCGTGGTTGTCGATGTCGCCGGAGTTTTGGTAGAGGATGTGGCGGATGTCGTAGCCCTTGTCGAGCATGAGCAGCAGCGTGATGATGGCCTGCTCGCCGCAGGCACTGGTCACGAGTCCCGGCTTGCCGCTCTTGGCGTTGCGCTCCAATGTGGAGAGCAGTTGCGCCACGTCGCCGCTCTCCACGGCCCGCCGTGTGAGGCCGTCCACCTCGTAGGCGTCGGAGTAGGAGGGGTAGTGGGAGAAGTCGCTGCTGATGACGAAGAGGTTGTCGCCGTTGAGGTAGGGCTTCAGGGCCGTGGCTATCCGCAGCAGATGTGCATAGTCGTTGGTGCTCACGATGATGGGCACGATGGGAGGCACCTCCTTCAGGCGGCGTTGCAGGAAGGGCAGCTGCACTTCCAAGCAGTGCTCGCGGTCGTGCGCCTCGGGGCGGTAGTCGAATACGCTGTCGCTTGCCGCGATGTGACGGGCCGCCTCGCTGTCCACGCGCACCTGTCCGAGGGGGGTGCTGTAGAAGTCGGCCTCTGTGTTCACCGATGCGCCGTCGAGCCATTCGTAGTGGCTCGGGCCGATGAGGATGATGCGCTTGTAGTGGTGGGCGGGGGCGATGGCCTTGTAGGCGGACGCCGCCACGTTGCCGGAGAAATAATAGCCGGCGTGTGGCACGATGAGGGCTGCCAACTCGCCGTCGGCGGCAGGCGTTTCGTGGCGGTCGAGCAGCGAGTCAATGTCGTGGAGCAGGCGGTCGCGGTTGCCGTCATAGAACTTTCCGGCCTGGGTGGCCGGGCGGATTACCGGGGACTTCCCCGGGTGGTCGGTGGTGTGGCTTGGTGTCATGGCTGTGAGCAGGATTAGTAGCAGGGTGGTGAGTGGTCTCGTGGCTGTGGCACAGCCTCGCTCTCTTTTTTCCATCGTCTTCACGTTTATGTTGCAAATATAGCAATAAAAATCGCTACATCCCCAATCTCATGAAGTTTTTTTTCAGAGAGGTGGCTGATTTCTCTCCAAATAGTTTGAAGTTTACCTTGGATTTGATGTTGGTGACGCTTTGAGTGGATTTGTCCAACAGCACGGCCATCTCACCATTGGGGAAATTCAGCCTGCACAGCATGCAAATCTCTTTTTCCAGTTTCGTCAAACCATCATTCAAGAGGATTTCTCTATAGAATGCCGGGAGGTTCTTGGAAAACAGCCCTATGAGGCTTTGCCAATCACCTTCAGTGGGCATAGGGACGTCTCTTTTGCCTTTTGCCATGTCTTCAAATGAGTGAACGACTTTATTTCCCATAATGGCAGCCTCTTTGTCATGGTCGGGGAGATTGTCAAATGTCATTTTGTATCTTTCGATTTCTTTTTGAAGGGCGGAAATTTCTTTCTGTTTGCTCTCGATGATACCGTCCCTGTCGATTTCCAACATCTGAAGTTCCTGCTTCAATAGTTCTTGTTTCTTGACAGCCTCCATATAGCTCGTGTTCATCTCTCCTAACTCTTTCTCCTTTTTCCTTCTTTTTTGATAAGAGAGGTATAAGAGCAAGGCGGCTGCAAGCAATACAAGGATGATGGCAAGTGTCATCCTCCACTTTGTCTGCTCCGCCTCCAACGATTTCTTGGCGGCCATTTTCTCCTGTCGGCTGTAATTGTAAAGCGAATGGGTGATGGCCAGCGCATCCGACTGGTCGTCTTTTTGGATGCTGTCAAGAGCTTGCTCGCACAACGTGGAGTATTTCATCACCGAGTCGGCGTTTCTTCTTTCATGATACACGTTTTGAAGTCCTTTGTAGGCTTCATAGTCCCTGTTTTGATGGAAGCCAAGAAGTTTCCTGAAGAAGAACTCGGCAGAGTCGGTCTGATGGGTCAGCATGTAGTACAGCCCCTTGCAATAATAGTATTTCTCCTTGCCCGGAGCGATGTTGCCATTCTTGTCGAACAGCCCGGATGCTCCTTCATACTCCTGCATCAGCCCATGGGCTCGCTGCCATTGACCATCCTGTAGCAGGATGAGGATGGCTGTCGGATAGATGGAGGCGGCCTTTTCGGGAAAGCCGTTGGCTGTATATAGCCGGTGGCATTCTTCTGTCAGTTTGAAGCAACTGGCGGTGTCGTCCATGGCAAAGTATGACAGCATTTGCAACTCTTTCCCCTTGATGGATGATAGGACGTTATGGTCTCTTTGTGCATAATAGCTATGCAGTTTCAGCATTTCTATGGACTCTTTGTGAAGATGCTGCTCATTGAAAATCATGGCCATCTGCCCATGGATGCTGCACATCGTATAGAAGTCGCAGTCTTTGGACAACGTGTCGGCGCACTCCACAGCGTCTTGGTAACAGCGCAAAGCCATCGGTGCCTCACCCATGTCGTGATAGGCACGCCCCAGCAGGTAGTGGGCGGTCATCCGCTCGTTGGGTGAACCATGGTGGTCGTAATAGTCCACGAGCAGCTTCGGTATGCTGTCGGAGGTGAAGTCAACATAGCATTTGTTTTGTGCGGACACGCGCAGCATCAGCCATTGCATCCTCGTCCTTTTTGAGAAACCATCAGCATGGACTTCCATTTCATCCAGCATCTTCATGGCGGAGTCGGGATGCTCGTTGATGATGCTTTTCACTTTTTGAAGGGCTTGCTCATGCCGCTGTTGACTCGTACACGCATAAAGCACCAAAAGTACGAGAAAGAAGGTTGTTGTTCTTATCGATTTCATATATCAATATTTCATTTGTCTCTTGCCATTTTGTTCTGCATAGCTGTTTGCTTTCGACACCTTGCTTTTTCTACGTCAACTTGAACGATTTGCAAAATTACGAATAAACGAGTGAAATGCAAAAGGAAAGCTTGCTTTTCTTTTCATTTCCGAGTGCCAGTAATTTCGGCGCAGCTTCCCCTTCTTTTTCGTATGTTACATGTTACAATGGCAAAAGATGTATGGAGGTGTACAAAAAGTTTCAAGCAAGGTGTACAAAGGTGTATTATTTCCTAAAAAATAATTTGGAAAAATGTCGAATCGATGATAACTTTGCCGCCGTAATATGACCATCAATAAAACTTAAAATTATGATAAAGAACCTTTGTTATCACATTGCTGCTGGCCTTTTTCTGCATGGCCTATGCAAGCATCCTTCAAGATGAAGTACCTGTCGTTATGACGGAGAAAGTTGTCAATCCAAATGGCAGTCAAAACGACCCACAAAGGTCTCCTGACGCCACGCTGGTGATTTATCAAAGTGGACGGACTTTCCATTTCGGAGAGACTTATGCTGGAAATGCTGTCACGCTCTTGCTTAATGAAGTGGAAGTTTACTCTGGCTTGGTTGGTAACGATGGAACCGTTACCTTCCCTGAAAGTCTTATAGGCACATTCGAGCTAATCTTGACTGTCGGCACCACTGTTTATGGCGCATTCGTCACTCTTTAACTTGCTATCTCAAATATGAGCATCCACGTCCGGGCGGGAGCGTCCTTCTTTCAGCCCCCGC
>CADBBP010000146.1 GCA_902792855.1 uncultured Prevotellaceae bacterium
CCAATTCGTGGAAATTCGCGTTGAAAAAATATCCGCTCAATAGTCACATAAAATTTATGTCCAATTCGTGGAAATTCGTGTTTTTCGATGTTATGGACAATGCAAATAAATGAAATTCGTGTATTTCGTATTTTTCGATGTTCAAGGAAAATGCTTCAATTAATGAATCATTCGTGGAAATTCGTGTTGAAAATAATATTCGCTGAGCAGCCACAACAATAGACGGAAATGCTAATAAATACTAAATTTGGCGACCTACCTCCTTCATTGTAATGGATGTCACATTTTTATTTCATACATTTGCATTAGAAAACCCCCATAACACGAGAGAAGAAATGGACAAGCTGAAAAAAGACTTCGCAAGACGGCTGTTGAACATCAAGGCCATCAAACTGCAACCCAACGACCCCTTCACATGGGCATCGGGATGGAAATCACCCTTCTATTGCGACAACCGCAAGACACTCTCCTACCCCGAACTGCGCAACTACGTGAAACTGGAACTGACACACGCCATACTCGAGCACTTCCCACAGGTGGAGGCCATCGCCGGAGTGGCAACAGGAGCCATCCCCCAGGGAGCCCTCGTCGCCGACGCCCTGGCGCTGCCCTTCGTCTATGTGCGCAGCAAACCCAAGGACCACGGACTGGAAAACCTCATCGAGGGCGAACTGCAACCGGGCGCCAAGGTGGTCGTCGTGGAAGACCTCATCTCCACCGGAGGCAGCAGCCTCAAAGCCGTACAGGCCCTGCGCAACAAAGGTGCAGAGGTGGTGGGCATGGTGGCCTCCTACACATACGGCTTCCCCGTGGCCGAGGAGGCCTTCAGCAACGCCGGCGTGCCGCTCATCACCCTCACCGACTACGAGCACGTGGTGGCCACGGCCTTGGAGACAGGATACATCGCACAGGATGACGTGCAACTGCTCAACGAGTGGCGCAAGGACCCGGCCAACTGGAAGAAATAAAGGACGGGCAACCTTTGCAGCAACTCTTCAGCGAATAACAATAAAACATAGATTTACCATATAATTAGACATTAATTGTTGCTCATAAAGATACAATAATTTTGGAGAAACTTATGATTACCTCCTTTTATTAAAAATTTATGTTCAATTCGTGGAGATTCGTGTTGATGTTAACATATAATCACCATAAATTTTACCTATAATTTTGAGCTTCAAGGAATTAATGAACAATTCGTGGAAATTCGTGTTAAAAAATATTCGCTGAATAGTTACTCTTCGCATACACTAAACCGATAGACATGGAAACGAAATTTGAAAGTTCCGTAAGGGAAATTCCCTACCCGCAGCAAGCGGTCTATCACCGGCTGAGCGACCTCTCGCTCAGCGAAAAGGTGCGCGACCAACTGCCGGAGGACAAGCGCGAGGACATCATCTTCGCTGAGGACTCCATCACCATGAACGTGCCGCCGGTGGGCAACATCGCCATCGCCATCTGCGAGCGCGAGGAACCCAAGACCATCAAGTATGAGACCGTCACCTCGCCGCTGCCCTTCAACCTGTGGGTGCAACTGCTCCCCACATCCGAGCACTCGTGCAAGATGCGCCTCACCATCAAGGCCGACCTCAACCCCTTCGTCAAGGGGATGATAGCAAAACCGCTGCAAGCAGGACTGGAAAAACTGGCCGACGCCATCGCAGCAGGAACATACGAATAACAACACGGGCAGGGCTCAGAACCCACCCCAAAACAAACGACACCATGGCAAGCAAACTATGGGAGAAGAACTATGAGGTGAACCATGAGATAGAACGGTTCACCGTGGGTCGCGACCGGGAGATGGACCTCTTCCTCGCACCCTACGACGTGCTGGGCTCCATGGCCCACATCACCATGCTCGAAAGCATCGGACTGCTCACCGCCGAGGAGCTGAAAGTGCTGCTGAGCGAGTTGAAAGACATCTACGCGCTCTGCAAGCGCGGGGAGTTTGTCATCGAGGAGGGCGTGGAGGACGTCCACTCCCAAGTGGAACTGATGCTCACGCGCCGACTGGGCGACATGGGAAAGAAAATCCACAGCGGACGCTCACGCAACGACCAGGTGCTCGTGGACCTCAAACTGTTCACACGGCAGCAACTAAAGGACGTGGCGGAGGAAACGAAAAGCCTCTTCGACGAACTCCTCGCCAAGAGCGAACGCTACAAGGAGGTGCTCATGCCTGGATACACACACCTGCAGGTGGCCATGCCAAGCAGCTTCGGACTGTGGTTCGGCGCGTACGCCGAGAGCCTGACCGACGACATGCTCTTCCTGCAGGCAGCATACCGGATGACCAACCGCAACCCCCTTGGCAGCGCCGCCGGCTATGGCAGTTCCTTCCCGCTCGACCGCTCCATGACGACACGCCTCTTGGGCTTCGACAGCATGGACTACAACGTGGTGTATGCACAGATGGGCAGGGGAAAGATGGAGCGCAACGTGGCTTTCGCCATCGCCACCGTCGCCGGCACACTGGCAAAACTCGCCTTCGACGCATGCCTCTTCAACAGCCAGAACTTCTCCTTCATACGCCTCCCCAAGGAGTGCACCACCGGCAGCAGCATCATGCCGCACAAGAAGAACCCCGACGTCTTTGAACTCATACGCGCCAAGAGCAACAAACTACAGGGGCTGCCCACGCAGGTGACGCTCATCATGAACAACCTGCCAAGCGGATATTTCCGCGACTTGCAAATCATCAAGGAGGTCTTCCTACCTGCCTTCGACGAACTGAAGGACTGCCTGCGGATGACGGCATACATCGTCAACAAGATGGAGGTGGAGGAGCACATCCTCGACAACACGCTCTACGACCCCATCTTCTCCGTGGAGGAGGTGAACCGCCTGGCGGCCGCCGGCATGCCCTTCCGCGACGCTTACAAGAAGGTGGGCATGGACATCGAGGAGGGACGCTTCCACGCCGACAAGCACATCCACCACACCCACGAGGGGAGCATCGGCAACCTGTGCAACGACCGCATCGCCCAACTGATGGACTCGACGCTCGACGGCTTCCATTTCGAACGAATGACTGAGGCGGAGAGGGCCTTGCTGGCATGAGACGTATCCTTCTTGCCCTCGCCCTGTTCGCCGTCTCCTGCGGCGACACGGAGCACGAGTTCACCACCGGCGCCTGCTATTTCGTCTTCGACAACAGCGTGCACCAGGACCCCACCCTCGCCAGCGCGATGAACCCGATGGCTCCCGGCATCTTCTGCCAGGTGACCACCGCCATGCGCAACGGGGCGACGTGGTTCGACTTCACCAACAACGGCGGGGCGAGCAGCAGCAGCATCCAAAACGCGGTGGACACAAGGCGGACGCTCATCCTGGGCTACAACAACGGCATCATCGTGGGATACGGTGCACTCTCGCAGCCGCCCGTCTTCTACGCCTACGACCGCGAATGTCCCAACTGCTTCAACCCGAACGCCATCCCCATGCGCAGCAAACCGCTCTCCATCAGCAGCAGCGGCATCGCCACATGCAACACCTGCAAGCGGCAGTACGACCTCAACAACAACGGCTTCATCTCCTCCGGCGACGACGGCAAACGCCTCACAAGATACCGCGCCACCTCCACCGGCCCCTTCGGAGTGCTCTCGGTGAATTGAAAATCGCCCCGCCAATTTGGCGGGGCGATTTTTTTTGACTTTAAGGTCTCCAAGGTCAATGGAGGACTTGCTCCACGACGGCTACGGCATCGGAGATGGAGATGTTGCCATCGCCGTTGAGGTCGGCCGCTGCGAGGCGGAAGATGGGCGGGGTATGGCCCATGATAAACTCCTGGATGCAGGCAGCGTCGGTGATGGTGACAACGCCGTCGCAGTTGACGTCGCCCATGAGGAAGTCGTCGGTGAGTGCGCCATAGCCGTCATCGTCCACCTCCGTAGCCACGGGCTTGTCCTCGTCGAGGTCGCCGGTGGGCATGATTTGGAACCTGTTGACATCGTCGCGTGTCAGGACATACCCCTGCCAAGGCCCGATGAATCGGAAGCCGTTGTAGCGGCATGTCGATGGCGGGTAGAGGTAGAAGGAACCCTTCAGCGCGCTCTTGGCATACAGGTTGAGCGTGTTGCTGATGCGCAGGCAAATGTCGTAGAACATGCATCCGTCGAGCACCACGCGGGCGGTGGGCTGCATATAGATGGCGGCTCCCGGGATGTAGGTGTCGGTGGCCTTGTACAACTTGTTGTAATAGCCGGAGATGATGGTGCCTGGACCGAACCACACGTTGCCGGCGATGTCGAAGAGGTATCGCTGCACCAACCTTCCTCCTACGAGGTAGTAACTCTCGCTGTTGTAGTTGATGGTGACATATTCGAGGCGCAGGGAGGTGGTCTGTGGCACGACGAACACCTTGTCATAGGTCCATGTGGAGGTGGGACGGAAGTTGCCGTTTTGGATGAGCACGTGCACGCCGACGGGGATGTTGACAATCCTGGTGAGGTAAATCTCGCGGTTGCCCAAGTCGAGCACCTGGGGATTGGCCTCCGTGCTGGCGGCCTCGCCGTCCTTGTATGTCACGAGCCAGTCAAAATAGGCCAGCAGGTCGTCCTCGTCATACACTGCCTCGTCCCTCACCTCGATGGTGTTGTTGGTCACGTTGAGATACCATCTCCAACGATGGTTGGGCAGCGGCCAGTCGATGTACTGGTAGTGGTTGGTGGTGAGGGTGAAGCCCTCGCCATAGAAGAGCGGATAGCGTGGCGTGGGGCCGCCGTCGATGAAGACGATGTTGAACTTGTAAATCCACTTGTAGAGTATTCTCACGACGACCTTCGGTGCGAGGAGGATGGGCACGGTGGCTCCGTAGTCGTAGTTGCCGCGAATGTAGAAGTCGCTGTGCGCCTCGATGAAGTAGTATCGGATGTTGGTGAAGTCGAAGGTTCCTCCGTCGATGCGCATGTAGGCGTTTGGCCCGTGGTAGATGAGCCTGCCGCCATATCCCCGGATGATGCCGCCGGTGAAGCGGAACGTTCCCCTGTTGACGAAGACGGTGTCGGTGTAGTTGACCACGGTGTTGTAGATGGAGCCGCCGCTCATCTCGTAGGTGCCGCCCTCGTAGTTGCGGGCCGTGATGGCCTGTCCGCCACGATGGTAGAACGTGCCGTAGTTGAGGGAGTGGTGCGCCAGTCCGCCGATGAAGTAGTAGATGTTGCGGTTGATGATGTTGACGATGGTGCCTCCGGTTTGGTTCACCGTGCCGCTGTTGTCGAGTTTGTCAATCTTTCCGTCCACCATGTCAAACGTACCCTGGTTTTTCACCGGACGGGCGTCGTCGCCTCCGACATGCCAGATGACATGGCCGGTGGGGCCCACATGGATGAACCACTCCCAGTTGCGGATGATGATGTTGACGTTGACGGTGATTTCCAGCACGCCATCGACATAGATGACGTGGTTGCCGCCCACGAGGTCCTCAAAGTTGATGTTCTCGATGATGACATGCCCACCCTTGGGGATGTAGATGGGGTGGAAGTCCACGCCCGGGTTGCCGCTCTGTGGTCTTGGGATGGGGAAATAACAATTGGGGTTGGGCAGTCCGGTGAGCACGATGGGATAGATGACCTCCGGGAAGATGATGGGGTCGTAGTGTGGTCCGGGGCTGTCAGGCACATGGATGACGAGGGTGTCCTCCGGCATGGGGTCGATGTCCTTCCGGTCCTCCTCCTCGCCAAGCATGTAGATGATGGCTTGGAAGGGGTCCACGCCCGGTTCGATGATGTTCCACGCGTAGGCCGATGTGGAGACGGTGACGGGGGCGTTGGGATTGGTGCCGGCGACGAAGGCGAGGTACCTCCCGGCATCCTTGCTGTAGATGGTGTAGCTGCCGTTGCCAAGGCTCTTGCCGGTCCACACGGTGGCCTCCGCCTCATTCTCCGTGGGGGTGATGGATGCCCTGCCGGCCTTCGCCACGAGGTAGTTGCCGTCCATGTCGAACAGGCGGAAGTTGGCCCCTGTGGTCTGCTCGAAATAGAGCAGTCCGCCGGCTGAAAGCACGTAGCCGCGGTTGCTCTTGTAGCCCACCTGCAACTCCTTGGTCAGCCCGGCGGGTCGCACGCTCACCTCCTCCTCTCCGGGGAAGATGACGTCGAGGGCCTCGTAGCTCGCGGCGAGGGTGTCCACCTCCTGCTGCGTGGCGGCGATGGTGGCTTGCACGTTCTCGATTTGCGCGACGAGGGCTTCGTAGCTCGCGTAGAAGTTGATGGCGGCCTGCACAGTGCTGATGGATTTGTTCAGCAGCGCGTTGTAGCTGTTGATGAGGGCGTTGAGCGTGTTGTTGTTGTCGCTGATGACGCCATTGACGGCTGCCTTCTGGCTGATGAAGGTGCTGTTGAGGATTTTCTCGAAATAGTAGCCGGAGGAGCCTCCCACCATGGCGCCCACGGTGTTGTAGTAGGCGTTGAGTGTGTTGCCCATGGCGGTGATGGTGTTGCCGGAGACGGTGAGTTTGCCTTGGAGGTCGCTGGCGGCATAGGCCTTCACTTGCTCGTCGAGGCGTGCGATATCGACGGCGATGCTCTCCACGAAGGCGGACACCTGTGCGGCGAGGTTCTCTATCTGCGTGTTGAGCTGCGCATACTGCGCCTCTGCGGCCTGGTTCACCTGCGTGGTGAGGCTGTTCTTCTGTGCGGTGAAGTTGTCAAGCGTGTTCTTCAGCGAGGCCATCGCTGCCATGATATTGGCATAGCTGCTATCGGGCAGGCGACCGTTGAGCTGCGTGTAGAGCTCGTTGGCGTTGTTGTAGATGGCGGTCGCGGTGGAAAGGTCGGCGGCGATGTCGCTGAGCTTGCCGAGGAGCAGTTCAATGGGAATCGGTTCCGGGCCCGGGCCGATAGGGCTCACCTTCCCGCCGTTGGGGTTGTAGATGCTGCCATTGATTTTGTAGGGATCGGGTGTATAGTATAAGGTTCCGCTGGCACACTCGATATAGACAGCGATGCCGGTGCCGTTGTCCGGGGCAGTGATGTCGCCAAGCTGATAAACAGTGGTGTTGTAGCCGCAGTCGTAGATGCCCACGGCGGCGAAGCACTTCTCACTGGTGGCGAGGCTGGCATCCACGGTGCAGGTCTCGTCGAAGACGACACTCACGCCCTGCGTCACCTTGATGAGGCATCCGCCACCAGTGAAATTGGACTTGGCGGTGATGGAGCCGTTGACGAACTTGATGGGCTGGTTGACGACGACGGTCTTCACCCTGCTGGTGAAGGTGGCATACTTGGGGTCTGAGAGGTCGATTTCAGTAAGCCCCTCGGGGATGTTGACGGTGGCCCGCCGCATGCCGTCTCTTCCCGGCTGGGGCTTGTCATGGTGCTGCCAATAGACCTCGGCGAGACTGTCGAGGTAGGCCTGGAAGGGGTCGTAGTCGCCCTCCTGCGCCATGGCCGGCATGGCCGTGGCGAGGAGTGCGAGGAGTGCGACCCACATTTTCTTCAAGGATGTAGGCTGTTTCATAATTATATGGATGTTTTTGAATGAATGCATGCGTTGTGGCTATTTCACGATGAGTTTCTTGCCGGCCACGATATAGACTCCTCGTGGCAGTTGGCGGAGCGTCGTCTCCGGGCTCACCATGACACGGCGGCCCTGGAGGTCGAACACCGGGCGGGCGCCCACCGGCTCGTCGTTGGCGACGAGGGTGTCGTCGATGCCTGTCGGCTCGTCCTCGCCGATGATGCGGAGATAGACGCTGTTGGCGGAGGCCTCAAGCTGGTTGCCTAAGTCGTCGATGGTGATGTACCACCGGTAGGGTGGCAGCACCTCGTCGTCGGTGGGCGGCACGGAGAAGTGGTCGCCCTTCACGCGGTAGCGGTCGGCACTGTGCAACCCGGTGAGGTCGCTGTAGTTGCCGGTGAAGGTATAGACGGCCTCCATGGTGGAGCAACTGACGGAGTTGATTTGCGGGGCCACCACCTTGGCCGGGTCCACCTTGATGGTGTGCTTGCCGGTGCTCTTGGCACGGATGAGGTAGGGGTGGTTGGGCTTGAGGTCGCCGTTGCCGGGGCGCACGGTGATGGCCTCGAGCACCTGGCGGTCCACCACGCCGTCCTCGTCGTCGTCATACTGGTAGAAGGCGTTGATGCGCGCCACCTCGAAATGGGCGGACCAGTCGCTGTAACTCACGAAAGGCACGTAGAGGGGCTGCCAGTGGAGGTTGCGCACGTCGCGCTGATAGACGTTGCCGGAGAAGCTGTCCTGGGTGTCCTCCAAGGAGTAGATGTACTCCTGCAGGGCGTCCCAACCCTCGAACTCGATGTCCTTGACGAGGGAGGTGGAACTGCCGCCGGAACCGGTGCGGGCGCGGATGCCGAGGGTGTGGGTGCCTTCTGGGAGGAGGTACATGTCGGCCAGGAAATCGACGTCCACCTCCTCGCCGGGGGTGATGTCCACCACGATGCCGTTGCCCTCGCCGGGGTCTTGGTCCCAGAAATACTCCACGCTGGTGATGTAGTTATCTACTTGGCTGCGGACGAGGAACTGCCGGGTGTAGGTGGCGGACCAGGTGGCGTCGGTGAGCGTGCGGATGCCGATGTGGTGGATGCCGTCAGCCAGGCCGGAGGTGCTCACGTCAAAAGCCTTGGTGAGGCTCCCGCCGTCGGTGGTGGCGCTGAGGCGCGTGGCACGGCCCACGCCGGGGTCGGTGTCGAAGAAATACTCCACGGCCTCCACGGCATGGGGTGTCGCCGGCACGAAGAAGGTGCGGGCGTAGAGGGCCGAGGCGTGGTGGGTGGAGAGGGTGCGTAGATAGAGGGTGTGGATGCCGGGGGCGAGCGCCTTCGTGGAGAGGGTCGTGGTGAGGTCGATGGCGCTGCCTGCGGTGAAGCTGAGGGCGGTGCCCTTGCCGGCGGCGGCGGCGGTGTCCCACGAGTACTCGATGCGGGTGATTTGCTCACTCTCCACGGGTACGTATATGGAGCGATAGTAAGTTGCGGAGAAATAACCATCGTTCAAGGCGCGAAGACCCAACTGATGGATGCCGGGGGCAAGGCCGCTGACGTCAAGCTCGGCACTCGCAGTGAGCGAACTGCCGCTGAAACTCTGCAGCACTTGACCGGCTCCCACGCCGGGGTCGGTGTCCCAGAAATACTCCACCCTGCTCTGACCTTGAACGGAGAGCACGGAAAGCATCGCCAAAACCACGCCCGATAAGATATGGGTAATCGGTTTCATAAGCTTATATTATTCTATAGTAACATTTAAAACTTGGTATGATACAGTTAACATATAATTACCATATAATTAGTCATAAATACCTGAGCATCAGAATTAATGAATCATTCGCGATAATTCGTGTTAACTTATAATTGCCGAGCGTCAGAATTAATGGATCATTTGCGATAATTCGTGTTAACTAACAATACCCAAATTTTATATTACTTAATCTTTCAATTTTAAAATTTTAATCTTTAATCTTTCATTTTTAATCTTTAATCTTTTCCTACTCTTCTTGGATCTTCACCGAGATGGAGACGGGCAACTTGCCATCCTCGCTGCGAGAACCAACAGTCACCTTGGTGAAATAGGGGATATATTGGGGGCGACCACCAGAGGGGCATCCAAACATACCGCCATGGCAACCCACGTCGCCACCGTCGGTGGCGTAGCCTTTTGCGGCACTCTTGTCGGCAAGCTTGTAGTAGTCGGAGTAGTTGCCCGTCTGGGTGAAGAGCTCGCTGGATTTACTACCGAAGCCTAACTTGTTGGTGGGGTAATAGGTCAAGGCAGAGGTGTTGCTGAGGATGTTGTGCTCGATGGTATTACCTGAGCCAGAATCAGTATTATATAT
>CADBBP010000147.1 GCA_902792855.1 uncultured Prevotellaceae bacterium
GATGGAAATCATGGACTCTTATTCCTTCCCCAACGTTGTAGGTGGCTTCCCCGACGCATGGTTGGACCGCAAGATTGAGGTTGACCCCTATTACGGCACCGGTGACAACGACTTCGGCGTGGTGGCCGACCTGCAGGCTCGCGCCAAGGTATTCGGCTTTGCCCGTATCGAGTTGAACGCAGCCCTTAGCGAGGACGGCAATAATGTTGAAGTGAACACAGAAGTGGCCTTCCCGTTCGACATCACCGACGGCAAGTATGCCATTGAATACGTGTTGGTGGAAGACGGTCTCACCGGCGAAGGCAGCTCCTGGAACCAGTCCAACTACTATTCCGGTGGCGGCAGTGGTGAAATGGGCGGTTTCGAGTCAGCAGAAAGCAGCATACCTGGTTTGAAATTCAACGATGTAGCCATCCTCATGTCAGAGATTGGCGGCATTGAAGGCAGCATCCCTGCCAATGTAAAAGCCGAGGAGGTGGTGAAGCACAACTACACCTTCAAACTTGCCGATGCTGTCAACTTGAGCGACTCAGCACCTATCGTCCAGGACAAGAGCAAACTCCGCGTAGTGGGTCTGCTGATTGACCAAACCACCGGCGAGGTGCTCAACGCCAATGCTGTCAATGTGAGCGACAACACCCGCATCAGCGAGGTGGACGGCTCCAATGGCAAGATAGCCAGCGTGACGTTCTACGACCTCGGCGGCCGTCGCCTGAACAAAGCCCAGCAAGGCGTGAACATCATGGAGGTGACCTACTCTGATGGTACGAAGAAAGCGATGAAGATTTTCAAATAATCACAATCCCTCAAATTTCAAAAAGCCGGCGCCGATTTTCGGTGCCGGCTTTTTGAAATAGCCACTATAAAGTTTATCACCTCCAAAAATCCTTGAAAGGCTTTGCCTTTTGCAAAAAAATCACTACCTTTGCACCCGACTTGCAAGGAGCAAGTTAAGGGGTGCCCGATGTTTCGGGCTGAGATCAGACCCTCTGACCTGATCCGGGTAATGCCGGCGTAGGGAACATTCACTCTCCATCCCCTTATTGTATTTTATTAATAAGGTAAAAAATGAAAAGAACTATTCTCACATTCACCATGCTGCCTCTCGCAGCAGGCATCAGTGCGCAGTCCGTTGACTCACTTCGTATGGAGGAGTTGCAGGAAGTCGTGGTGAAAGGCGTTCAAGCACAGCAAGATGCGCCCTATGCCATCACGAAGATTGCCAAGGCTGAGTTGCAGGAATTTTCCAAGACAGGCAAGGAACTGCCTTTCCTCTTCTCCCAAACACCAGGCGTGTTGTCGTGGAGCGAGAACGGCCTTGGCACCGGCACCACCTACATGCGCATCCGCGGTTCAGGCGACTCCCGCATCAACGTTACGCTCGACGGAGTTCCACTCAACTCCCCCGAAGACCAATGCGTGTTCTGGGCCAATATGAACAGCTATGCATCACTATTGGGTGGTGTTCAAATCCAGCGCGGTGTTGGCTCATCAACCAACGGCGATGGAGCGTTCGGCGGCTCCATCTCCCTGGTTTCCAAGGCGGCATCGCCCACTCCCTATGCTGAAGTGAGCGGCTCCTACGGCTCCTACAACACTTTCAACGTGGGCGGCTCCTTTTCCACCGGTCTGTTGTGGGACCATTTGGTGCTCGACGCAGCCTATCACGAAACCAACACCGACGGCTTTATCCACGGCACCCCTGGCCGTTCCGGCAGCTATTACGGCGGCTTGCGCTACCTCGGCAACCGCCTTCAAGTAGGTTACAAGACTTTCGGCAACTTCGAGAAGACGGGGCAAGCCTGGAATGGCGTGACAGCAGGCGACAACGACCTCTCCCTGATGGATGGCACCTACGGCTCCTCCACCGGCATCCACTCCTACAAAGACCTCTATGCCGTCGGACTTGGTCGATACAACACCCTCTATGAGACACTTGCCTATGATGCCTCCGGCAACTTTGCCCAAGATGGCAAAGGCAACTACGTGACGGAGCGCTACACATTGTCCGACGGCACCCTTTGGAAGAAAGCCACCGACAATTTCTGGCAGAGCCACAACATCGTCTCCGCCTCATGGGACATCTCCGAACATTGGAAAGCGAGTGCCTCTGTGCACTACACCCATGGTTACGGCTACTACAACGAGTTTCGTCCCAACAACAAGTTGAGCAAGTTTGGCCTCTCCACCTTCACCAACAGCGAAGGAGCGACAGTGAAACGTGCCGACTTCATCCGCAAAAAAGGACTCACCCAAGACACCTACGGTCTGATATGGAACGCCAACTACAAGGACGAACGATGGGATGTTGTCGGCGGCATGTCACTACAGCAGTTTGACGGCAACCACTTCGGCTACCTCACCTACTGTAGCAATAGTGAATTGTCGAAGACCCTTCTGCGAGATGGCGACCACAAATACTACGACTCCGATGCCAACAAAGACGACTACAGTGGCTATTTGAAAGGAGCCTGGCTTCTCCTTCCCCACCTCAGCATCTTTGGCGACGTGCAATACCGCCATGTGAATTACAAGACCGATGGCATCAACGACAAATTCTATGCCAACGAGGACGGGAGTTACACCAACCAAGGCCTCAACATCGACCAGCAATACGACTTCACCAATCTCAAAGGCGGCATAAGCTACAAGACGGAGCGCCACCACCTTTACGCCTCGCTTGCCACAAGCCATAGGGAGCCAGAGCGCAACAATTTCACCGACAATGGCAGCTATCCCTTCCCCCGGGCGGAAAAACTCCTCGACTACGAATTGGGTTACAGCATCACGGGGAACACCTGGCATGCCGGTGTGAACCTCTATTACATGGACTACACCGACCAGTTCGTGCAGACGGGTGCCGTGAGCGACATCGGCGAGGCCCTGACCACCAACATCAAGGACTCCTACCGCGCCGGTGTGGAGTTGGAAGCCTCCTGGTCGCCGCTGTCCTGGCTGACGGTGAGTGGCAACGCCGCATTCAGCAAGAACACCATCAAAGATTTCGACGAGGTAGTGGAAGATTGGGACAACGGCGAACGCACCATCCACTACGACAACTCCACCCTTGCCTTTTCCCCCTCCACCATCCTCAACGGCTTCCTCCAACTGCACCACAAGGGTTGGCAAGCCGTGTGGCACACCAATTTCGTGAGCCGTCAATACCTCGACAACACGGAGAACAAAGAGCGCTCACTGCCTTGCTACAGCACTTCCAACCTCAGCATCAACCGCACGTTCAAGGTGAGCAAGGCTTTGGGTATGAAGGAAGTGACAGTGGGCATGAACTTTAACAACCTCTTCGGGCGTCATTACGCAAGTAGCGGGTGGGTGTATTCCGCCATCTGCGAAAGCTACGGGCACAGCAATGACAACCGCTATTACCAAATAGGCTACATCCCAATGGCTGGTTTCACGGCGATGGGAACCCTGACGCTGAAATTCTAACCCCATGCAAACTTTCATCCTCACCCATTGGCTCGACATCCTCACCACACTGCTGGGGCTTGCCTACATCCTTCTGGAATACAAGGCAAGCATCTGGCTGTGGGCGGTGGGGTTCGCCATGCAAGCACTTGGCATCGCGCTATACTACAGCAAGGGGCTTTACGCAGACTGCTGCATGGAGGTTTACTACATCTGCATGACAATTTATGGGTTCATCACATGGAAATTCACAAAGGTTGGCAAAGTGCGGCAAACGGAACTGCCAGTAACCCATTTCAAGCGCAGCCTCATCCTTCCCTGGACACTCGGCACACTCGCCCTGTGGGCTGGCATCTGGTGGTTGCTCGTCACCTACACCAACTCCAACGTGCCCATCACTGACAGCTTCACCACAGCCTTAAGTTTTGTAGGCATCTGGGCTTTGGCAAGGAAATACTTGGAGCAATGGCTCATTTGGATAGTTGTAGATGTGACAACCTGCATCCTTTATTTCTACAAAGACATCCCCTTCAAGGCGAGCCTCTATGCCCTCTATGTCATCATCGCCATCTTTGGCTACAGGAAATGGAGCCGTATGATGCACAAAAAGGCATAAAGTTATTTTGTGTGCGCACACGGATGTTAAATAATCTTTAATTGGGAAGTAAAGTGATAGATATTTTGGGCATGCGGAAAAAAAATTGTAACTTTGCAATGCATTTTGAAATTGATTGTATAATCAACCCTCAAAACGGCAAGCGATTTAGACAAAGACAATAATAATTTTCGCTAAAGCCTCACATTTGTGAGGTGAAGTCCCCTCGAGAGAGTCGACATCTTTGAGTTAATTAATTATAGTAAGTTATAGGCATGCACTGGGTCGTGAGACTCGGTGTATGTTGATTCATAGGGGTGCTCAAGTTTTTTCGGGGGGTCGGGATAACGAAATAACGATATAACGATATAACGGAATAACGATATAACGGGATAACGGAATAACGGGATAACGATATAACGAAAAATCGATATAACAAGATATCACCATCGCTGCTCGGTGGATAACGCTGGCAGATTAAAAAAGGAGGATGCATCCCTGCATCCCCCTTTCTGAAGAAGTAATAGTGTGTAAGTTATTTTTTTAGTTTGAACGAATTTTCTATGTTCGCTATCTCTTCAGAGAACTTGTTGTCAGTTTTAATTTTCTCCTCCACTTTCTCACAACTGTGCAAGACCGTGGAATGGTCTCTTCCAGCAATAAGCTTTCCGATTCTTGCAGCCGGCATCCTTGTGTGCTTTTGAGCAAGATACATGGACACCTGCCTTGCCACGACGAGGTTTCGCTTCCTGCTTTTCCCTCCCACCTCTTCAGCTGAGACGTGGTAGTAGTCGCACACCTTCTCCACAATCTCATCGACAGTGAGCGGATGGTTGTCCATCTTCACAGACCTCTTTAGAATGCTCTCTGCAAACTCCATGTCGATTTTCTTGTTGTAAACGACGGAGTAAGCCATGAGTGAATTGACCACCCCCTCGAGGTCCCTGACGCTTCCGTTGGCGTTTTCTGCGATGTAGCACACCACGTCGTGAGGAATTTCAAGTCCATCGTGCTTGATTTTCGCAGTGAGAATATCCACGCATAGTTGGAAGTCGGGTCTTTCAAGTTCTGCGATGAGTCCGCACGAGAACCTTGTGACGAGTCTTTCGTTCATTCCCTTTAGGTCAACAGGCGGCCTGTCGCATGCCAGAATGATGCGTTTTCCGTTTCTGAAGAGATGGTCGAAGATATGGAAGAAAGTGTCCTGTGTCTTTTGGGCCGTCATCCATTCCTGAATGTCATCAACAATGAGCACGTCGATGGTTTGGTAGAAATTGATGAAGTCGTTGAGCGTGTTGTACCTCACCGCGTTGGTGTATTGCACTTGGAACAGTCTTGCGCTGACATACAGCACCCTCTTTTGCGGGAAGAGTTTCTTGACCCTCACGCCCACGGCATTGATGAGGTGCGTCTTTCCGCATCCCGATGGCCCGAAGACGAACATGGGGTTGAACTGCGTAGAAGAGGGATTGGCGGCGATGGACAGTCCCACAGCCCGAGGCAGCTTGTTGCTTACCCCCTCGATGAAGTTCTCAAAAGTCTGCTGCGGATTGAGTTGGGAGTCGATAGGTTGAGGCTGTGCCACATCGAGTGCAGTGTACGACTGGTTGGCCCTGTTCCTTGGCAAAGGCTTCTCAATGCTGTCCTCCGTGTTGTCCGACTCCACCACCATTTCCTTGTCGTTGGTTTTGTCTGTGACAATTTTGTATGCCAGTTTTACACCTTGGCCAAACTCTCTTTTAAGCACCTTTCCAATCAAGTCCACAAAGTTCTCCTCCAGGTACTCATACACGAATGGGCTGGGTACCTTCACCACAATCGTCATCGTAGCCGGTGAATAGGCTTCGAAGACGATGGGCTCGAACCATGTTTTGAATTGCTGCTCCGTGACGTTTGCCTTGATGAGGCTAAGGCACTTTTCCCAGAGTTGCATTGGTTTTTGTTTCATTGACTATTTTGAAAAGGTGTTCGGGCATTACTGCCCCACTATTTAATTTCGGATGCAAATTTCGCTATTTTTTTTGGGAAAAACAAATGGCAGTTTTAGCATCGTTTCAACGAATAGTCGTAAAATGCTATGAAATGGGTAGTTATGCAGCCATCGGCAAATATCAAAAATTCTTTACATTTGCATTTTTGCAAGTCGTTGAGATTTTGTTAGTTATAGTAAAAGTAGAAATTTTGCCGAACTATCAAAAATAGCTTCTAATGAAGTTTATATCTTATTATTTTTCAAGATATTGCAACGCTACATTCAAGTAAGTCTTCACGCTAATATTATTTAGACATAATTTATATAACGCCCAATTATGCGTTTTTGGGAATATATGATTTTTGTACCCAATGCCATTGCATTCAATACTATTTATCCTTTTTCCCGAAGACGGAGAAGTGCACGTATCGCTTGGGATGCTCCCTCAAGTTGACGAGCAAAGAGTCGGCGTGTGCCATGGTGGCATTGAGGTTGTCATACATGGAGCGGTCGTTCATGAGCAGCCCAAGGGAACCTTTGCCGTTGTTGAGTGCTTCAGAGAAAGTTTTGAGGTTGCCCAACGTGGCTTGGAGTTCATTGAGTGTGCTCTCAAGGTCGAGCTGGTTGATTTTCCCGTTGATGTTGTCGGCAACACTAACGACATTGCCCATGGCCGAGTTGGCGTTGTCGAGCACGCCCCCAGCCTTTCCCATGAGCCCAGGCATCTCCTTGTTGACAGACGCCATGAGGTTGTTGATTTGCTTTGTGGTGGTGGTGAGGTCGTATGTCACTTGCTCAGCGTGGTGGATGGTTGACGGCAATGCCGGGTCAGCCAAGATATAGTTGACGCTTGTGAGAATGGAGTCGATTTTGGGCAAAAGCCTTTCCACGTGAGGCACCATCTCCTTGAGTTGGGCAAGAGCGCCTCCATTGATCCTTCCCTCGATGGTCCCCATGGGCTGTATGAACCCCTCCATGTCCAACCCTTTGACGAGGTCAATCTGTACGTTGCCAAGCAGGTCGCTTGAAATTTCGGCAATGGTTCCGTTTGGTACTTTGAACTGCTCGTCAATGTCCACTTCGACTTTGATTTGCCCCGGATGCTCGAAGTCGTAATTGATGTCGGTGACGGTTCCCACTTTGTACCCATCAGCCTTGACGGGACTTGAGCCAGACAGTCCGCTGATATTGTTGAATGTAATATAATAGGTGTTTCCCGATGAGAACAGGTTGACACCTTTCAGGAAATTCATCCCGAAGAAAAGTAGGACGATACCCACGATGGCCACGAGCGCGATTTTTATTTCCTTAGTGAATCCTTTCATTGCGAAATTATTGTTTAAGGTTGTACTTGCTTATTTCTGTTGTTTTTGCTGCTTTCTGTACTCCGTAAGAGCATGCTGTAGTGACACTTTGTATCCATCCCTGAAAGCCACGATAAAGGCTCCGGGAAATTTGTCAAGCAACGAGGCTCTCAATTTTTCCACCTCGGCGAAATTTTCAGTGGCTCCAACAGCATATTTCACCATGCCGTTCTCCCTATAGATGTCGATGTCCTTCACTCCTTTGAAAAAATCACTATCAACAGGTTTTGGCTCGGACGAGGCTGCGATTTGAACTTTGAAAATGGGTTTTCCCTTCAGTGCCATGCCCTGTGGTGGTGTGGCCACTTCTTTCAAGGCTGAATTGTTGGGAACCGTGGTGGTGGGAGCAACTGAAGCACTTTTGACTGGTGCGACAGGCGTGTTGGTGCCTGTGGATGTCTCTTTTGTAGGATTGACACGGGCAATGCTTGCCGCTGGTGTGGTTGTAGAGGTTGTATCCTTGCCATTTACTGCAGGAGCAATGGGAGTTGGTGGAACAACTTCAGGGCTTATGGAGGCGACAGTATTTGCCGGCGTGGCAGGTTCCGAAGTAATTTCTTCCTTTGCCGGCGTGGCGGGTGCAGGAGTTTCTTCTTCCTTGGCCGGTGTGACGGGCGCAGGAGTCTCTTCTTCCTTTGCCGGCGTGGCGGGTGCGGGAGTTCCTTCTTCCTTGGCCAGTGTGGCAGG
>CADBBP010000148.1 GCA_902792855.1 uncultured Prevotellaceae bacterium
TTATAAAATTATCTAAATTTTATACAAAATTGTTGTTGGTGTCATCAATAATCATTACCTTTGCAGCCGAATTGAAAAATATGTAACTGATTGAATTAGTCAAGTGCTTCTGCTATGAAGTAAGCAGCAAGAAATCTTTGCATGGCATCTATTGGGAATGAAGGTTTGAGGTGATATGCAATTTGTGCGGCATCATGTAAATAGACAAGAGCTTCTTCTCCAGCAACAACGGCTTGGATGCAGATGAGTTGGCTGATAAAGGAACTCATTGGAGAATTGTACTATGAAGTAAAACGCAAGTTCCAACAACATCGTCTCATTGAGTTTTAACTTGTCTTTGGCTTTCATTTCCCTGGCTCAAAGCCGGGGGGAACTATGTAAAGACGTGGATGATTATTAAAAAATACTATAAATCAAAAATTATCTGTTATGATGAAAAAATGTCTTTTTCTTTCAATGCTGATATTTGTGTCGGCATCTGTTTATTCACAAGAAAAAATCAAGGATGTAAGAACAAATCCTGATGTGTATTTCTTGCAAATTGATGAGGTGGCAAACAGTTTCAAGTTGTTGCCTCCCCCTCCACAACCGGGTTCAACAATTTTCAGTAATGACGAGGCACGGTATAAGTGGGGGAAGGAGTTGCGCGACACCCCTCGTGGCGACCAGGCTGCAGAAGACGCAAACCTCTCAGGCAGTGGCGTTCCAAATGCTTTCTCCGAGGCTTTTGGCATCAAGATCTCTCCGGAAACCACTCCCAACATCTACAAGCTGGTTCTCAAGATGCGTGAGGATGCCGGCGACTTGGCCACCCGTGCAGCCAAAGAGTATTACATGCGCACGCGCCCGTTCGCGTATTACAAGGAGATGACCTGCAATCCAAAACAACAAGAAGAACTGTCCACCAACGGGTCCTATCCTTCCGGACACACCGCCATTGGCTGGGCCACCGCTTTGGTGCTGGCAGAAATCAACATCGACCGCCAGAACGAAATCCTTATCCGTGGCTTCGAAATGGGTCAGAGTCGTGTCATCTGTGGTTATCACTGGCAAAGTGATGTGGATGCCGCCCGTATCGTGTCAAGCGCTGTTGTTGCCCGTTTGCACGCCAACAAGGAATTTGCCAAGTGTTTGAAGAAGGCAAAGAAGGAATTCAAGCGCCTTGATCGCAAGGGATTGGTGAAGAAAAGCTCAATGTAATTTTTTTCTTGCAAACAAATCATACTTTTTTACAAAAAAGATGAAAAGGATTTTGCTAACCTTTGTCACCGGGTTATTGGTCTTTTCCGCCATGAATGCACAGGAAGAGCCCAAGCTTGTCGTCAAGCCATCGGGGCGTATCTTGATGGATGCCGGCGTTTTTAGTGCCCAGCACTCTAACGACCAGTTGAAGAGCGGTGTTGGCATTCCCGACATGCGTGTTGGCGTAGGTTTCACCTATGGCCAATGGAAAGGCAAGATTGACATGGGCTATGCTTCCGGCAAGGTCAACTTGAAGGATGTCTGGATGCAGTATGATTTCAACAAGGAGCAATTCATCCGTGGAGGATATTTCATCCATCAGTACGGACTGCAGAGTTGCACCAGTTCTTCGTTCAAGGAGTCCATGGAAGAGCCGTCATGCAACCAGGTGTTCAACAACAACCGTATGGTTGGTTTGATGTATGAATACAATGGCAGCAACGTGCTGGGCACTGCGAGCGTGGTGGTGGAGACCGATGCCATGAAGCTGAAGACCAACGAGACCGGCAGGCAAGCTTTCGGAGGGATGGCCCGCTTCGTCTATCGCCCGATGACCGAGTCCGGCAACATCTTCCACGTAGGTGTCAGTGGTGGCATAGAGGAGGCCCGCTACAATGCCGATGCAGCGTTGAACCACAAAGTGTTCGACCTCTCCACCACATGGCCCACGCGCGTGTGCAACGTGAAGGCACAACGGGCATTGGTGGACAATGCGAAGATGATGTACAAGTTCACCCCGGAAGTCCTTTTCTCCAAGGGAAGGCTTGCCGTGGAAGGACAGTATTTCTACAACACCATCTCCCGCTAGAACGGCCTGGAGAACTTCACGGGAAGCGGTGCTTATGCCACCCTCCGCGGCCTCGTCAAAGGCAGGAGCTACGACTACAACATGGGCGATGGCGGCATAGCCACCCCGGCTCCCGGCTATATGGAATTTGTATTGCAATACAACTACACCGACCTGTCTGACAGCAAGGCGAACATCCGCGGTGGACGCATGAACGACTGGTCGCTCACCTACAATTATTACTTGAACAAGTACATGATTTGGCGTGTCAGGGGCTCTTGGACCAAGGTCAACGGCCGCGCAGGGTATGAAGACAACGAAGTCAGCATACTGGAAACACGCCTGCAAGTGAAATTCTAATAACATAAGCTCTTGATTATGAAAGCAATTTTAATGAAAAATGGACTGTAACATTGCTGCTCATCATGATGGCAATGATGCCAACGACGGCTTGGGCTAGTGATCTGAGCACTTTTGCAAATCCATACAATATCTTTTCATGGGAGCAACGGGGGCAAGGTGTCATACACATAACCGTATTGGAAAATCAAAGGAACAATAGCGGAAAAACTACCGTGGCCGCCTTTCATCAAGGTGCTATTTGGATTGAGGATCCTATGGATTCCAAAAAACGCATCAAAATCATTGATTGCCAGGAATACGATGATAATGGATCTGCAAGGGAACAATGCCGCAAAGAGGGTTGACACCCTTGCGCATGTCAACGCCTACGTAACGATTCAGCGATTATTTTTCAACACGCGCTCTGGTTCTTAAATTCGTGATAAACAATTTGTTGCAAACTATTTAAGGTTGGGAAACTTTAGACAATAAGATTTGAGGCTGCAAAGGTAAGAACTACCTTGCAGCCTCAAAATACGTCTTATTTGGGATGCTTACTAATGAACTCGCGGCATCAGTCCATCAAGGTATGGTGTCGCGAGTATTTTGAGGGGTACGTCGAATATGGGATGCTTGCTCATCAAGTGCCTCGTTGCGTTAGGATTTACAATACGTAACCATTAGGGATTTTATGGTTTGAAATCAAGAAAAGGTGCTGCTTTTTTGGTGGGTTCGTTTTTTTTGTTTAAATTTGCGCTTTGAAGAGAGGAATGGGCTTTGTGGCGGAGCGGTTTGACATACCGCCGCCCCCATGTAAGCAGGCCTTTCGTTTTTTGCAACAAGCATCACACAAAAAAGAAACGATTATGAAACGAATTATGTTATGGCTTGCCGCGGCCGTCATCGCGGCGCCGTCATCGGCTCAGACAGTGGAGGGCAGCAAGCCTCTCGACAATGTGTACATCGGCGTCAATGGTGGAGTGGCCACGAAGGCCACCGGGGTGAAGTGGATGGACAACCTCAACGCCAACGCCGGACTACGCATAGGCAAGTGGATTACTCCTTCCTTTGGCTTGGCTCTCGACGGGTCGGCTTATTTCTCCAACAAGCCGTGGTGCTCCACCGGCACCGGCGTCAGGGCCAGCAACGTGTCGCTTTTGGGGACGGTCAATTTCACCAACCTCTTTGGGGGGTACCCCGGGGAGCCTCGCAATTTCGAGGTGGTGGGCCTCTATGGCCTTGGCTGGGGGCGTCTCTACACCTCCTGTCGCAGCTGCTATGAGCCAACCAACAAGATGACCTCCAAGGCAGGCATCGACTTCACATTCAACTTCGGTTCCGCCAGGCAGTGGCAGTTCTTCATCGAGCCGTCGGTTACGTGGGCCTTCCTTGGCGCCAACAGCCAGCCGGGTGGACAGCCGACATACAAGCTCTCTTGGAGCGACGACCAGCCCCGCTACAATGTGAACAACGCCATCGTGCAACTCAATGCCGGCATCGTTTACAAGTTCCGCAATTCCAGCGGCTCCCACAATTTCCGCCTGTATAGAGGAGGAGTGGTGGACAATAGCGGCGAGATCGACCGCCTCAACGCCATCATCAACGACCTGCGGGCACAACTCGACCAAAAGCCGCGAGAGGTGGTCAAGGAAGTGGTGCGCGAGGTGCAAGTAGGCGGAAAGGAAGTGAGGGTGGAGAACCTCGTCTTCGTCACCTTCGCACAAGGGAAGTCCCTGCTCACCAAGGAGGCCATGGAGGCGCTCAACGGCGTGAAGGCCGGCTCCCATGTGCAAATCGTGGGCACGGCATCGCCGGAAGGCAGCCCGGAGCTCAACCAGAGGCTCTCGCAAGCCAGGGCCGACGCTGTGGCGGCTTATCTTAGAGACCGTGGCGTCATTGTTGACGAGGCCTTGGGCAAGGGTGTGCAAGGCAACACCTCCAACCGTCTTGCCGTCATCTATGTGAAATGACCATCACCGACCAACGAATGGAAATCGAAGTAAAGGCGGAAGGCGGAATGATGCTCCGCACGGAAGGCCTGGTGAAGAGGTACGGCAAGCGAACCGTGGTGAACGATGTCTCCATCAATGTCAAGCAGGGGGAGATCGTGGGGTTGCTCGGTCCCAATGGGGCGGGCAAGACCACCTCCTTCTACATGACCACGGGTCTCATCGTGCCCAATGCCGGCCATATCTACCTCAACGAAAAGGACATCACCAATTATCCAGTGTACAAGCGGGCCCGGGCGGGGATAGGCTATCTGCCGCAGGAGGCGAGCGTCTTCAGAAAGATGAGCGTGGAGGACAACATCCTCTCCGTCCTGGAGATGACCACCCTCACCCGGAGCCAGCAGCGTGAGAAACTCGAGAGCCTCATCGGGGAGTTCCGCCTGGGGAAGGTGCGCAAGAACAAGGGCGACCAACTCTCAGGCGGTGAGCGGCGACGGACGGAAATCGCCCGGTGCCTCGCCATCGACCCCAAGTTCATCATGCTCGACGAGCCCTTCGCCGGTGTGGACCCCATCGCCGTGGAGGACATCCAGCACATCGTGTGGCAACTCAAATACCGGAACATCGGCATTCTCATCACCGACCACAACGTGCAGGAGACACTCACCATCACCGACAGGGCATACCTGCTCTTCGAGGGAAGAATACTCTTCCAGGGCAGCCCCGAGGAATTGGCTGCCAACAAGATTGTGCGTGAGAAATACCTCAGCAACAGCTTCGTCCTACGGAAAAAGGACTTCCAGATGCTCGACGAGGAGCGCAAGGCACGAGAGGCCGCCATGGAGTGATGGCGTAATCACGTAAAAGTTTTATTTGTCACGAATTTAGGAATTTGAGAATTCCTAAGCTGATGATGAGAATTTTGAAGAATTATCGTCACAAGCGACGTGGAATTTATTCCATCCTCAAATCTCAATCCTCAAATCTCAAACCTCAATCCTCAAATCTCAAATAGAAGTGTGAAAGTTCAGTTACTAACTAATAAATTATCAATGAGTTACAAAGTCAAAACATTCATTACTGCAGGACTATTGACGATTTCAATGGCAGCATCGGCTCAGTTGAATTCCAATCCTGACAAGTTCTTGGGCAACATCACCACCTCGGGTCAGATTGATTGGGGGAAGGAGAAGTTCTACCAACTCTGGGACCAGATTACGCCTGAGAATGAGAGCAAGTGGGCCTCGGTGCAAGGTAGCGGGCAAAATTCATGGAACTGGGGTAGCGTTGACAATATCAACAGTTATGCCAAGAATCACAAATTCCCTTTCAAGTTCCACGCCCTGGTGTGGGGTGCTCAGTACCCTGGGTGGATAAGGGACATCCCTGTCTCCGCCCGATACAACGCCATCGTGAGATGGATGGATGAGGTGAAGAAACGCTATCCCGACCTGCAGTTGATTGATGTGGTCAACGAGGCCATAGATGGGCACCAGCCAGACACCCCTTACTTCATCGAGGCGCTGGGGGGAAAGGGCAAGACGGGATACGACTGGCTGATCAAAGCTTTTGAGTTGGCTGGCGAGCGTTGGCCTGATGCCATCCTCATCTACAACGACTTCAACACCTTCACATGGCAAATCGACCAGTTTATCGACTTGGTACGCACATTGCGCGATGCGGGCGCACCCATCGATGCATACGGCTGTCAGAGCCACGACCTCACCGACCTCAATGTGACGAGTTTCCAAAATGCGATGGTGAAAATCCAGAATGCGCTGAACATGCCCATGTACAGTACGGAGTACGACATCGGCACCGACAACAACAACCAGCAACTGCAGCGCTTCAAGGAACAGATCCCCTACATGTGGGAGGCGGACTACTGCGCAGGCATCACTCTTTGGGGCTACATACGCCACCACACCTGGACCACCAACGGCAATAGTGGTATCATCGAAGAAAACGGCACCGACCGGCCTGCCATGGAGTGGTTGCGCACCTACATGAAGAGCGATGCCGCCAAGAATGCCAAGAGCCCATTCCCTGGCAGGAAGAAAGAGGCTTCCATCTATGTAAGGCCCTTGTCCTTGAAGGTGGTCAAGGGTGACGTGCTGCCCATCAAGGTGCGTGCCAACATGGCCACGAAGGAAATAGAGAAAATCGACCTTTATGTGGGTGACGAACTGATAGCCACCATGACAGAGGCTCCCTACATCACTGAATATACGACAAGTTCGACGGGTTGGAAAACCCTCAAGGCGGTCGTCACTACCACCGACGGTGCTGTCTATGAGCGTCTGTCTCGCTTCCAGGTGCTCAATGGAAAAACCAAGCGGGGACCTTACAACGATGTCGTGCCAGAACTGCCTGGCACCATCAATGCCGAAGAATTTGACAACGGTGTGTCGGGCGTGGCTTTTAATAACGTGACACGCAACAACTTCACCACCACGGCCACCAAGGACGGGGCTTGGATGGAATATACCGTCGATGTGAAGGAGGAAGGGCTCTATACGATGAATGTCGAGGTGGCCTCCACGAGGACTGGCGGCATGTTCCATCTGTCGGAGTATGGGTTTGACAACCTCACCTTCTATACCAATTTCATTGAAGTGCCCAACACAGGCAGCACCACAGAGTTCACTTCCTTGCGATGCCTGATGACACAGCCGCTGACGGCTGGCCGTCACGTTTTCTGCCTGAATATCGACAAGGGCGGGTTCTATATCAAGAGCATGTCGTTCAGTCCCGTTCCTGTCACAGCATTGCCAGGCACTCTGGAAATCGAGGACTTCGGGAAGTGTGGCGACGGCATCGACATCATGAGTGGCAACGGAGGAACTGTTCTCGGTAATACGGCCAACGGCGAGTGGCTGGAATATCAAGTGAATGTCACTTATGGAGGTAAATATTCCTATGAGGCTACTGTGTCTTCGGATGTGGAGGATGCGAAATTCTCCATGGTCCTGATAGATAGCGAAGGCAAGGAGAAGAGCTTGGGCACCGTCGCCGTACCACAGACCGGCAGTTTGGATACCTACGAAGTGAAGACGGGGAAAATCAGGAATACGCTCGACGAAGGTGTGCATACGCTGCGCATCACCATCACCAATGGTCGTTGCAATATCGACAAGGTGGCGTTCGTTTGCCCGGATGCCATCAGCGAAGTGGAAGCCACCGATGCTGACAATGGCGTGTCCTATAACCTCTCCGGCCAAAAGGTGGATGCCAACTATCGTGGCATCGTCATCCGCAATGGTAAAAAACTGATTGTGAAATAGCTCATTGGCTGATACAATATTCATCCAGCCACAGGATGATGTCGTATAAAATCTCATTCCCCACCCTCGCGAGGGTGGGGCTTTTTGGTTTGGGAGGGTTATTGCTCAGTCCTTTACCAGACGAAGATCAATATTCACCCTTTATTCCCTTGTAGCAAGAATGTTTTTTTTCATTATGATTATCCGCATCTATCCGTAACCACCTCGTCGCCAAAAGGCAATCGCCAAGAGGTGAGTGTGCACGTAGGGAATTACTTCATGTAATTCCTAAA
>CADBBP010000149.1 GCA_902792855.1 uncultured Prevotellaceae bacterium
AAGAAATCATTGGCCGCCTCTATCTCCGGGATGAAGCGAGTCTTGTCCACGTAATAACAATTTTGGAGGCGCACGTCCTCCCAATTTTGCTTTCCATAGGGAATGCGCTTGGGCTTCTGCTGTTCCATTTATCTTGGTTTGTGAGTTTTATATCGCTGCTATTTCTAATGACTCCCACGCCGAGGCGCAACCGCCACTTGCGGTGGTAGGTTATATGTGGCTGCTATTTCTGGATGACTCTCACGTCGGGGTCTCCGGGTTTGAAGATGAGGCCGTATGGGGTGGCGCCTTCTGCGGGGAATTCCTCGATGGTGAGCTTGTCCCACTTGATTTTGTCGGTGGACTGCGCGACGGGGACCTTGGGGATGAGGGAGCCCGCCTTGACGAGGATGACACATGGTATCTTGCCGGCCTCTATCTCATGGTATCCACCGTCGTACACCTTGCGGGTTTGGTAGTCCACCCACTTTCCCTTTGGCAGGTAGCATGTCCTCTTGTTTCCGCTTTCCATGAGCGGAGCGACGAGGATTTGCGCGCCAAACATGTATTCGTCCTCCACGAGCCATGCACCCGGGTCGTCGGGGAACTCCACGAACAAGGCCCTGACCATGGGCAGTCCACGGTTGGAGCAGTCCTTTGCCTGGGCATAGACGTAAGGCATGAGTTGGTATTTCATCTCAGCGCACTCGCGGAAGGCATCCGTGAACCCCTTGCTGATGAGCCACGGTTCGGTGGGCGGTGCGCCATGCGCCCTGGTGTGCGAGGAGAGGAAGCCGAAGGGCAGCCAGCGGCGGTAGATGTCCTCGGGTGAGGCGGTGACAAATCCACCCATGTCGTGGCTCCAGAAAGAGAAGCCGCTCAGACCGAAACTCAGTCCACCACGCAGGTCGCCCATCATGCCGATGTCGTTGGTGGCGGCGTCGCCTCCCCAGTGCAAGGGGTATCTCTGCGAACCGGCCCATGCGCTCCTGGCCCATATCACGCCCTCTCCGCTGTGCTTCTTGACAGCGTTCCACAATGCCATGTTGTATCTCAACGGATAGAGGTTGTGCTCATAGAAACCGGTCTTCCCGCTGGCATACAGGCCGTTGAAAGGCGCAGCCTCTCCAAAGTCGCACTTGATGACAGCAACCCCCTGGTCGATGAGTCCGCCTATCTTGTCCTGGTACCACTTCACGGTCTTGGGGTTGGAGAGGTCGAGCACGGCATCCTCGTAAGGCATGCCGCCCATGGCGTTCTTCACGTGCATCCCCCCTTGCACAAGCTCGTTGAAATACTTGTTCTTGGGCGTGAAGTAAGGCAGTTGCCACAGGCAGACGTGGAAGCCGTCGTTGCGCATGGTCTTGAGCATGCCCACGGGGTCGGGGAAGCGGTCAGCAGCAAACTGGTAGTCGCACTGCCAGTCCACACCGAACCATCCCGTGTCGAAATGGATGACGTCGGCCGGTATGCGGTTCTTCCTGAGCTGCTTGGCCACATCAAGGCCCTCCTCCTGCGAGAAATAGGTGATGCGGCTCATCCACGTGCCAAAAGTCCACAAGGGCAGCATGGGGCTTTTTCCCGTGATGTTGGTATAGGCGTCGAGGATGTCCTTTGGCTGTCCAAAGAAGATGAAGAAGTCCATCTGCTCGTCACCCATGAAGAGGCGCTGTGCACCGATGTAAGAGGCGCCGAAGTCGCATGTGACGGGAGCACTGGTGTGCATGAACACGCCATATCCCCTGTTGCTGAAATAGAAAGGCACCGGCTTGTACATCCCGTCGGTCTCCGGTCCCTGGGGGTCGGTGACATAGAGGTGAACCTTCTGTCCCACCTTGTTGAGAGACGTGAACGACTCACCGCAGCCATAAATCCGCTCGCCCGGTGCGAGGAAGAAGACGGGGTTGATGCTTCTTGAGTTGTCGGCACCCCTCTTGATGAACGAGAACGGCAGCAGCTTCACCTGCGTGGAGTCGTTGTCGATGATGGCCCTTGTCTGCGTGAGGATTTTCCCTTTGGTGTCCTTGACGACAATCCTCCACGGATGCCTCCTTATTTCGATGGCGCCATTCTGGCTCTTGTATGTAATGGCCGCGGGACTCTGCTCCACGCTCCATCCTTGTGAGGCGGCAGAAGTGGCCTGAGCCTGCATCCTTGCCTTGAACCCATCGGAGAACATAGGGTCTTCCTGGAGGTCATCAGCAGGCTTGATGGGCGTGGTGAGCATGCGCACCCTCACCGTCCGGCTGTCGATGAACTGCAGTTGGATGTCGAGGTCGGGGTCGTTGTCATACTGCGTGTCGGGGAAGTCGAGCATTTGCATTCTCACGGGCCAGTAGCCATTGAGGTTGAAAGCCTGCCTTGGCGTCAGGCGATAACGCTTCCAGTTGACCTTCCCTGAAGCAGCCTGCGCGTCGAAGGAAGCGAGACTGTCGGCGAGGAAATAGGTATTGGACAAGTCGTAAAAGTCTGTCGACATGTCCTTGGCGTTGTTTTGCAGGTATTGCACGCCAGAATTGGTTTGCAACTGCGCCGATGCAACCTCAGGAATGGCTGCAACCATAATGGCGGCAATAGAATATTTTAAGGCCCGTAATGCTACTTTCATCGTTTGTTTTGTTATTAGGTTTGAAATATGTTGCAAAATTAGGAAAAAAAAGTGAAAAGACGAAGGAAAAGGGGATTTATTTGAACATGATGTGGCGAAGGGGGCGACAGTAGATGGCGGCGGCAGAACCGCCGCGAACAGTGGCAAGAGAGGACGCAAGAGGACGGGAGAGGATGGGGAGAGCGAGGGAGCAACCCAAAAAGAAGCCAACAGCGAGCACCCCTCCTGTTGGCTTCTTTATGGGTTGAAGTGACATACTCCTTGTGTCAACCCACCTCGTAATACCTGTTGGCCATGTTTTGGATGGCACTCGTGTTTGGCACAAGCCTTCCTTTCTCATCCTTGCTGATGAGCGTGGCGAGTTCGTAGAAGTCGCAGTGCCTGCAGAGTGTCGGGTCGTCGATGACGCTTGCCATCAATTCCGGCTGCACGGCGAGTTGTGCATTGTCGGGGTAAAGGTCACGATGGTGTATGTAATTCCAGATAAGGCCGGTCACATCCTTGACATAAGCGGCCATGTTGTCGAATATCTTCATTATTTATAATAAAACATATTAAGGTTAAAAGTGAATGAATATTGAATGACCGACAGCGACATTGATTTGGTATCGCCCGCCATCCATATATATGACGAAAAAAAGTCGAAAATGTTATGTCCAGAGTGTACTTTTTTTAATTTTTTTTCAAATAGGGTGTAAAATGTTAATCAAGCAAAATAGTTTACCCTTTTCTCAAGGGTGAAGATTTGGCGTTTCCCAATGGTTTACATCCTATTTCTATGACTGATGGGTTTTGTTGTTGATATACTGCAAATGATTGAGGTGCATGCGCTCCTCGACAAAATCATTCAGCCCAAGGTCATCGAGGTATTCTTTGGAGACGAATTTACTATTGTAGAGTTTGTTGACCCTCTTGAGCAATGGGCTTACCTCCATCTTGAGTTGGCGTAACTCATCGTCGGTGAACAGTCTTGAAGGTGATGACAGCAGCATCACTTTCATATGAAACTGCCTCGCCTCCTGGCTGCACTTGAGTGCTTCCTTCTTCATGTTATTGCGATGGGTGACCATCACAATTGCGATTGCCACTAAAATGGCAAAGAAAATGGCAATTAAAATGACAGCAATCATCATGGATTTATTAACAGTTAATTTTGCAGATGTAAACCAATCAATCATTCCCTCCCTTTAAGCTTTATCTTCCTTTTATAAAAGACGGTGCAAAGTTAGCACAAAAAAATGAGACTTGTAACAAAACGAAAGAAAAAAGTGAAAAAATAATTCATTCAGCACCCCTTTCCTTGTTGACAATAATAATTTTGTCCTTCTTACAATTGCCAATAGGGCATTCCTCCCCATCATTAGGGAATCCCCCTCCGCGAAATAGGCGTCCTCCCTTTGTGGGAAACCTGAACATGCTTACCTTTGCCGATGAAAACAAGAAGTAAAACCCACATAACCACAACGACAATGAAAAAGATGATATTTCTGGTGCTGCTGATGACAACCGTTGTCACCGCCCATTCAATGAGTTATTCCACCGCCCACGAGGAGGCGTTGTTCCTGAGCGACAAGATGGCCTACGAATTAGGACTGACTGAAGCCCAATATGAGGCAGTGTATCGCATCAACCTGGACTACCTGATGCACATATCGAGCCATCGCGACCTTCGCGGCCCCTGGTGGGAGGCTCGCAACCGCCACTTGCGCCAAGTGCTCAACCGCATGCAATACGGCCGCTACATTGGCATCAGCTATTTCCACCATCCGCTGACTTGGCATTCCGGCCGCTGGGTGCTGCCAGTACGCGCACACTACGCCCATGGCCGCATGCTGCGCCACCACCCCCACCCCACAGCACCTGGACATCACGGAGCACCTGGACATCATGCTACGCCGGGGCATCATGGAGCGCCGGGGCATCATGGAGCACCGGGGCATGGCGGACATCACCATCCTCACAGCCGGAGATAGGCTATTTTTGAGTTGTTTCGCAGCCGGGGGCTCACTTTCGAGCCCCCGGCTGCGGATTTTTCTATCGGGATGACGATATAACGGAATGACGGAATAACGATATCCCGATATAACGGAATAACGATATAACGGAATAACGGGATGACGGAATGACGGAATAACGGGATGACGGAATGACGGGATAACGGGATAACGGGATGACGGGATGACGGCATCACGCCATCACGCCATCACGGCGTTCCTATCGGCTTCACTCTCCTTCGAGGATTTTTCTTATCTCGTCGTCGGTTTTGGTGAGTTTGTCCTTGCAGAGTTGTATGAGGGATTTTGCTCTTTTGAGTTGCTCGGCGAGGGTGTCGATGTCGAGTTGGTCGTTTTCCATTTTCCTCACGATGGCCTCCAGTTCGCTCACCGCCTGCTCATATTTCACATTTTCTTCCATGGGTCAATCCTTTTCTTCTGGTTGTTTGTCGCCCTTGAAGATGACGGGGTTTCTCCTGAGGTTTTCCACGAACTCGTCTATCTTCTGCAATTCCTGCGGTATTCTGATGTTCTGCGGGCAATGCGGCACACACTGTCCGCATCCTATGCAGTGATTGGCCTGCCTCATGCGTGGCACGGCCCTGTCGAGCCCAATGAGGTATTCCCTCCTTCTCTTGCTGTATTCCTCCGCCATACTTTCGAGCGGGAGCCTTCCCTCGTTTATGCACTTGTTGTAATGCACGAAGATGCCCGGTATGTCGATGCCGTAAGGGCATGGCATGCAATACTTGCAATCGTTGCATGGGATGTTGTTCACCCCTACGATTTCCTTGGCTATTTCGTAAAGGAACTGATTGTCATCCTCCGTCAGTGGCACCAGCGGGCAGTACGAGAGGAGGTTGTCCTTGAGGTGCTCCATGTATGTCATCCCGCTGAGCACGGTGAGCACGCCCTCGGGCGAACCAGCATATCTGAAAGCCCATGAAGCGACGGACTTCTCGGGGTCTCTCTGCTTGAGGCGCGTGGCGAGGAACTGAGGCAGCTTGGCCAGCCTCCCTCCGAGGAGAGGTTCCATGATGACGGCCGGTATCCCCCTTTTCTGAAGTTCGGCATAGAGATAGCTTGCATCCGTATTGCTGTCGTTGATTTCGTTGGCATAGTCCCAGTCGAGGTAATTGAGTTCCACCTGCACGAAATCCCACTTGTACTTGTCGTTCTGTTCGAGCAGGTAGTCGAACACCGCAATGTCGCCATGGTAAGAGAAGCCAAGGTTTCTAATGCGCCCCGCCTCCCGTTCCTGCATCAAGAAGTCGAGCATACCATTGTCGATATACCTCTGCCTGAGGTTTTCCATCCCTCCCCCGCCGATGGCGTGAAGGAGGTAATAATCGATATAATCCACTTGAAGTTCCTTCATGGAATTGTGGTACATCTCCACGGATGCTTTCTTGGACCACGTCTCCGGGTTGAAATTGGAGAGTTTGGTAGCCACGAAATATTTCTCCCTGGGATACTTGTGCAGTGCGATGCCTGTGGAAGCCTCCGACATCCCCTGGCAATAAGCGGGCGACGTGTCGAAATAATTGACACCGTGCTCAATGGCGTAGTCCACGAGTTTGTTGACGGTCTCCTGGTCGATTTTATCCTTTTGCTGCCCTCCCTCTTTGGATGGGATGGTAGGCAGCCTCATCATGCCATATCCCAAGAGCGACACCTTCTCCTTGGTTTTAGGATTTTCACGGTAAGTCATCTTGCCCATGGGCGGTTCCACCTGCTTTTTATACTCATCCTCGATGTCTGCCGCTCCAGCATTCTTTCCACCACAGCCAGCCAATGCTGCCGACGTGGCCAAAGCCCCGCCTCCAAATATTTTGAGGAAATTTCTTCTTGAAATCTTTTTCATCAGTTGAATAATAGCAAATTGTTAATGTAGGGTTTCTTTCATACAAGAGATACGACAACCGGAAGGGGTCATATCTCCTTGTGCACCTCATGTCCCTCGACAAAGATGGCCGGCAATGGCCTTGCCGGGCACAGATGCTCGCAAGCGCCACATCCGATGCACCGCTCCTCGTTGACAGCCGGCACGAATGGCGTGTCCTCATCCTCCTCGTCAAGCGGCACCATCTCAATGGCTCCCGCCGGACAATGCCTGGCACAGTTGCCGCACTCCACCCCGTCGGTGATGGCGACACAGTTTTTCTTCACCCACACGGCATGGCCTATCTGTATGGCCGCCTTGTCTTCTTGTCGTATGGGCTTGATGGCTCCCGTGGGGCAGACGGTGGAGCATCGGTTGCACTCCGGCCGGCAGTAGCCCCTCTCGTAGGACATGACGGGCTGCATGAGCGTGAAGAGCCCGCCGGAAGGTCTGAGCACCTGGTTGGGGCATTCCGACACACACAGTTGGCATGCGGTGCACCGCTTGGCCATGTTGGCCGCACTCATCGACCCCGGAGGCGTGATGGGTGTCTGCCTGTTCGGCGCCACCTTGTCCTCGATGACAGCGAGGCCTCCGTCCACCTTCTTCTTCTCCTGTGCGATGGCAGCGGTGGTGGCCAAAGCCGAGACCATAAGGAAGGCCCTCTTGCCCTTGTCGGGAGCCGCCCCCTTGGCTTGTTGCATTGGAGCTGGAGCTTTGTGGGCATATTTCAGAGCCCCAAATTTGCACTTCTCCAAGCAGTTGCCACACACCACGCATCTGCTGTAGTCCACCGTGTGTGTCTTGTAGTCGATGCATGCCGCCTTGCAGTTTTTGGAGCATGATGAGCAGTTGCGGCATTTCTCCTCGTCGAAGACCACCTTGAACCATGAGAAGCGTGCAAAGAAACTCAGGAATGTGCCCACGGGGCAGATGGTGTTGCAGTAGGTTCGTCCGTTTTTCCATGCCAGGAAGGCGATGATGACGAATGTGGCGAGTGTGATGAGGAAAGTGGGCATTCCCCTCATCCATACATCAACCTTGTAGAAGGCATAGCTGTCCGCGTTTTCGGCGAACGAGGCCAAGAGGTTGTTGCCCATCATCCACAGAGGCTGCAACAGGTGTGTTGCCATGCGCCCAAAGCTGCTGTATGGAGCCAACAAAGCCACCAAGGAGCCGGCACCTGCGAGGAATGCCGCCACCATGCCCACGAGCATGGTATATCTGAGCCAGGAGATGGCCTTGGAGTATGAATACTTGTTGCGCTTGCGCCTCAGTCGTGCCAGCAAGTCTTGCAACACCCCCAAAGGGCATATCACAGAGCAGTAGATGCGCCCGAAGACAAGCGTGATGAGCAGCAGCACTCCCACGATGTAGAAAGCCGGGCGATCCGCCGAAGCCGCCACCATGTGATTCCAATGAACATCACCACCGCCAAAATGATTCTAATTTTCCGTAACATCAAGTTCGCGTTTTATGAGTGTATATGTTCCTGAATGTAAATCATACCATTATAATAATAAACAACATCATTTGCTCAGGATTTTTTTCCCATCCTTGACATAAATGCCCCGCGTTGGAGTGCTTTTCACGCGTCTGCCCATCAAGTCATAACTGCCAGCGTGTTGCCGGGTGTTGTTTGCATTCCTTGCATTCTTCACATTCTTGACACCATCAATTACCTCCTTGTTGAACCGCCATGCATCGAACTTGACATTGGAAGCCTCCGTGAAGATGAAATAGACCGTTTTCACCCCTTTGAACACGCTTGGGTCAACAGCAAAGGTGTGATCCTGCATGCTGGTGGAATTGAACTGCAAAGTAACCGCCGGTTTTGCGTTTTCTCTCTGCAACCTTATTTCAAGTGTTCCACTCCCACTTGCCTTGAGTGTGAATGTCTGCGCCCCTTCGGTGCCGAAGTCCACTTTGCGCAACATCGTCCATGCCCCCGCCTTCATATTGACTTGCAAGTTGGAAGAGGCATCATTGCCCAAACTACTGACACTTGATACTTTAACGACATTGGTGAAATCCTCGTAGGAGACCCCGCCGGCCGTCGACATGGTCTCCGCCTGCTGCAGGGAATATGGGTCCATGTTGTGCACCGCCTGCGGTCCGTTGCTGGTCATGACTACCTTGCCTATCAGTTGCTTGTCTTCTTGCACCGTAACCTTTTCCACCCCGATGGAGCGGAAGCCTGAAGCACCCGTATTCATGTTTTGCTCCAGCAGCATGGAATGATAGAAGAGGTAGTAGTTTCCGGCGAACTTCTGCAAGTGTGTGTGGTTGTTTCCCCATCCGAAGCCAAAGTTCCCCGGGTTTGGCACATATTCCCCCTTGTACACCCATGCGTCGGGGTCGAGGGGATTGTCGGTCACCATGTAGCACATGCTGCACGTGGATGGTGCGGGCGCGGCACCTCTCTTTTCGTAGCTGTTCCAGTCATCCCGGTCGGACCATGATGTATTGTAAGTATAGACATATTTCCCATTCATCATGTTGAGTTCACTGGCTTCAAAGAGGTATGGAGCCGGCAGGTTGACCGCCTTGCCGTCGAGTGCCGTCATGCTTTTCTTGAGCTTGGCGATGCGCGAATTTCCCGGCATGAGTTTGGTGCCTTGGTTGTTGGGGTCTCCCCCTCCGAAAGCAATCCACCCTGTTCCCTCGTCATCGATGACCACCCCAGGGTCGAAAATCCAATTGCATGGGCTGACGCCGGGTGTGCTGCTGTCGATGAGCGGCTTGCTGAGGGGCGACTTCCACGGCCCCAAGGGTGAGTTGGCCTTGAGCATGCCTACGCTTCCCCCGCTGTTGGCGAAATAGAGGAAGAACTCATTTTCCCCTTGCTCATTCACCCTCCACGTGACAGACGGGGCCCATGAGGCGGCAAACCTCCACCCCCATGAACTGCAAATCTTTCCCACATCGATGGTGCCGTGGAAGGTCCAGTTGACCATGTCGTCCGACGAGAAGACAACGAGCGACTTGATGGCCCCATAGCCATTGCTGTCCTTCTTCCCATTGGCGATGAATTGTTGGTGGTCATTAGAGCCATACACATACACCCTTCCATCAAATTCGAGGGCCGTGGGGTCGGCACAGAAGACACACGGACTGATGGGATTGCCTTGTGAAGCGGCCTTGTAACTTTTCGCAATACTTTGTGCATTGGTCAGCACAGCGGTGCATACGAGCACGCATCCGGTCAATAATCTCAGGTTCATCTTTGTTTAGTTTGGATTCTTGCTTGTCATTCGGTTTGGGGTTGTGGTGGCAAAGTTAGCAATAGAAATCGAATTATGGGATATTATTAATGAAAAAAAAGATAAAATGGCGAAGAAAACATAACATAATTTAAAAAGCAGTGAATATTTTTGCGTTGAAAAAGTATTTCACTACCTTTGCACGTCAAAAACAAAGCATGCGGCATGGCCCATGCCAAGGTTTTCCAGCATATCAAGAAATGTATCGAGATAGAATGAGGCCCTTCCTCCTGCCCGCCGTCCTGACCTTGTGCCTCGCGCTCGGCAGTTGTCACCACAAGCCCACCCTGCAGGAAATGGGCGTTGTGCTCGACACGCTGTCTGCAGAGGCGAGTGCCGCGTTATGGCCCGACTCCACCAATTCGCCCCAATGTCACGTGAGTCTGGAGCTCATCACCTTCTCCAACAAGGAACACTCACCCCTCAACGACAGCCTCCTTCGCAGCGGCATCCTGTCGCCCGAATACCTCTCCCTCACCCCCACCTCGCTCACCCCCCGGCAAGCCGTGGACTCTTTCATCAGCCGTTACACCTCCGACTACCGCGAGTTCTACACCGGCATCTATACCGACGAGGGCGACTCTGCTGCAACCATCGGCTACAACCTTCGCACAAGCATCGAGGAGGGGCGTGACAGCATCCTGACCTACAAGGCGCGCATCACCAACCGCCAAGGGTCGCTCACCACCGAATACACCCGCTGTGTGAACATCGACCTTGGCGGAAAACGCCTGCTGCACCTGGACGACGTCTTCGTCCCCGGCGCCACCAAAGGCCTTGAGGAAGCCATCACCGCCAAGTTGGTGAAGCAGACGGACAGCAAGAGCGTAACGGGTCTTCATGAAGCGGGGTTCTTCGTCAACAGCGATGTTTACCCCACCGGCAATTTCATCCTCGGCGACAAGTCCATCACCTTCGTCTATGTAGCCGGCGAGATAGCCGACCGCGACAAAGGTGAAATCATGGTCGAGGTGAATTACTCTGATATAAGAAACCTTTTGAAGCGATGAACGAAATATTGCGCCTCTTCCCCACCCTAAGTTCCCAACAAGTGTCTCAATACGAGGCCCTTTACGACTTATACACCAGTTGGAACGCCAAAATCAACGTGATATCTCGCAAAGACATCGAGCACCTCTACGAGCACCACGTGCTCCACTCGCTTGCCATCGCCCACGAGTTGCACCCCACCCCCGGCACGGAAATCCTCGACGTGGGCACGGGCGGCGGCTTTCCCGGCATTCCCCTTGCCATCCTTTGGCCCCATTGCCGTTTTCACCTCATCGACGGCACCGGCAAGAAAATCACCGTGGTGCGCGAGGTTGCTTCCGCCATTGGTTTGGAGAATGTCCGAGCCAGCCACATCCGATGCGAGGAGGAGCGCGGGAAATACGACTTCGTGGTGAGCCGTGCCGTGATGCCCCTTCCCGACTTGGCGAAGATGGTTCGCAAAAACATCTCCACACGCCCCCGCAACTCCATCGGCAACGGCATCTTCTGCCTGAAGGGTGGCGATGTGACAGCCGAGACGGCACCCTTCCGCCACCTCGTGGAGGTGACCCCGCTAAGCGAGTGGATGAAGGGAGACTGGTTCAAAGAGAAATATTTGATATACCTACCATTATGATCAATATCCAGCGATTTGTGTGCAACATGCTGCAGGAGAACTGCTATGTGGTGAGCGACGAGAGCCGCGAATGCCTCATCATCGACTGCGGTGCCTTCTATCCTGAGGAGCGCCGCGCCGTGGTGGAGTACATCCACACGGAGCAGCTCACGCCGAAGCACCTTGTGTGCACCCATGGCCATGTGGACCACAATTTCGGCGTGGACACCATCCACGACGAGTTTGGCCTGTTGCCCGAGGTGCATTCTGCCGACGAACCGTTCATGACCCGCCTGCCAGAACAAGCGGTTCAGTTCATCGGCTTCCGCCCCTCCAACAGCTACCCTCCCGTAGGGCACCTGCTCTGCGACGGCGACACGGTGGACTTCGGCAGCCATAAAGCCATCGTGATGCACACCCCCGGCCATTCCCGTGGCAGCGTGTGCCTCTACTTGAAGGAAGAGAATGTGCTGTTCACCGGCGACACCCTCTTCCGGCAGTCGATAGGCCGCACCGACCTGGAAGGAGGCAGCATGATGCAAATCATCCAGAGCCTGCGCAACCTCGCCCAGCTTCCCGACGAGACCATCGTCCTGCCCGGCCACGGCGAGCGCAGCACGATGGGATTTGAGTTGGAGACCAATCCTTTCATGGACCGATGACGGAGAAAATCATCCTCGGCATCGACCCCGGCACGGTGGTGATGGGCTACGGCGTAATCAAGGTGCTTGGCGAGCAAGTGGAAATGCTCGTCACGGGAGTCATCGACCTTCGACAGTTGAGCGACCCCTACCTGAAGCTTGGCCACATCTTCGAGCGTGTGACGGGCATCATCGACTCCTATCTTCCCGACGAGATGGCCATCGAGGCACCTTTCTATGGGAAAAACGTGCAGTCGATGCTCAAGTTGGGGCGTGCCCAGGGTGTTGCCATCTCCGCCGCCATCCAGCGCGACATTCCCATCCACGAATACGCCCCCCTGAAAATCAAGATGGCCATCACGGGCAACGGCAGCGCCTCCAAGGAGCAAGTGGCCGGGATGCTTCGCCGGCTGCTTGGCATCCCGGAGGGCGACATGCCCCATTTCCTCGACGCCACCGACGCCCTTGGCGCCGCCTACTGCCACTACATGCAGATGGGTCGCCCGGAGTCGCAGGTACACTACAAAGGTTGGAAGGACTACGTGAACAAAAACCAGGAACGCGTATGCAAGCAACGATAAGGATCAGCAACGGCGTGGCACGCATGCCCAAGTGGCGCATGGCTGAGCCAGTATGCTTCGAGGCTCTCGCCGACGAGCACCTGGCCATCGTGGGTCGCAATGGCAGCGGCAAGTCGATGCTGACCGACATCCTTATCGGTCGCCATCCCCTGCTGGGAGCAGACCCGGAGTACGACTTCGCTCCCAGCACACGTCCCTTGGCTTCTGACAACATCAAGCATATCACGTTCCGCGACTGCTACGGCGGCGACAACGACGCCACCTATTACTTGCAGCAACGATGGAACCAGCACGACATCGACGAACAAACACCCACGGTGGGCCAGTTGCTGGAGGAAGCTTTCATGCTGTCAGGCGGCGACACCCCAGAGCGCCGTCGCCAGCAGGAGCATCTCTACGAACTCTTCGCACTGCGCCCCTTGCTCGACAAGTATGTCATCCTGCTCTCCAGCGGCGAGCTTCGCAAATTCCAACTTACCAAGGCCCTTTTCTGCGAGCCACGCGTGCTGATCATGGACAACCCGTTCATCGGCCTCGATGCCAAGACACGTGAGCAACTGCGCAAACTCCTGGGCACCCTCTCCCGCGAACGGGCGCTCCAACTCATCCTGGTGCTGGCGAAGACCGACGACATCCCCGACTTCATCACCCACGTGGTGGAGGTGGAAGACCTGAAAGTGGGCATGAAGATTTCCCGCGAGGAATACCTGGCAAGGAAGAGCCACCGCCCCGCACGCGTGTTGACATGCGAGAAGGAGGAAGCCATCATCGGCCTGCCCTGCCACAACGACGAATACCACACCAGAGAGGTGGTGCGCATGCACGACGTTAGCATCCGCTATGGCAAGCGCACCATCCTCCGAAATCTCGACTGGACGGTGCTCAATGGAGAGCGATGGTCGCTGAGCGGCGACAACGGCTCGGGCAAATCGACACTGCTGAGCTTGATTTGTGCCGACAATCCGCAGAGCTACGCCTGCGACATCACCCTCTTCGACACCCCCCGAGGCTCCGGCGAGACCATCTGGGACATCAAACGCCATATCGGTTACGTGTCGCCGGAGATGCACCGTGCCTATAACAAAGACCTCCCCGCCGTGCGCATCGTGGCGAGCGGCCTGAAAGACTCTGTCGGCCTGTACGTCCGTCCCACGGAGGCCGAATACGCCACCTGCCGCTGGTGGATGGACATCTTCGGCATCGGGCACTTGCACGACCGCACATTCATGACCCTCTCCAGTGGCGAACAACGGTTGGTGCTCCTTGCACGCGCCTTCGTCAAGGACCCCGAGCTACTCATCCTCGACGAACCGCTTCACGGTCTCGACGACCACAACCGGCAGTTGGTGAAAGACATCATCGAGGCTTTCTGCCTCCGCCAAAACAAGACGCTGCTGATGGTGTCTCACTACGAGGAGGAAATCCCTCCTTGCGTGACGAAACGACTACATTTGGAAAGAAACTGACATACAAACATAGAAAAAACTCAAGACATGATGAGACGCATACTTTTCACATTCACCCTCCTTGCCATCGTGGCGGGAGCTTTCGGCCAAGAGGCCTACAACGAAGCCATCCGCATGGCCAAGGAAGTGGCCGACGACACCACCAAGCCGTTGGACGAGCGCAAGGTGGCCACCTTCAAGAAAGACGCCCTCTACTACCTGGGCCGTCAGTCCTACAAACTCACCCCCGACAGTTCGGTGACGATGCTCGACTACCAGGCATTGGCGCTTTTCCAGTTCATCAACCTTTTCTACGGCAGCTACAAGATGTCGCCCAAGAAAGACCGCCCCGCCATCATCGAACGCTTCAAGCGCGTCAGTTTGGCACATCCACGCTTCCACGACCCCAACAAGGAGTATGTGCTGGCCTACATCACCAATGCTGGCTACATCACCCAATTCTCTCTTGACACCGACTGGGTGGCTGCCTACAACGACATCCGCAACCGGCTCCAGAAATGATGACTTTCGCCACGCATGGAACTCCGAGTACTACATTTCACCCCCCATCCCTTTGACGACAAGACCCTGTCGGGCTTTCTCGACTCCATCCTCACCCTGACGAGTGAGCAGGTGGAGACGCACCTGGCCATGCTCGTCCCTCGCGGCGACGAAATACCCGGCTGCCAGGTTCACTGCATCGGCACGGGAGCCGCTCACTATGGCGAAAAGGGACTGGTGAACTTGCTTGCGCTTCAGAAACGCTATCTGAAGTTGCTCTACTCGCTGATGCCCGACATCGTCCACGTGCATGGCAGCTATCATTTTCTCAACTCCCGCATCGCCCTTTGGTCACGCAAGCGTGGTTTTCCCGTGGTGTTCTCCCCCTACGGCGGCATGAACCCTGAATACATCGAGGAGCAATACGGCATCCGCACGTGGAAGATGCTCAGCTACCAAAAATCGATGACCTCCGGCGCTTCCGCCATTCTCACTTCCGACGCGAAGGAAAGCGAATACATCCAGCACGAGCGGCTCACCGACCGTGTGGAGTTTGTCTCCAACCCTCGCGCCGATGATTATTGGGGCGATGAGAACTACGCCCACAGCATGGTGGGCCTCTACCGCAAGGTGCTCGACAG
>CADBBP010000150.1 GCA_902792855.1 uncultured Prevotellaceae bacterium
GTCAACGGCAAAAAGATGGTCGTCAAGTAAGGTGCATTGCAAAGTTAAATGGAACAGTTAATGAAATGGACATAAATCATAAGTTTCTCCCACTTTTTGAACCTCTATGAGTATAAAATGAACGAATAATTATATGGTATTTATACGTTTTATGATATTCGCTGAATAGAAACCAAGGAATAGCGAATCTCAAAAAAGCGTGAAAGGTTTTGGGAATTTGTCCAAAAAGCGTTACTTTTGCAACGTTTTATGAAATAGTGCCAGCGGCGAGAGCCGCCAACGCACCCCAAAGCTACAAAAAATACGAAAAAAATGATGACAGCCAACGAAATCCGCGACTCCTTCAAGAAATTCTTTGAGTCGAAAGGCCATGCCATCGTGGCCTCTGCTCCGATGGTGGTGAAAGACGACCCGACGCTGATGTTCACCAACGCCGGAATGAACCAATGGAAAGACATCATCCTCGGCACACGAGCGCCAGAGCCTCGCCGCCGTGCAGACTCTCAGAAATGCCTTCGCGTGAGTGGCAAGCACAACGACCTGGAGGAAGTGGGCCACGACACCTATCACCACACCATGTTCGAGATGTTAGGCAACTGGAGTTTCGGCGACTATTTCAAGGCCGAGGCCATTGCATGGGCATGGGAATATTTGGTGGACGTGCTGAAGCTGAACCCAGCGGACTTGTATGTGACTGTCTTTGAGGGTTCCGCCGACGAGGGTTTGTCCCGCGACGACGAAGCCGCCAATTTCTGGCTTCGCCACGTTCCAGCCGACCACATCATCAACGGCAACAAGCACGACAATTTCTGGGAGATGGGCGACACCGGCCCCTGCGGTCCCTGTTCAGAGATTCACCTTGACTCCCGCACCGCCGAAGAGAAAGCCCTCGTACCCGGTCGTGAGTTGGTGAACAAGGACGACCCCCAGGTGATAGAGATATGGAACCTTGTGTTCATGCAATACAACCGCAAAGCCGACGGCAGTTTGGAGAAATTGTCGATGAACGTCATCGACACCGGCATGGGCTTCGAGCGCCTCGTCCGCGCCTTGCAAGGCAAGCACTCCAACTACGACACCGACATTTTCCAACCCATCATCCAAGAAATAGAGCGTCTCTCCGGCATTCGCTACGGCAGCAGCGAAGACTCCGATGTCGCCATGCGCGTGATTGCCGACCACTTGAGAGCCGTGTCGTTCAGCATCGCCGACGGCCAGCTCCCCGGCAACGCGAAAGCCGGCTACGTCATCCGCCGCATCCTCCGTCGCGCCGTCCGCTACGCCTACACCTTCCTTGGCCAGAAAGAAGCCTTCATGCACCGCCTCATCCCCACTCTCGTGGCAGAGATGGGTGGTTCCTACCCGGAGTTGGTGGCACAGCAGACCCTCATCAGCCGTGTAATGAAGGAAGAGGAAGAAGCTTTCCTACGCACACTCGACAAAGGCATCAGCCTGCTCAACGGCGCCATGGACGAACTTCGTGCCCATCAGGAGACGGTGCTCGATGGCAAGCAGGCGTTCCGTCTCTTCGACACCTACGGCTTCCCTCTCGACCTCACGCAACTCATCCTGCGTGAGAACGGCTTCACCGTGAACGAGAAGGAGTTTGACGAGGAGATGCAGAAGCAGAAAGCACGCGCCCGCAACGCCGCTGCAGTAGAGAATTCCGACTGGGTGGAGCTTCGCCCCGGCGAGCAGCAGTTTGTGGGCTACGATTATACGGAATACGAGTGCCACATCCTTCGCTACCGCAAGGTGACCCAGAAGAAGACCACCTACTACGAGTTGGTGCTCGACTACACACCATTCTATGGCGAGATGGGCGGTCAGGTAGGCGACCGTGGCGTTCTTGTAAGCGAGAACGAAACCGTGGAAGTGACAGACACCAAGCGTGAGAACAACCAAAGCGTGCACATCGTGAAAGCCCTCCCCAAGGAGCCAGAGGCCGACTTCATGGCCTGCGTTGACACCGACCTCCGCGATGCCTGTGCCGCCAATCACACCGCCACCCACCTGCTCGACTACGCCTTGAAGCAGGTGCTTGGCGACCACGTGGAGCAGAAAGGTTCCTTTGTGAGCCCCGACACCCTTCGCTTCGACTTCTCTCATTTCCAGAAGGTGAGCGACGAGGAACTTCGTCAGGTGGAGCGCTTGGTGAACGACATGATTCGCCAGGACATCCCTCTTGACGAGCGTCGCGACCTCCCCCTTGCCCAAGCGAAGGAGATGGGAGCCATCGCCCTCTTTGGCGAGAAATACGGCGACAAGGTTCGTGTGGTGCGTTTCGGTCCGAGTTGTGAGTTCTGCGGCGGCATCCATGCCAAATCCACAGGCCGCATCGGCTTCTTCAAGTTTGTGAGCGAGAGCAGCGTCGCCGCCGGCATCCGCCGCGTGGAGGCAAAGACTGGGAAGCAATGCGAGGAATTGGTTTACATGTTGGAAGACATGATGAAATCGATTCGCGAGATGTTCAACAATGCCAAGGACCTTCGCGGCGTGATCAACAAATACATCAGCGAGCACGACACCATGCGCAAGCAGATAGAGGGTTTCCGCGCCCAGACCACAGAACGTGCGAAGGAGCAGTTGGTGAAGAAGCAGCAACTGATCAACGGCATTCACGTGGTGCACTCCGTGCTGCCCATCGACGCCGCCAGCGCCAAGGACTTGGTGTTCAAGGTTCGTCAGGAGATTCCCGAACACCTTTTGTGCGTCGTGGGAGCCGTTGATGGTGGCAAGCCAATCCTCAACGTGATGGTGAGCGAGGACTTGGTGAAGGAGAACGGCCTGCATGCCGGCCAGTTGGTTCGCGAGGCCGCGAAGCTCATCAAGGGCGGCGGTGGCGGTCAGCCCCATTTCGCCTCAGCCGGCGGCAAGGATGTCGATGGTCTGTCGGCTGCTGTTGACAAGGTGATTTCCTTGGCAGTGAAGTAAGCAAAACCAGATAATCTTATGAAAAAAAGCATGATTTTCGTGCTGGCGGTGCTGCTATGCAGCATCGCCGGCGGCTGCCAAGGCTCGAAGGGCGACGGTGGTGAGACGAAGGCCGACAGCGTGGAAGTGAAGGCCGACACGCTGACCGCCGAGGAGGAGAAAGCGATGAGCGACAGCATCAAGAATTTTCTCGCCGACATGTACAACCGCATGCTGTTTCAGGAGGATACGTTCCTCACCAACCACTGCTCTGATGCCGTGATGGAGAAGTTGAAGGCCGACTACGCGACAAAATACAAGGGCGAAGGTCTGGCCTACTGGGATTTCCGCAGTGACAAGGATGGCAGCAGCGACCTCTACTGCATCGGGAAAATCACACCGGAAAAAGACCATTGGTATAAATACGCATCCGCATTCTGGTCGAGCCGGACCGGCTTGTTATCGACAGCCTGCAATGATTTTTCGGGATTGCGGGATGATGGGATAACGGGATAACGATATAACGGGATAACGGGATATCGGGATATCGGGATATCGCGATAACGGGATAACGCCATAGTGCTATGACGCCATGGCGCTATTTTTGTGTCACTTTTATTTTGTGTGGATGGGGCCCCTGTGTGTGAGGCCGGCGGCATCGACGGTGACGCGTGTCTCCTTGCTGTTGTTGTAGAAAGTGGTGGTGAATGTGCCGTCTTCGGCGATGGGGGCGTTTGGGTTCCAGTAGAGGGTGCGCCGATAATCCTTCACCTCCTCGGGGGGGCGTTGCGTGCTGTAGTCGGGATGGTAGAAGTCGTCAGGCATGTAAATGCCATGGAGAATGATTCTTCGGTCGCGGTAGGTGGTTCTCCTTGCCTCGTTGGGTAGCGTGACAAAGTCGAGTGTGACATCTGCGGAGGCCATCGTCCTTCCAATGTCCTTCTGCTCGTTTCTCAGTTCGAAATCGGTGAAGAAGCGTATCTCGTCCTGCCTTGCCAAAACGAGGTCTTTGGCAATGGCGTAGTCGCTCCTGTTTTGTTCTGTCAGCAGCTGCTCCGCTTCGTCGGGTTTGTAATTTCTGAAATAGAGGTAGTCGTTCATCTTGGCATCCACGAGGATGGGCCTCTCACTGTTGTAATTTCCGAAGAGCAGCATGCAGAGTTGTTGTGGGAATCTTCTGAAGTTGAGTTTTCCAAACGAGAGACCATAGTCGGTGACGAGATTGTAAAGTTCGCCAGCCTCCCCCACGAAGACGGGTTTTGTGTAGTCGATGCCCCTTTTCCCTCTTTTTCTCTTTCCCTTGACCTCCAGGTCGTCAAGGTCGGCGTCCATGGACGACAGTCTCTCCTGTTGTATGATTTCCATCTCCCCATTTTTCGCCACGTTGGCATTGATTTCGGGGAAATGGCATTGGTAGAAGTCATATTTGTCGGCGAAGATGGGGAAGAAGAGGTCTCTCTTGACATAATAGTCCGGCCAGGCATCCTCTTTCGCCCATTCCACCCTTCTTTTTTTCATCTTCTCCTCAGAAAGGTTGCTCTTGTGTGCTTGCAGGAAAAGGATGGCATCTCCATAGAAAGGCGGGAGGTTGAACTTGAAATGTCCGCCATTGTCGGTTTCCATCTCCACGGTGGCGATGTCCTTTCCCTTAACAAGTTCCCCTTCCACCGTCACTTCGTAGCCCAATCCCCCATGGTTGACACCATAATAGGGGTCGTCCGCGCTTGTCTTTTCCGCTTCGACCACCTCCTGTCCGATGGTTTCCATTTGCACCCCCGAAAGAGAGAAGTCGTTTTCCTGTTTGTTGAGACCGGTTACATCCTGGCTGTTGGGGTCGGCAAATTCCTCGTCCCCGTCGCACACGCCGAAGACACCAGTAGTCCAGTATCTCATCTCGCAGTTGCGTATGGGTTCGAAATCCACAGTCTTATACACCCCTCCCTCAATGGAGAAGTTCTTCTCCGGTGTGTATCTCAACGTCTGTCCACTGGTGATTTCATTGTAATCGTAACGCCTCCATCCTTGCACCCTGAGCAGGAGGTCAAGTTGTCTTTGATGCTCTTCCCCAGGCAGGAAATATTGCCCGGGGTTTGGTACGAAGCCCCTCACCTCGCTGCCCAATATCAAGTCGGTGAGAATGTTTCCCGTGTCGTATGTTATTTGTTCGCCAGCCCTGTCCCTTACGGCGATGGAGACAAGTTCGGCTCCCTCCGGCGCATGGATGGTAAGATTGATGGGTTCGAATGGCATGTATTCATCCTTGTCAGTAGCAGTCTCGATGAGCGTGTTGTCAAGGTCGTGGTTGTTGACGAAGAACAGTCTGTCTGCCATGGGCGTCCCTTGTTCATCGATGATGATGAGGTCGTTGACCCCCGTTGTGAGTTTTTCTTTGACCATGGTGACGGTGGCTTTCCCCTGTTGGTCGGTAGTAAATTCCTGCAACACCTGCAGCATGCCCCTGCACAGTACCACTGCTGCCAGGTGATTTGCGCCCTCCATTCCCCTGATGTGGATATCGGCCCTCACCTTTTCCTCATCCATCTCCACGGCGAGTGCGCACCCCTTTTTCTCCACTTTGGGCAAGTCGAAGTCGTATTGCTTGCCATGGTATTCAAAGTGAGCCTTCGGGGAAGTGGCGGTGACGTTCCATTCAAAGACTCCCCTCCCCTCATGGATGGTCTTCAACTTTATACCATCGAGACTTCCCTCCAAGTCCACCTGACGCCCTTCTTCATCCTTTGCCTCGAAGGCCACCTTGCACTTGGTTCCCTCCACAAGATGTCCTCCCTCAGGGAAGAAATTGACAACGAGGCGGTCTTTCTCCTCCTTGTCATAACGTGTCTTCGGCCTGCTGACGAAATATCTTGCAGCGAAATTTCCCTCCACCTGCGGTTTTTCATAGACAGGTATGACGCGGCTGTATGTCGCCCCGTATTTCCTGAAGAAATCGTCGGCCATGCGCTTGTTGTAAAACTGTTCGCGGTCCTTTCTCCCATAAGGATGCTTGGTGACATTGAAATTGAGCATCCAGCGGGTGTAAGCCCTCAGTTCGTAAAAGCCGGAGAAGAGGGTGTCGGCAATCATGAAGTCCCCTGCCCCGAACCCTTCGTCATCGACGACGAGCGTCTGCCTTTCAACGAGCAGCCCGTCGGGCGACAGCAGTTCCACATACACGATGCGGCTTTGTTCGGTCCAAGTGAGGTTGTCCGCTCCCACAACATAAGCTTTGTACCAGATGGTGTCGCCTTTGAAATAGCAGTTGTTGTCGATATGCAAATAAACCTTTTCCTGCACGGGAGCATCCTCGAGCGCAGTCCTGATGTCATCGAAGGAACTTTGCGCCTTCATTGCCGTTGCTGCCATGCAAGCGAGGATGATGATGATTTTAGTGGTGAAAAATTGTCTCATGATGTAAATGGATGGAAAGTCAACGCAAAATTAGCAATAAAAAGTGAGTTGGCAAAAAAGGGATGCAATAAAATCAAGGAAAAGGCTCCATGGTGTGTTTCTTGGTGTGATATGACGATGGAAAAAGACATTTTGAGCCTTTTTTTCGGTTGTTAGGGAAAAAAGCGTTACCTTTGTAGGCTCAAAATCACACTTGCCCTACTCAAACCCAAAAACGGAAAGAATGAAACGACAACTGTTCGCCGCCACCGTGCTGTTCTGCCTCAGCCTCAGTGCTGTTCAAGGGCAGAATTCCCCTGATGCTGGCTATCCCATCACTCCCATCCCCTTCACCCATGTGAAAGTGACCCCAGGAACGTTCTGGGGCCAGCGTCTTGAAGCCAGCCGCAACGTCACCATCCCCCTGGCTTTTTCCAAGTGCGAGGAGACGGGCCGTTATACCAACTTCGTGAACGCCGCCGCACATTTGCAAGACCCCTCCAAGACTTTCAAGGTTGGCGGCTTTTCATTTGACGACACCGACCCCTACAAGACCATCGAGGGTGCGAGTTACCTCCTACAGACCTACCCTGACAAGAAGATGGTGGCTTACATCGACTCCGTGCTCGACATCATCGCCGCTGCCCAGGAGCCCGACGGCTATCTCTACACTTCTCGCACGCAGAACCCCCGCAAGCCCCATGAGTGGTCGGGTAACAAGCGCTGGGTGAAAGAAGAAGACCTCAGCCACGAACTCTACAACCTGGGGCACATGGTCGAGGGTGCCATCGCCCACTACCAAGCCACTGGCTCACGCAAGTTTCTCGACATCGCCATCCGCTATGCCGACTGCGTGGTCCGCGAGGTTGGACCCAATGCCGGCCAGGCTTGCGTGGTGCCCGGCCACCAGATAGCCGAGATGGCCCTTGCCAAACTATACCTTGTCACCGGCGAGCGCAAATACCTTGACGAGGCAAAATTCTTCCTTGACTACCGTGGCAAGACCACCATCAAGCACGATTACTCACAAGCCCACCAACCCGTGGTGGAACAGTCGGAGGCCGTCGGCCACGCCGTCCGTGCCGCCTACATGTATGCCGGAATGGCCGACGTGGCGGCCTTGACAGGCGACAGTGCCTACATCCGCGCCATCGACCGCATCTGGGAGAACATCGTCGAGAAGAAGCTTTACATCACGGGCGGCATCGGCGCCACGTCCAACGGCGAGGCATTCGGAAAGAACTACGAGTTGCCCAACATGAGCGCCTACTGCGAGACCTGCGCCGCCATTGGCAACGTATATGTCAACTACCGCCTCTTCCTGCTCCACGGAGAGTCCAAATACTACGACGTGCTTGAGCGCACCCTCTACAACGGCCTCATCTCCGGCGTTTCGTTGGAGGGCAACGGCTTCTTCTACCCCAACCCCTTGGAGTCGATGGGCCAGCACCAGCGTCAGCCTTGGTTTGGCTGCGCCTGCTGCCCCAGCAACATCTGCCGCTTCATCCCCTCTCTGCCCGGATACGTTTACGCAGTGAAAGACAACTCGGTGTATGTCAACCTCTACCTGTCCAACCAGAGCGAGTTTGACGTCCTTGGCAAGCGCGTGGAACTGTCGCAGACGACGGAATATCCTTGGGACGGCGACATCGAATTGACCGTGAAGAAGAACAATGCCGGCGCCTTTGCCCTGAAATTGCGCATCCCCGGTTGGGTGCTTGGCAAGGTAACCCCCGGCAGCCTTTATGAATACACCGACGATGTCCGCCCCGGCTACCGTGTGACGGTTAACGGCAAGAAGGTGTCGGGTGAGCTTTCCAGCGACGGCTACCTGACCATCGACCGCAAATGGCGCAAGGGCGACGTGGTGCGCCTCCATTTTGAGATGCAGCCCCGCACTGTTCGCGCCAACCGCAAGGTGGAGGCCGACCGCGGCCTGGTGTGCGTGGAGCGCGGCCCGCTGGTGTATTGCTCGGAGTGGGCCGACAACGACTTCGACTTGATGAGCGTGCTGATGAACCAGAAGCCGGAATTCACCATCGGCAACGCCACCATCGCCGACACCCCGATCAAGACCCTCTCCACCAATGCCCAGACCCTCGACTTCGACAAGTCGGGCCGTCTGACCGCCACTGACGTGGAATTGCGCCTCATCCCCTACTATGCCTGGTGCCACCGCGGCTCCGGCAAGATGCGTGTGTGGCAGCCCCAGGACCTGAGTGCCACCAACCCCGGCCAGCCAGCCACATTGGCCTCCGAGTCGAAAATCACCACCTCTCACGATTCTCCCGCCGTCAATGCCATCAACGACCGCCTCACGCCCAAGGATGAGAACGACCGTTCCATACCTTATTTCCACTGGTGGCCCAAAAAGCAGAGCACGGAATGGCTCGCCTACGAGTTCCCCCGCCAGTCACACGTACAGAGCGCGACGGTGTATTGGTTTGACGACAGTCCCTGGGGCGGCTGCCGCGTTCCCAAGTCATGGCGCCTGCTCTACCAGACTCCCACCGGTGAATGGACGCCTGTGACAGGGGTGAAGTCCTATCCCTTGACAAAGGGCGAGCCATGCACCGTGGCCTTCGACCCTGTGGAGACAACAGGTATGAAACTTGAGGTGACGCTTCCCGACGACAACTCCTCCGGGATTTTCGAATGGACGGTGAAATGACACAACGCTTGTGATGAGTCAGACAGCAGGACACTACAAGGGTCTGAGCGACGCCGAGGTGCTGGAAAGCCGGCGCCTCCACGGTGCCAATGTGCTCACCCCACCCCAAAAAGAGACATTGTGGGACCGCCTTCGCACCGCTTCCCGCCATTGGATCATGCGCGGCATGGCACTGTTGACCATTCTCGCCATCGTGGCCGCCTGCGTCCTGTCATGGCAGGGCAGCACGGGCGCCACCCCCTGGATGATGCCAGCCATGCTGCTTGTTTCGCTGTTGCTCATCCTCCTCGTGGGGTTCTTCGGAGCATTCAACGACCCTCTTTTCCGCATTCTCATCACCGCCTTCGTGCTGTCGATGTGCATCTCGATTTACGAGTATGAATGGCGCGGAGCCGGTCTGTCGGTCTTCTTCGAGCCGGTGGGCATCATCGTCGCCCTGCTGCTGGCCACCGGGGTGGCATTCTTCTTGGAACGCCGCAACGAGAAAACCTTCCAAAGCCTGAACGAGGTTGACGACGACACGCCGGTGAAGGTGCTTCGCAACGACAACGTATGCCAAGTGCCACGGCGCGACATCGTGGTGGGCGACATCGTCATCTTGGAGACAGGCGAAGAGGTGCCAGCCGACTGCGAGTTGCTCGAAGCCTTGCAGTTGAACGTGCACGAGTCTTCGCTCACCGGCGAGCCTCACGCTCACAAGACCACCTCCGAAGCCCATTTCGACCCGGATGCCACCTATCCTTCCAACCACATCCTCAAAGGCACGACACTCTTGGAGGGTTACTGCACAGCCAAGGTGCTGCGCGTGGGCGACGCCACGGAGAGCGGAAAGGTATTCGAGGCCGCCCAGGTGGAGGAAGGTTCCCCCACCCCATTGAGTCGCAAACTCGACGCCTTGGCCATACTCGTGACACGCGCGAGTTACATTGTCGCCCTCCTCATTGTCATCGGGCGCATGTTCATGTATGCCACCTCCTCCGACACCCCCAGCCTTGGCGATGCCGACGGCTGGCTCTCCCTCCTCTCCTATTTCCTCCAGACCATCATGGTGGCCGTGACGCTCATCGTGGTGGCCGTGCCAGAGGGTCTGCCCATGAGCGTGACATTGAGCTTGGCCTTCAGCATGCGGCAACTGATGCGCGAGCACACACTCCCCCGCACGATGCACTCCTGCGAGACGATGGGTGCCGCCTCGGTGATTTGCACCGACAAGACCGGCACCCTGACACAGAACCGCATGCAGGTGTCGGACACCCACCTTTCGGAGCACGACGAAACATTTCTGGGCGAAATGATAGCAGCGAACAGCACCGCCAACTTGGACTTGTCCGACCCCAACACCCCCAAGGCCATCGGCAATCCTACCGAGGGTGCGCTGCTACTGTGGCTTCTTGCCCGTGGCGTGGACTACCGTGATGTGCGCGAAAAGACCGTGGTGAAGGAGCGCCTGCCGTTCAGTACGGAGAACAAATACATGGCCACGGTGGCCATCTCCCCTTCCCACGGGCGCCCCGTGCTCTTGGTGAAGGGCGCCCCGGAAATCATCCTCTCAATGTGCGACCTGCCATCGGAGGAGTTGGAGGCCTGCGAACAAATGTTGACCTCCAGCCAAGGCAAGGGGATGCGCACGCTGGCCTTGGCATGGGGCGACACTCCTTCCACTGGATTGTTCGACGGCGGACGCCTGCATGCCAACCATCTCCACCTTGCCGGCATCTTCGCCATCTCCGACCCTGTGCGTCCGGCGGTGCCGGGAGCCATCCACAGTTGCCTTTCCGCCGGCATCGACGTGAAGATTGTCACGGGCGACACCTCCGGCACGGCAAAGGAAATCGGTCGCCAGACGGGGTTGTGGACTGACAGCGACACCGATGCGAACCTCATGACAGGCACCCAATTCTCCTCCTCCAGCGATGCCGAACTGAAAGGTCGCCTCTCCTCGCTGAAAATCCTCTCGCGTGCTCGTCCGAAGGACAAGGAGCGCTTGGTGAGGTTGCTTCGCGCCCAAGGGAAGGTGGTGGCTGTCACT
>CADBBP010000151.1 GCA_902792855.1 uncultured Prevotellaceae bacterium
TCCGAAGGACAAGGAGCGCTTGGTGAGGTTGCTTCGCGCCCAAGGGAAGGTGGTGGCTGTCACTGGCGACGGGACCAACGACGCCCCCGCACTGAACGCTGCCGATGTGGGCCTGTCGATGGGCGACGGCACGGCAGTGGCCAAAGAGGCGAGCGACATGACAATATTGGACAACTCCTTCAGCACGATAGCCAACGCGGTGATGTGGGGCCGCTCCCTCTATAAGAACATCCAGCGGTTTATCATGTATCAGATGACAATCAATGTGGCGGCTTGCCTCATCGTGCTGGCAGGTGCATTCACCGGCACCGAGTCGCCACTGACAGTGACTCAGATGCTATGGGTGAACCTCATCATGGACACATTTGCCGCCATCGCCCTTGCCTCCCTTCCCCCCTCACCGTCAGTGATGCAGGACAAGCCCCGCAATGTCTCCTCCTCGATTATCACACCGGGAATGGGCTGGAACATCTTCGGCATGGGCGGTCTGTTCACCCTGCTGCTACTGGTGCTTCTTGTCATCATGCAGCATGGCGACATCACCTCCACAAGCGACTTGCTGCATTTCCATTTCAAGCATCACAACGGCCTGAGCGATTATGAGAAGAGCATGTTTTTCACCATCTTCGTGATGCTGCAATATTGGAACATCTTCAACGCCAAGGCTTTCATGACGGGGTGTTCAGCCTTCTCGAAGTTGAAATCCTGCCGCGGCTTCTTGCTGATTGCCGGGGTCATCATCATCGGCCAAGTGCTCATCGTGGAGTTGGGTGGAAAGATGTTCAACGTTACCCATCTTGCCCTCCGCGACTGGTTGGTAATCATCCTCGGCACCTCCCCCGTGCTCTGGGTGGCAGAGGTGGCGAGAAAGCTTTCTACCAAGCGATAGACCCATAGGGACAATAAAAAACAATAGTGGCTATAGCCCCTCAAAAGGCCATAGCCACTATCGCTTCTAAAAACTTTTTCAGGCGAGCAGTGCCTCGAATTTCTCTTGGAACTTGGCTTTTCCAGCCGCTCCTACCATTTTATCGACCAGTTTGCCCTCCTTGAAGAAGAGGATGGTGGGTATGTTTCTCACCCCGAACTCTATGGCGATGTCGTCGTTCTCTTCGACGTCACACTTGCCCACGACGATTTTCCCATCGTATTGCTCAGCAAGCTCTGAGATGACAGGGGCGATGGCCTTGCACGGCCCACACCATGTAGCCCACAAATCCACGACGAGGGGCAGGTCGCCTTTCAAATAGCTCTCGAAATTCTCTGTTGTGATTGTAACTTCCATTTTTTCTTCTTGTTTTATGATTGATGATGAATAGTGGCTATAGTGGTTATAGTGACTATAGGGGCTATAGATACTATAGTGGATATAGATACTATAGTTGTTGCAAATATCGTGCCAAGGTGTTTTCAGTTGATGAAGTATGACATGCCCTCCGTTTGTTCTACGAACTGCAGGAGTTGGTGCTTCACCTCCACCTTTTTGGCCTTGCTTCTGAGGTGTATGTTTCCGGTGGGGTCGTGGAGTTGCACGAAGAGCGACGTATCGCCGGGACAGTCGTCGATGGCCGCCACAAGGTCGCTTACCAAGGTGGTGTCCACATGGTCGGTGCTGATGACGATGGTGATGCTCTCAATGGCCTTCTCCTTGACCGTCTGCATGTATTGCACATCCCCAATCTTGACTTCGAGCATGTTGGAGCCCCTGAACCTTGGCACCGCCTTTGCGGTGACATAGACGGTGCATGCCTCGTTGAGCATGGAGCGCCATTTTCCCCACTCCTCACCGAAGAGAGCAAGTTCCCCCGAGCCGTTGAAATCCTCGATGGTGACGAAGCCGCAGGGTGTGCCGTTTTTGGCGAAGCGCGACCTCACGGCAGTGACGACCCCACCGAAAGTGATGGTCTCCTTTTTTGCCAGCGCCTCCTTGTCGGCCAGTTCCGAGCAATGGGTGTTGCACAGGTGGTTGAGGATCATGCTGAACTCGTCGAGCGGATGTGCCGAGAGGTATATTCCCACGAGGTCTCGCTCGCGGTTGAGTTTCTCGATGGCACTCCACGGCTCTCCTTGGGGTATGGGCGGGTTGGGCACGTCCATCATGTCGCTTCCGAAGAGCGACATCTGAGCCCTGGACTTCTCCGCTTGGTAAAGCTGTCCGAACTTGACGAGAGTGTCGAGGAACATGTCCCCCTTGTTGTTGGGAGCCATGTATCTCTCGCGGTCAATGCCGAAACTGTCGAAGCCGCCGCTGAGCACGAGGCTCTCAAAGGACTTCTTGTTGGCAGCGGAGAGATTGACCCTCTTTGCCACGTCGAAGATGTCGGCGAAAGGCCCGTTGGCATCCCTTTCCGCGATGATGGCCTCCGCCGCAGCAGCCCCCATGCCCTTGATGGCAGCGAGTCCGAAGCGTATGGCCCCGTTTTTGTTGACGCTGAACTTGTGCCGGCTCTCGTTGACATCAGGGCCGAGCGTAGGTATTCCCATTGCCTTGCACTCGTCCATGAGTTTGGTGATTTCAGTGATGTTGTCGAGGTTTCTACTCATCACAGCCGCCATGTACTCTGCCGGGAAGTGCGCCTTGAGATATGCCGTCTGGTATGCCACCCATGAGTAGCAGGTGGCATGGCTCTTGTTGAAGGCGTAGGATGCGAATTTCTTCCAGTCCTCCCATATTTTGTTGAGGGTCTTCTGGTCGTATCCGTTTTTCGTACCTCCCTTGTAGAAGAGTTCCTCCAACTCGTTCATCTTCTCTATCTGCTTCTTTCCCATCGCCTTACGGAGGGTGTCGGACTGTCCCCTTGTAAAGTTGGCAAGCTGTCTGGAGAGGAGCATCACCTGCTCTTGATAAACGGTGATGCCGTAGGTGTCCTTGAGGTATTTCTCCATGCAGGGGATGTCATACGTGATTTTCGAGGGGTCTTTTTTTCTCGCAATGAACTCTGGAATATAGTCCATGGGGCCCGGTCGGTAGAGTGCGTTCATGGCGATGAGGTCCTCGAAAACAGACGGTTGCAACTCTCTCAGGTATTTCTGCATGCCGGAGGACTCAAACTGGAATGTGCCGATGGTTCTCCCCTCGCAGTATAGTTTGTAGGTGAGCGGGTCGTCGATGGGTACGTTGTCGATGTCGATGACTTGTCCGGTGGAGAGCCTGATGTTTTCCATGGCCTCCTTGAGAATGGACAAGGTCTTGAGGCCGAGGAAGTCCATCTTGATCAACCCGGTCTCCTCGATGACATGCCCGTCGTATTGCGTGCAAAGAAGCTTGTGTCCCGGGTCGGCCTTGTCCTCTGCCGTTGACACGGGCACCCAGTCGCTGATGTCATCTCGGCAGATGATGGTGCCGCAGGCATGGATGCCGGTGTTTCTCACCGTCCCCTCCAGCATTCTCGCATACTTGATGGTGTTTCTCTCCCTGGGGTCGATGGACACCTCCGCCTCCCTGAGTTCGGGCACACATTTGATGGCGTTGTCGAGGTTCATCTTCATTCCGTCGGGCAGTCGGTCGGGGATGGCCTTGCAGAGCCTGTTGCTCTCGTCGAGGGGCAGTTTCTCCACCCTTGCAACGTCCTTGATGGAGTTTTTCGTGGCCATGCTGCCGTATGTGATGATGTGCGCCACCTTCTCATGGCCGTATTTGTCCTCCACCCATTCGAGCACCCTTCCTCTTCCGTCATCGTCGAAGTCGGTGTCGATATCGGGGAGGGAGATACGGTCGGGGTTGAGGAAGCGCTCGAACAGCAGGTCATACTTGATGGGGTCTATCCTGGTGATGCCCAAGCAGTAAGCCACGACGGAGCCGGCAGCGGAACCTCTTCCCGGCCCCACCATGACATCGAGTTCGTCACGAGCCACGTTGATGAAGTCCTGCACGATGAGGAAGTATCCCGGGAATCCCATGGTTTTCATGACATGGAGTTCGAAGTTGACCCTCTCCTTCACCTCCTCCGGCACGGGGTCTCCGTACAGTTTCTTCGCCCCGTCGTAAGCGAGTTTTGCCAGATAGTCGGCCTCGAACTTGATGCGATAGAGTTTGTCGATGCCTCCCAGTTTCTTGATTTTCTTCTCCCCCTCCTCGCGAGACATGATTTCGTTTCCGTTCTCGTCACGGGTAAATTCCTGGAAGAGTTGTTCATCGGTATATTTCGCCCTTGTGTCATCCTCTGTTCCGAAACTTTCGGGGATGGGGAAGAACGGCATGATGGGAGCGTGGTCTATGGAGTAGGTCTCCACTTTGTCGAGCACCTCGCATGTGTTGTCGAGTGCCTCGGGGATGTCGCTGAATATTTCATACATCTCCTCCTTGGTCTTAAACCATTCCTGCTTGGAATACAGCATCCTCGAGGGGTCGTCAAGGTCCTTGCCGGTGGAGAGGCACAGGAGGTGGTCATGTGCCTCTGCGTTGTCCTTGTCCACGAAATGTGCGTCGTTGGTGCAAACAAGCTTGATACCATATTCCCTTGCAAGTTCGATGAGCACCTTGTTGGCCTGCTGCTGCAGGGGGAAGGTTTCGCGGTTGGCCCTGATGTTGGGGTCGCGCACCTCGTGCCGTTGCAATTCAAGATAGTAGTCATCCCCGAAGACCCGCTGATGCCATTCGATGGCCTCCCTTGCCCCTGCGATGTCCCCCTTGAGGATTTTGTCGGGCACCTCCCCGGCGATGCACGCCGAGCACACGATGAGTCCCTCGTGAAATTTCTCGAGGTCCTCATGGTCGGTGCGAGGCCTCATGTAGAAGCCATCGACCCAAGCCCTGGAGACGAGCTTGATGAGGTTTTTGTAGCCGGTATAGTTTTTTGCCAGGACGATGAGGTGCCATCCACCCTGGTCATGGTGGTCCTTGCTGCGGTCGGACTTCCTTCTTCGCGCCACATACATCTCGCATCCGAAGATGGGTTTGAACTCCGGCTTTCCTTCCTTACGAAGTTTTCCGTTGACTTTGTTGCAGTAGTTGAACAGTTCCTTTACTCCGAACATGTTCCCATGGTCGGTGATAGCCATTCCCCTCATGCCATTGGCGATGGCCTTGTCCACCAATTTGTTGATGCTCGACTGGCCATCAAGAATGGAGAAGTAGGTATGGACGTGCAAGTGTACGAAATCTCTCATAAATGCAAATTGAGCGTCAAAGATACGAAGAATAGTTGATACGGCAAAGAGAAAGTACAAAGAATAATTTCAAAAAATTTGTGTGTATGGTGAAAAAGCATTACCTTTGCACGAAAAAGATAGAATTGAGAAATGGGTAAAAGAATCCGCAAGCTAAAGAAGCAACGCCTGCATAGCGAAGGCAACGACACGCTCTTCTTCAGCATGCTCATCCTAATAGCGATAGGCGTCATTCTTTGGCGCTCATTCGACAGCAAAGTTCCTTTCTGGAGTTTTGCGGTGGTGTTTGGTGTCATTTATGGCATTGTCCTGAATTTTTTCCGCTGCCCCGTCCGCGTGTTGGACGTTGAGGATACGACGGGGTTGGTGGTTGCACCTGCCGACGGCCGCGTCGTGGTTGTCGAGGAGGTTGACGAGGATGTGTATTTCCACGACCGCCGCTTGATGATTTCCATTTTCATGAGCTTGTTCAACGTGCACGCCAACTGGTTTCCTGTGGATGGTCGTGTGACCTTGGTGAAGCACCAGAACGGCAATTACCACAAGGCCTGGCTTCCAAAGGCGAGCGAGGAGAACGAGCATGCCGACGTGATGATAGAGACCCCGGAAGGTGTTCAGGTGCTCTGCCGCCAGATAGCCGGTGCTGTCGCCCGCCGCATCGTGACCTATGCCAAGGAAGGCGAGGAGTGCGAGATAGACGACCACTTGGGCTTCATCAAGTTCGGCTCCCGTGTGGATGTCTATTTGCCATTGGGAAGTGAGGTATGCGTGCGCATGGGCCAGAACACCACTGGCGACCAGACCATCATCGCCCGATTGAAATAAGAGGAGCCATGCAAGCCATCATCCGCCAGATACCCAACACGATAACCTGCTGCAACCTTGTTTGCGGGTGCATCGCCACGTCGTATGCCTTCGAGGGGAATGCCTCCCTTGCCTTGACGTTCATCATCCTTGGTGCCGTGTTCGACTTCTTCGACGGCATGAGTGCGCGCCTGCTGCATGTGTCGTCGCCCATCGGGAAGGAGTTGGACTCCTTGGCCGACGATGTGACGTTCGGTGTCGCCCCTGCCACGATGGTGTTCACCCTGCTCCACCAACTGCCCTACCCCAGTTGGCTCGACGGTGTTCGTGACTTTCTCCCCTACGTGGCATATATCATAGCCGCTTTCTCCGCCCTTCGTTTAGCGAAATTCAATTTGGATGAGCGTCAGACGACCTCGTTCATCGGCCTTCCCACTCCTGCCAACGCCCTGTTCTGGGGTTCGCTCATCGTGGGAGGCGGCAGCCGCCTCACCCATCTGTCCTATTCCATGGTGGTGGTGCTGGCATTGGTGGCCCTCACCTGCTGGCTGTTGGTGGCCGAATTGCCACTGTTTGCCTTGAAATTCAAGCAATGGGGTTGGCATGGCAACGAGGTGAAATATGTGTTCATCCTCTCCTGCATCCCCTTGGTGGCCTTCCTCGGCGTGTCGGGCATCGCCATTGCCATTGCCTGGTACGTGGTGCTGTCGATGTATGCCAACAGCCGTTCCCACTAAAAATACGGTGCCATGGTGTTCCTACTGAAACTCATCCTCTTCATCTTTCTTGCCGGAGTGTTTGCCCTGGCGCTGTTCGCCGTGCGCATCTATCTCACCATCCGCAGGGCGAAGCAGCAGTTCCGCGAGCGCCAGCAAGACTTTTCCGACGCCCCCCAGGGAGAATATGGCGAGCGCATCACCGACACAAAAGCCCGGGAGCGCTCACAGCGTAAAATCATCGCCGACGACGAAGGGGAATACGTGGACTTTGAGGAGGTCAAATAAATGAAATGAATAAAGAAGAGTGCAAACAGAGTTTTGTTTGCACTCTTTTTTTATCAATAAAAATATTAAAAGAGCAAGGCTTATTGAAGACAGAAGGACAAACAAACCAAACTGTTTATTTATTAGGTGAAACTTATCAATCCAAGAATGATGTTATCAATAAAGCCTTATCAATAGGACTACAAAAGATGAAAGAAGACGGAGAGATTTAATGTTTACTGAAAGGGCGGAATAAAGGGCAGAACTAAGGGCAAAGAAAGATACTTTAGCCTATTGTAAACCCACATAACACATTGAAAATCAATCATTATGAAAGGGCAGAACTAAGGGCAAAATGACTGGTATAAAGCAATACTTATCAAAGACAAAAACCTCAATGTCGGCATCAGACCACATGTGCATTATTGGGCTTGATGCATTCTTATCGTTGCATATCCCCACATATCATTTGTTATCAAAAATTTGCGACATATTTGCGACACGTCTTTGTAAGTGTTACATGAAGAGTTTTTGGATTTACAGTCATCCTACCATTCGATTGGACTGACGTTGAAGTGTATCCATCCCAAATATGACGTATATTATTTTGAGGCGAGTATTCTTTTCCGGCTTATGACTTATTAGCAGCTGAAGTTTCCCATTCTTTTTTATCACGAATTTGAGAATTAAAGAATTTTCTTTATGATGGAATTCATAGGAATTTGAGACGAAATGGCAAGCCATTTCCTGTTTTTCCATTCTGGTGCATGGAGAATTCCCGTCGCTTGCGACGGATAATTCTTGTTAATTCTTTCATTGACCATAAATTCTAAAATTGGCTTTGACTTTCGCTTCGCACGTCGATTTTCAATTCCCTTTGGCCGCCGACCT
>CADBBP010000152.1 GCA_902792855.1 uncultured Prevotellaceae bacterium
GTTCGGTTTCACCCCAGCGCCAACACCTGTTGAGTACACCTTCAACGACAAATACGGTTGGGGAACCTTCTTCTACTCCAACAGTGCATACGCCATCCCTGAGGGTGTCACCGCCTACATCGTGAGCGGTGTGGAGGAGAGCCAAGTGACGCTCACCGAAATCCCCGTCATTCCTTCCGCCACCGCCGTCATCATCACCGGCGAGCCCGGCGAGACCTACACCTTCGAGAATACTCCCGAGCCGAACCTCGCCGTTGGTGAGAACTATCTCGAAGGCACCGATACAGACCTCTTAATTTCCGCCGATGAAGGTGAGAAATTATATGTTCTCTCTGCCAAGAACGACGTAGTGGGCTTCTACTACGGCGATCCGGAGACTGGCGGCACGTTCACCAACCAGGCCCACAAGGCATACCTGCGCGTGGCTGCATCGGAATCACCCAACGCCAACGGCTATGCCCTGTTTGATGTCACCAGCATCAACACTGCCACCGCCACCAGCGTCAGCAGCGATGCTCCCGCCTACAACCTCGCCGGACAGCGTGTGGACAAAGCCTTCAAGGGCGTTGTCATCGTCAACGGCAAGAAGATGGTGAGGAAATAATCCATTCTGAAACATTCTGAAACATTCAGACACCACATTTCGGGGCATGGTCGGAAGGCCATGCCCCGATTTTCATCTGGCAGCATCAGTTCTGCCCTTCCATGAGCGTACAATAGACACCAAACAATTTCTTTTTGCAAAAAAGGCAATAAAAATATTGCGAATGTCAGGGAAAAAACATAAATTTGCACTTTAAAGCCTGAAAGTGTAAAAATATGACCTTGCGCGCATACATCCTGCTAATTTTCATGAGTCTGGGCATATCCATGCAAGCCACGCCCGTGACCCCTTCCATGGCACGCCAGAAGGCCGAAGCATTCTTCGCCGCCTGGGGCAAGCAACCCGTACAAGACAGCAACAAGCTAAACGCCTCGAATGGGAACGCCTCCTTGTACATCTTCAACGCCGACGGCGGCGGCTTCGTCATCATTGCCGGCGACGATGCCTTTGGCGACTTCATAGGCTACTCCTACCACGGGGCGTTCATCCCCGGCGACGTGCCACCCGGCTTGACGGACTGGCTCGACGGCGTGTCACAACGCGTGGAAGCAGCACGAAGCGACATTCGGAAGGCCCCACGCCACGAACAGCATCATCAACCCATCGCACCGCTCATCGGGACACAATGGTCACAAGGAGCGAAAGACGAGGAGGGCAACGCCTACAACCTCTTGTCGCCCGTCATCGACGGACGGCACTGCCCCGCCGGCTGCGTGGCAGTGGCCATGGCCCAGGTGATGAACTACCATCAATGGCCGCAGGAAGCGTGCGACGCCGTGCCAGGCTATGTGAACAGCGTCGGCGAGGTCACCATGGAAGCATTGCCTCAGTTGGACTTTGCCTGGAGCGACATGCTCCCCACCTACGATGGCAGCGAGAGCGAGGAGCAGCGCATGGCCGTGGCCAACCTCATGCGCTACTGCGGCCAGGCGGCCAAAACCATGTACAGCAGCGACAAGGCCGAGGCCTTTGCCGAAGACGCCGCCACCGCCCTGAAAAACATCTTCGGTTACGCATCCACCATCCGCCACCTCAAGCGCGACAACAAAAGCGAGGAGGAATGGGACCAAACCATCTACAAGGAACTGGCCTCCAGCCGCCCCGTCATCTATTTCGGCTCGTCGGACAACGGCACCCACTGTTTCCTCTGCGACGGCTACGACGACGGGGGCTTCTACCACATCAACTGGGGATGGGGCGGCCTCTACGACGGCTACTTCAACCTGTCCATCCTCGTGCCTGAGGAACCCAACGAGGACAGCCCCGGCAAAGACTACTCCTACCACCAACATGTCCTGACGGGCATCACAGCCAACTACTTCTCCGGGCAGACCATCACGTTCCATGACGAGACGGTGAAGGCCATCTGCCTGAAGCAATGGGACATCAACGGCGACGGAGAACTGAGCCTCAGCGAAGCGGAGGTGGTGAAAAGCCTCGACAAAGCCTTCCGCAACTCCGACATCACATCCTTCGACGAACTGCAATATTTCACCGGACTGGAATCCATCAGCCCCGTCGATTTCAAGGGATGCACCAGCCTGGCATCCATCACCATCCCAGAAAACGTGAGCCGCATCGCACGAGGAGCCTTCACCGACTGCCCCCTCTCCCACCTCGCCGTCTCGCCGGAGAACATTTTCTTTGACTCCCGCGACGACTGCAACGCCATCATCGAGACCGCTTCGGCCACCCTCCTCATTGGCTGCACCGCCACCACCATCCCCGAGACGACAAAGGCACTGGGCGAGGGAGCCTTTGAGAACTGCACGGCGCTCACGTCGGTGTCACTCCCCGAGGGTCTCACCATCATCGGCGCACGGTGTTTCAAGGGCTGCACGGGCTTGGTGGCCCTCACCATCCCGACCACCGTGACCGAAATCCAGCAGGAAGCCTTCGCCTACTGCGAGAACATCAGCACCATCCACACCGACCAGCCCATCCCGCCACTCACCGCCCCCGACGCCTTCGAGGGCTGCACGCCCATCGTGTATGTGCCGGCAGGGGCCAGGGAGGCCTACTCCACCGCCGAAGGATGGTGCGACCTCATCATCGAGGAGCCCCAGACCGACAATTACCTCTACAGCACCGACTTCGAACTTCGCCGCCCCATAGGAGGGAAGTTGGAAATCAGCTTGCACAACAGCGACATGATCATCGGATGCCAAGGGCAGATACACCTGCCCGAGGGCCTCAGCATCGCCACCGACAAGAAAGGGAGGCCGATGTTGGAACCCTCCGAACGACTGGCAGACCACCAGCTGCACTGCACCCGCCAGGCTGACGGCTCATACATCTTCCTCATCATGTCGATGAACCTGGAGCCCATCGCCGACGAGGACGGCATCCTCTTCTCACTGCCTTTGGAAATAGCCGACTCCTTGGAGGCCGGAACGTATGAGATAAGTTTCGAACAAGTCGCACTCAGCACCATTGACGAGAACGAAGAGATAGGCGGTGTCTATCCCCCGTCCTTCAGCATCATGGTCTCGCTGAAAGACTTCCTCATGGGCGACGTGGACCACGACCGCCACATCAACGTGAGCGACGTGATGATGATTGTGAACCGCATCCTGGGCAAGCCCCTTGCAGTGTTCTACGAGGATGAGGCCGACACGGACTGCAACGACCACATCGACGTGGTGGACGTGATGCGCGTGGTGCAACTGGTAATCAGGCAATCCACCGACAGTTACGCCCCACGCCGCGAGGGTGCCTTGCTGATGGACGCCGGTGAAGGCTGCCTCACGCTGCACTTGGACGACGCCACCCGCTACACCGCCATGCAAGCCCGCCTGCGCACCACAGGCACCACCGCCATCACCTCCGTCAGCCTCCACGACGCCTGCTCCGCCACCCACCAACTCAGTTGGGGCGAGGCTCCCGACGGCAGCGTCACCATGGTGATTTACAGCCTCGGCGGACATCCCTTCGACCACGACGTGACCACGTTGGTGGACATCAAGACCAGCGACCCCGCCGCTTCGCTCACCGTGGACGACATCCTCCTCACCACCCGCGACCTGCACACCGTGGGCGCCGGCGTGCTGACGTGCATCGACGGCGTGGAAGGCCATGCAACCCCGACAGCACCCGCATACACCCTCTCCGGCCAGCGCGCCGCCAAGGGCTACAAGGGCGTGGTGGTGAGCAAGGGAAGGAAGCGCACAGGAAAACCGTGAACATTCATACCAAACAATCCTATCATTCTTACAATCTACTAACACCTTTAAGCTTATGGAAAAACTACTTCAGAGAATTGGCTTGTTGTGTGCCATGCTGCTGGCAACCTTGGCCGGCAGTGCCGCCACAACAGCCTCGTGGGACTTCCAGAACGACCTGCCGGCCGGCATCTGTGAAGCCACCAACTACCAAGGCGTGGAGGCCGACGTGGAGTCGGACGTGCCGGGCATCATGATGCACGTGGACGCCACCGCCGGAAAACTCTACTGCGTGGGGCGCAACAACGCCCAGATGAACCCCGGAACGGTGCTGCGCATCCCGGTGAGCACCACCGACGACGTGGTGACCGTGACCGGCTACCCGGGCTACTGCCACTTCGCCGTGGGCGGCGATGAGAACGGCGACGAGAACGTGGTGAGCCACACCGCGACAAATGCCGAGAAGAGCCAGGGATATGTGGAAGTGACCGCCACCGCCGGCAGCAACTACATCTACAAAATCTCCGTGGAACTGCAGAAACCCGACGTGAACGCCAAGTGGGACTTCCGCAACGACCTGCCCGCCGGCATCTGTGAAGCCACCAACTACCAAGGCGTGGAGGCCGACGTGGAGTCCACCGTGCCCGGCGTGAAGATGCATGTGGACGCCACCAACGGCAAGCTCTACTGCGTGGGCCGCAACAACGCCCAGATGAACCCCGGCACCATCATCCGCGTGCCCGTCGTGTCGAATGCCGACGTGGTGACCGTGGAGGGCTATCCCGGCTACTGCCACTTCGCCGTGGGCGGTGATGCGAACGGCGAAGAGACCATCGTGAGCCACACCGCCACCAACGCCGAGCAGAAGCAAGGCTACGTGGAGGTGACCGTCACCGACGGCAACAACTACATCTACTGCATCAGCGTGGTGCAGAAGCCCTCGCTCGCACCGGTGAAAGTGGACAACGCCGACGTCACCGCCACCTTCCCCTTCAACCTCGGAACAGAGGAGCAGAAGGCAGAGTTTGGCGACGCCGCCGACTACTTCCTCAACAGCAAGGTGGTGCTTGGCAGCGAACTCATCTACAAAGGCACCAAGAGCGACCCCGGCTTCACCGAGACAGCCATCGAGCCCCTGAGCCAAATCAACGAGCCCACCTCCGACAACATCATCCAGTTTGTGATACAGCCAAAGTACGGCCTGACGTTCACTCCGACGGAGGTGTCGCTGAAGACCACCCGCTTTGGCACCGACAACGGACTGCTCGACATTGCCTGGCTCAACGGCGACGGCACCACCATCCCGCTGGCCAGCGAGGTGAAACCCATCCGCAACAACACCGACCCGAAATTTGACCTGCTGACCTACGCCATCAGCGAAGCCCCAGCCATGGAGGGCGTCTGCGGCCTGCAAGTCAACCTCTACCACCTGCAGAGCGGCAAGCAGATAGGCTTCGCCGACATCGTCATCAAGGGCGTGGTCAACGGTGAGCAAGTGGATGTGCCGATGCTCGGCGGGTTCACTGCCAACGGCGTGGACTACGTGGCCGACAAGGTGTTCGAGGCCAGCGGCGACCAATATGTGGCCACCATCGAACTGTCGAAAGCAGAGGAGATGGTGTCGGAGAGCAACCCGGTGAGCAACATCAACGTGGTCAGCGGCGAACTGGGCGAGGTGACCTACGAGGGCGACGCCACACAGTGCGCCGTCACCATCCCCGTGACCCTGGCAGGCATCACCATCAACTACATCGCCAACTTCGTGCAGAAGCCCGACTTCACGCTGACCTATTACGACACCGACCGCACGGTGATGGGTACGCAGCTGGTGGAGAAGGACTCGCCCATCGGCTCCTTCGCCATCGACTACTCCACGGCAAAGGCCGAGGAAGGCTACAAGGTGCGCGGATGGTTTGTGAAGACCGCTGGCGGCAAGAAATACAGCACCAGCGACATCGTGACCAGCGACCTCTCACTCTATGCCGTGGCCACGGAGATAGAAGTGGTCAGCTCCTACAAGAAATATGAGTTCAACCTGGCCGACCCGAACTTCGACGCCAACGACCACGAGGCCTTCGAGAGCACCGGCAGCGGACGCTACTACAACGAGCACGGCTGGGTCTTCGGCAACGGCGACCGCATCACGCTGCTCACCGGCGAGAAAGCCAGCATCTTCGTTGGCAACTGCCTCTACTCCAACGCCAACGCACAACTCGTCTTCAAGAACGACGACGGCGAGGAGCTCGGACGCATTGCCGGCAAGGGCGAGAGCGACGGCGAAATCTACACCTTCAACTACGAGGGCCAGGGTGGCAAGCTGCACATCGACATTGAGTCGAACGGCGCTGTTTACATCCACAACATCCGCATCGTCAACACCGAGATGACCAACTACGTGAAGGTGGGCAACTGGTATATCGTGCTGCCGGGCGACGTCACGAGTTTCAACTATGTGCTTGATGCCGTGAACGGCGCGAACGGTTCGCGCAGCGCAGAGCGCTCGTACATTTTCCTCCCCAACGGCACCTATGACTTGGGCGAGACGGCACTCACCACCATCAGCGGACACAACATCTCCATCATCGGACAGTCGATGGAAGGCACCATCATCACCAACGCACCCGACGTCTCCACCGAGGGCATCGGCACCACCGCCACCCTGCTCAACACCGGCCAGAACCTCTACATGCAGGACCTGACGCTGAAGAACGGCCTCGACTACTACTCCGCCGGTTCCGCCGGACGCGCCGTGTGCCTGCAGGACAAGGGCGACCGCGCCATCTTCAAGAACGTGGCAATGCTCTCCTACCAAGACACCTATTACAGCCAGAACACGAAGCAGTCGTACTGGGAGAACTGCGACATCCACGGCACCGTTGACTTCCTCTGCGGCGGCGGCGACGTTCGCTTCCAGAACACCACACTCTCCTTGGAGCCACGCAGCGCCAACGGCACCGGCGGTCGCACCATCTGCGCACCGACGACCCAGAGTGAATTCGGCTATGTCTTCGACAACTGCAAGGTGGTGGACCTCGCCCGCGGAAAGGGCGACTGGAACTTCGGCCGCACCTGGCAGAACGCCCCCATCGCCGTGTATCTGAACACCACGCTCGACGCCAATGCTGAAGCAACACTGGTGGGCAGCCGCTGGACACAGAAAGGCATGAACAACCGCGACCCGAGACTCTTCGGCGAGTATGGCACGAAGAACGAGATGGGCGAGGACATCACCCCCGCCTCCAACATCATCACCTCCTTCGGTGGCACCTTCGAGACCATCATCAATGCTGAGAAGGCCGCAGAGTTCACCTACGAGAAGATGTTCAAGGAGAACGCCAACGCATGGGATCCCGCCGCACAGACAGAGCAGAAGGCCGCTCCTGCCGCCACCTACGCCAACGGCGAGGTGACCTGGGAGCCTGTTGACGGCGCCATCGCCTATGCCATCTTCGTCAACGACCAATTTATCTACATCGTCACCGACGGCACATCATTTGCCCACAACGCCAACGAGGGCGACATCATCACCATCCGCAGCGCCAACGCCATGGGCGGCCTGGGCGAGGCAGTCACCATAGAGGTGAAGGCCACGGAAGCCGCCATCTCCGACAGCGACACCGAGACCCTCGCCCCGGGCGAGTATCCCGTCATCAACAGCGACCGCGTATTGCTGGCCGGCCTCAACACCGTCGTGCTGCCCTTCGAGACCACAGCCGAGGAGCTTGGCGCACAGAAGGTGCTGAAATATGACGGCACACAGGCTCGCGACGGCAAACTCTACCTCACCTTCTCCTCCGTGAGCGAGATGGCTGCCAACACCCCATACGTGGTGTTCGTGGACGAGGACAAGGCCATCGCCCCATTTGAGGACAAGACGGTGGAAAGTCCCACCGACCTGACGGTGAGCGACCCTGAGTACAGCTTCGTGGGCACCTACACCTGCTTCGCCAAGGGCGCATCGCCCATCGTGAGCGGCGACCTCATCGGCGGCACAGAGGACTTTGTGCTGGCCA
>CADBBP010000153.1 GCA_902792855.1 uncultured Prevotellaceae bacterium
ATGGCCACCTATTGCGGACAAAACATTGGTGCACGGCGTCTCGACCGCGTGGGGCGTGGCATACGCGCTGCCCTGCTGCTTTCCATGGCCTATTTCGTCGTCACCGCCCTCCTCATCCAACCCTTCGCCGACAACATGATGAGCCTCTTCGTGGAAAGCGGCAACGAGGCAGTGACCTCCAAAGCGGCAATGCTCATGCGCATTGCATGCTGGTTCTATCCTGCTCTCGGAGTACTCACCGTCTTGCGATATTCCATCCAAGGGTTAGGATGGTCGAGACTTGCCGTCTGCTCCGGTGTCATGGAGATGTTGGCCCGTGGTGGGGTGAGCCTGTGGCTGGTACCCTCGATTCACTTCCTCGGTGTGTGTTACGGCGACCCGGTGGCCTGGCTCGCCGCCGACTGCTTCCTCATACCCGCCATAGTCTGGCTTTATTTCAAAGGCATTCCAATAAATGATAACTTGCGATGACAAATCCCACAAATGAGATTCCTTTAGAAGAGGTAAGAAAAATCCAAATGGACATGCTTGCGGAGATGGATGCCTTCTGCAAGAAACATCACCTCAGATACTCACTGGCCTATGGAACGCTATTAGGAGCTATCAGGGAGAAGGGTTTCATCCCCTGGGACGATGACATGGATGTCATGATGCCCTTGCCCGACATGCAGGTCTTCAAAAAGACATTCCATTCGGAAAACACCCGCATTTCTGACTTTGACACCAACAAGGACTACCAATTCCCCTTTCCCCGCCTCGTTCATAAGCATACATATTCCAAAGAAGGACTGAAAACTCGCGGCGACGGCATTTTGATTGACATCTATCCCGTGGTGGGACTGCCAGACGACCATTCTGAAATTGAGAAATTCATCAAGAGGGCCGACCGTCTATACAACATCAGATACTTTTCTTTCAGAATGCGTTCATGGATTATGAGGCATTCTACGTACAACTATTTCCCAGTCAACAGATACTTGCAAAGGATGTTCCGGGATTACCTGTATCATTTCGAATACAAGGAAACTGGTTCCTTTTTCGTGACGCCCAATCCCAGATGGCAGCACGTCTTCCATGAAAACCTCTTCGAGGAGACGATGGACGTGCCGTTTGAAGACCACACCTTCTCCATCATCACGAAATACGACACTTTTCTAAGTCAAAGATACGGCGACTATATGCAACTCCCTCCCGAGGAAGAAAGGGTGCCCTTCCACGATTTCCACTTCTATTGGAATGAGGATGGCATACCGCCAAGGGACTCCACCTCGGGATGAAAAAAGAACAAGTTCTGAAGATTTTGTCCGCTTAAGGACAAAATCGTGTCCTGCACTCGTTTTTTCGTAACTTTGGCTTCGCCGAAGTTACTGGCACTCGGAAAAGATAAAGAAAAGCAAGCATTCCTTTTCTTTTCACTCGTTTTTTCGTAACTTTGCAGCCCGAAACAAAAAGGAAAAGACATGGTCATAGAGAAAGACATCTGCACGGCGGTAAAGGCCGCCATCAAGGAACTATACGGACAGGACGTGCCCGAAATCCAGCTTCAGAAGACGCGTAGCGAGTTTGAGGGGCACCTCACCCTTGTGGTGTTTCCCTACTTGAAGCTCTCCCGCAAGAAGCCGGAAGAGACAGCGAAGGAGATAGGCGACTACTTGTTGTCGCACACCACGGTGGTGTCAAACTTCAACGTGGTGAAAGGTTTCCTCAACCTCACCATCGCCCCCTCGGCGTGGATAGCATTGCTCAACAGCATCCATGCCGATGAGCATTTCGGAGAAAAGACAGCCACCGACTCTTCACCATTGGTGATGATAGAATACTCCTCGCCCAACACCAACAAACCGCTGCACTTAGGCCATGTGCGCAACAACCTTTTAGGATGGTCTCTGGCTCAGATCATGGCTGCCAACGGCAACAAGGTGGTGAAGACCAACATCGTCAACGACCGTGGCATTCACATCTGCAAGTCGATGCTCGCATGGCAGAAATGGGGCAACGGCGAGACACCGGAGAGCAGCGGCAAGAAAGGCGACCACCTCATTGGCGACTACTATGTGGCCTTCGACAAGCACTACCGCGAAGAGGTGAAGACCCTCACACAGCAGTTCGTGGCAGAGGGCATGGACCCCGAGGCGGCCGAGAAACGCGCCAAGGAGGAGTCGCCGCTCATCAAGGAAGCCCACGACATGCTGGTGAAATGGGAGCAGGGCGACCGGGAGATACGTGCCTTGTGGGAGAAGATGAACGCCTGGGTGTATGCCGGCTTCGACGAGACCTACCGCGCACTCGGCGTGTCCTTCGACAAAATCTACTATGAGTCGCAGACCTACCTCGAAGGCAAGGCGAAAGTGGAGGAAGGGCTGGAGAAAGGGCTCTTCTACCGCAAGGAGGACAACAGCGTGTGGGCCGACCTCTCCGGCGACGGCCTCGACCAGAAATTGCTGCTCCGCTCCGACGGCACATCCGTCTATATGACGCAGGACATCGGCACGGCTGCCATGCGCTTCCGCGACTACCCCATCGACAAGATGATCTATGTGGTGGGCAACGAGCAGAACTACCATTTCCAAGTGCTTTCCATCCTCCTCGACCGCTTGGGCTTCAAGTGGGGGAAGGAACTGGTGCACTTCTCCTACGGCATGGTGGAACTGCCCAACGGCAAGATGAAGAGCCGCGAGGGCACCGTGGTGGACGCCGACGACCTCATCGCCACAATGATAGCCGACGCCGCAAGCATGAGCGAGGACAAGGTGAACAAGTTGCAGGACATCAGCGACGAGGAGAAGGCCGACATCGCACGCATCGTGGGCATGGGGGCACTGAAATATTTCATCCTCAAGGTGGATGCCCGCAAGAACATGCTCTTCAACCCCGAAGAGAGCATAGACTTCAACGGCAACACAGGCCCGTTCATCCAATACACCCACGCACGCATCAGGAGCATCCTGCGCAAGGCGGAGGCCGCCGGCACCAACCTGCCCGAAGCCTTGGAGCCAGGCATGCCGGTGAACGAGAAGGAGACGACACTCATCCAGAAACTCAGCGAATACGCCGCCGCCGTGGAACAGGCCGGCAAGGACTACTCACCCAGCGGCATCGCCAACTACTGCTACGAGTTGACGAAGGAGTTCAACCAGTTCTACCACGACTTCAGCATCCTCAACGCCGAGAGCGAGGCTGAGAAGACCGTGCGCTTGGTGCTTGCCGCCAACGTCGCCAAGGTGCTGCGCAATGGCATGCGCCTCCTGGGCATCGAGGTGCCGGAAAGGATGTAAGCCATGGCGAAGGACGCCCTGCCACAAAACCCGCCCGACTACCGCCACGACACGGTGCTGCCACTCCCCCCGGAGGTGCGGGCCGACGCTTGGGCGGTGGACGCCGCTTGCTCCGGAAACCCGGGGCAGATGGAGTATCAATGCATTGACCTGGCCACCGGTGCGCAGGTGTTCCGCTTCGGTCCCGTCTTCGGCACCAACAACATCGGGGAGTTTCTCGCCATCGTCCACGCCGTGGCGCTGATGGAGCGTCAAGGCATCCGCAAAGCCGTCTATTCCGACAGCTACAACGCCATCTTGTGGGTTTCGAAAAAGAAATGCAAGACCACCTTGGAGCGCAGCGAGCGCACACGCAAGTTATACGAAATCATCGCACGGGCGGAGAACTGGCTTCACTTCCACCCGGTGCAAGTTCCCATCCTGAAATGGGAGACAAGTCAATGGGGGGAGATCCCGGCTGACTTCGGAAGGAAGAAATAGCCCCGGCTCACCCCCTCACATACCACTCCACGAGATTGCCATCCTGCCACTCCCTTGAGCGCAGGGTGGCATTTTCTGGTATAGGGGGTGCTTGTGTGCCGCCTCCCACGACGGCGACTCCCGTCTCCACACGCATCTCGTCCCACATCCCCGCCTCGATGAACGACAGGAGTGTGCGACGGCCCCCCTCCACCAGGAGCGACAGCAACCCCTTCTCCACACACTCGTCCACCACGGCTTCCAAGCCATGGTCGTGGCTGAGTGTCATGCTCACCGGCGAGGGGCCGGCCCAGTGGCGCACGTCGAGCCTCGGCTGTTCCCGCTCCCGGGTGACCCTCCCCACAAGGATGGCGTCGCACTCCGCCCTCAACTGATGCACAAGCATCCGGGTGAAGGGCGTGGAGATGGCCGTGGCTCGCCCATGGTCGTCGAGGAAGCCGTCTGCCGTCTGCGCCCATTTCAGGATGATGTAGGGCCGGTGCAACTGGTGGAAGGTGAAGAAGCGGCGGTTGAGCCAACGGCACTCCTCCTCCAACACGCCCACTGTCACGTCGATGCCCGCCTCGCGAAGTTTGCCCACTCCCCTGCCCTGCACACGGGCGAAGGGGTCCACGCAGCCCACCACCACGCGGCGCACACCCTTCGAGACAATGAGGTCGGCACAAGGGGGTGTCCTGCCATAATGGGCGCACGGCTCCAAACTCACATAGACGGTGGCTTGCGGCAGCAACCATTCGTCGGACTTTGAAACGGCGGCGAAGGCGTTCACCTCGGCATGGGCCTCGCCGCAGCGCACATGGTAGCCCTCGCCGATGATGCGCCCCCCGGCCACGATGACAGCCCCCACCATGGGGTTGGGCCTCGTGGTGAGCAGTCCGTTTTCTGCCAACTGAAGGCAGCGGCGCATGTAGCATTTGTCAATATTCTCTTGCTCTTTCATGCATGCAAAAATAGCATGAAAAAGGCGCATGGCAAAGCATAACGGGATTTTTATTTTGCATTGCCACGTCCATCATCCATCATTGGGCGTACAAAATTACCGCCTTTTCATACTTTTCAACCATGGACAACCAACAGACCTTTATTATTTTTGCAACAAAATTGACATCCATTTATGAAACAGCACATTGCCTTGACGGGAAAAGCCATTTCCCTTTGCGCGGCCCTCATCTTCGCCGCCACCATACATGCCGCCACCCTCAACGTGAAAAACTTCGGAGCGAAAGGCGACGGCAAGACGCTCGACAGTCCGGCCATCAACGCCACCATCGAAGCATGCGTCTCAAAAGGCGGAGGAACGGTGACGGTGCCGGCCGGCAACTACCTCTGCGGAAGCATACACCTGAAGAGCAACATCGAACTGCACCTCGATGCCGGGGCGACAATCACCGCCACCGACCAAAAAGGGGCATACGACCCCTCGGAGGAGTTTGGCTTCCCTGAATACCAGGACGGCGGGCACACCTATTTCCACAACTCACTCATCTGGGCGGAGGGGCAGACCAACGTCTCCATCACCGGGAGGGGAATGATCGACGGCCTCGGCCTCACACGACGCGACACGGAGACCGCCGGCAACGTGCAGGGAGGGAGCATCGGCATGGGCGACAAGGCCATCGCCCTCAAGCTGTGCCGCAACGTCCTCATACGCGACATCACCATCTACCGAGGAGGTCATTTCGCCATCATCATCACGGGTTGCGAATACGCCACCATCGACAACGTGCTCATCGACACCAACCGCGACGGCATAGACATCGACTGCTGCCGCAACACCACCGTGAGCAACACCAAGGTGAACACCCCGCACGACGACGCCCTCGTGCTGAAAAGCTCATACGCCCTGAAGAAAGCCGTCACCTGCGAGAACATCCTCATCACCAACTGCACCGTCACCGGCTACAAACTCGGCACCACGCTCGACGGCACCTATGTCCCGGAGACCGTCAACTGGGTCTGCGGACGCATCAAACTCGGCACGGAGAGCAATGGCGGCTACCGCAACATCACCATCAGCAACTGCACCTGTATCCACAGCAGCGGACTGGCCTTCGAGGAGGTGGACCAGGGGACGATGGAGAACATCGTGGTGACCGGCATCTCCATGAGCCACGTGCACCACTACCCCATCTACATCACCACGGGGCGCCGCAACCGCGGACCCAAGGAGCGCACAGACGTCTCATCGGCACGCGACATCTCCATCAGCAACATCGTCGCCGACGACTGCGACGCCCTCTCCGGCATACAAGTCACCGGCATGCAGGGCCACCCCATCGAGAACGTGCGGCTGAGCAACATCCTCCTCCGCTTCCGTGGAGGTGGAAAGAAGGTGGACGAGAACTATCCCGAACTGGGAGAGAAATACCCGGAGGTGGCCAAGTTCCTCGGCACCTGTCCTGCCTACGGCCTCTTCGCCCGCCACGTAAGGGGGCTTCAACTCTCCGACGTCACCTTCATCCTCCAGCAGCCCGACGAGCGGCCTTGCATCATCACCAACGACGTGGAAGACCTGCGCATGCGCAATGTCAGGACACCAGAGGGATGGTTGGACAATTGACCTAACGGAAACGATATAAATCGCTGAATGATTACGGAAACTATTTCCTCCGTTTAAAAAAATCTTCGAACAATTTTCTTAAATGATTGAAACCTCTTCCTTTACCCACGATGTTGTAAAGCAAGGCCGCGGCGGCAGGGGCGTCCTTTTTGTCCACAAACTCCTCCAAAGTCTTTACCTTTATCTCCAATGGGGCGAGAGACATGTGAGCCCTGTAGAGTGCGCTGGTCAACATCGTGTGCTCCACGTTATTTCTCACGTCACGCACCACCGTGATTTGCTTGTCCGCCTTCACCACTTCCCATTCCTTGTTGTGCGAACTATAGATGATTTCCTCACCAGCAATGGCTTCCACGAAATCCGAGAAGGTGAATTTTTGATAATAGTCGCTCTCCTTCACCTCCCTTGTTGTGACCGAAGGTGTGGCAGGCCGCGGACACGCCACCTTGTCGCTATTGATGTCCCGCCGCATGCATCGAGAAAGGAAGTCGATGTTGTCTTGAACCAAGGCACGTCCATGGTCGTCACCCCTGAAGTCAACTAAGGCGGCATCGGGAAGCAGATGGCGTTCAAGCATATAAGTCAACATACCCTGGCTGCAATAAATAGGTGTAAAGATAACACCCAAAGCCATCTCCTTCGCTTGAAAGCGGTTGTAAGATGGGTTTTGGGAATGCTTGATGCATTCTATCCTATAACTACAAGTTAGTTTGCCGTTCTCTTCTATGAACGCGGAGACAGGAAGATTGGCAGGTAAGTCTTGGCCATCATTTGGTATTTTTTTGATGCCAAAATCCTTTTCCATCCATTTCTTCATAGCATCCATATTGGGGAAGAAATACAAGCGCTCCCCATCGTTCCTCTCAATATATTCCATAATGGCTTTGTTGTCCACCGGGGAAGCCTTATGTTTCTCTTGCTCTTTGAGAAATGCTTCATCAGAAATCTTCACCCATGAGCTTGTGCCATTGAGCCACCACTGGCCATTAATGAAGATGAAAGAGGCGTAAACACAGTAGCCAGACCGGATGACCTTGCGTAAATTGCCATCGGCAAAATTAAGCGAATTTACCTTTAATTTGCCGCCTTGCACGTCTTCAACAAGCATGATGGCGCGATGGATTTCTTTCAGTTTGTAAAAACTCAACGCCTTCACCTCGATGTTGTCTATCATTGCGGCCATCTCATCGTCGGGGTCATCCATGTCAATCCTGATCATTTCAGCATAAATGTGCCAAGGATTGAGAGACAATGGCCACACACGGACAAAGCTGAGCGAGAGGCATTCGCAAATATAGTCCAGTTCATCCTTGTCAGCGGCGGAATAAATATCCTTGATGAATGACGGCATATCATCCACCGTCGGATTATTGTACCATCGCCCCAAGTAACTCTTGCGACTAAGCCAAATCAGCACGAGTTTCACCTCATCAGGGTCTTCCAAGGTTTCCTCTGAAAACAAGTGGTCGGCCAATTCTTCGTTGGAGGGAATGTTTGCCTTCTCTGAATCCCACAATTCGAGCAGTTCACACGCTATTCTGACCAAGCCCTCATTGGTGGGATTGATGATGTCGCCATCACGCTCGGCACAGATGCAATGCCACAGGATGAACTTCATGGCATCCAATCGCGCCTCCGGCTCGCTCGCGTCCTTGGAAAAAAAGAAAGGCACATACAGCCCATACATCCGCTTGTAAAGACG
>CADBBP010000154.1 GCA_902792855.1 uncultured Prevotellaceae bacterium
GACTCGTGCTTCCGGCAGCTGAAATGCATTGAGGCCGCCACAGGCGTCAGGTCTGCCTTCTTGAGCATCACCGACGAGGGCAGGCAGTTTGTGACGGGTGTCTATGCCCTCTGCACCGACCCCAGCTTCTTCCACCTCTACGACCTGACGTTCCTCAGTGGGCGTCCCTTCTCCGAGAAGGAGTTTCGTCAGGGCGAGCGCGTGTGCATCGTCACCGACAAGTTGGCCAAGAGGCTCGACGGTGCCACGCATGTCAGCATTGCAGGCAGCAAGGGGCCGTTTCCGTTTCGCGTCGTCGGTGTGGTCAAAGCGGTGAGCACGCTTATGGAGGATGCCACGGCCGACATCTACATCCCCTATACGGTGGAAGTCAACAAAGATGACAACCCCGACCAGAACCTCGACCAAATCAGTTACTCCGGCCAACTCGACGTGCGCCTCCTGCTGCGTGAGGGCTGCAGCCGCAAGGACTTCCTCGACGAGATTGAGCCGCTGTGCAAGAATTACAACGCAGCCAACAACGTTCGGCTTGGCAAGGATTGGGGAAAGTGGAAGATAGATGCCGATACCCACTTCTTCAAGAGATTGAACTTCTTCAGACATACCGGCGACCAGGACTTCTCCATGAAGGCCAAGGAACTGATGCCGCCTGCGTTGTTGATGTTGCTTTTCCTGTTGCTCCCCGCCGTCAACTTGAGCGGCTTGGTTTCCAACCGTATGGAGGCCCGCCGTGCCGAGATGGGCATCCGCAAGGCTTTCGGCGCCAAGCGGCGCACACTGCTGAACGAGGTCATCCATGAGAATCTCGTGCTGACACTCCTCGGCGGCATCGCTGGCTGGCTGCTGTCGTGGCTCTTCATCGCGGCCGTCAGCAACACAGATATAGTCCATGAGATGTTTGGTGGCTTCAGCCAGGTGGGCAATGAGCCAAGCCTTGACTTCCGGATGTTCTTCACGCCAACGCTCTTCTTCGTGGCCTTCGCATGCTGCGCCGTGCTCAACCTCATGGCTGCGCTCATCCCCGCTTGGCACTCGCTGCGCAAACCCATCGTAGAATCGCTAAATCAGAAAAGATGAACCAGACAATAAAGAACTTTTGGGCCAACCGTCGTCAGAATGCTTGGATTGTGGTGGAGATAACCCTCGTCACCATCCTCAGTTTCTACTTCCTTGACTATTTCGTCGTAGCCTATTACGACACACACCTCTGCCGCCCCGCAGACGATTTCGAGCGCGACCACTTAGTGGTGGGGCAGGTGGGCGTGTCGTCCCAGGCAGCCTCTGACTCCATAGGCGAGGCCTCCTTGGCCAATCTCTATGCCTTGCGCGAAAAAGTTCGCGCCCTGCCCGAGGTGCAGTATGCCGGACTGGTTGCAGACTTCGTGGGCGAAGGTTATTCGTACCGCCTCTCCACCTTTCGCGCCGAGGCCGACACCACACGCTGCTGCGGTGCCAACTCAATCAGCTTCTTGCTTGGCGAGCAATTCTTCGAGACGCAGGGACTGACCCCCATCGAGGGCAGTCCGTCGGCCGAAAAACTCTCCAACGAGTGTCCAGCCGACGGTGCCGTCATCACCCGTTCGATGGCCCTGGCACTCTTCGGCACCGACCAAGCCGTGGGGCGTCGCATCGTGGAGACCGACTACGACGGGGATGCCGTGCAGCATGGCCCTGCCGACAAGATTGTCGCCCGCTATACGGTATTCGGAGTGGTCGAGGACTTCCGTCTGAGGCCCCGCGAACGCTACGCCTACGCCATCCTCACACGGGTGACAGCTCTCTCAAACAATACGCCGAAGATGCTCATCCGTCTGCGCTCCGGCGAGGATGCGGATGAGTTTGTCATCCGGCTGAATTCGGCAGAAAGGCAGTTGGAACTGATGACGGGTGAATACGGCCTCGCCGCTGCCCGCACCTACACTGAATATAGAGAGCAAATATCGAACTATGACTCCGAAAGCATGCTCTTCAGCATCATGGGCACATTCATCGCCCTGCTACTTCTGAACGTCGTCATTGGCACACTCGGCACCTTTTGGCTGCAAATCCGGAAGCGCACCGAGGACATCGGCGTCATGCGCAGCTTTGGAGCCAAGCGCAGCAACGTGTTCTGGATGTTGTGGCGCGAGGCCGCCCTGCTGACGCTTGTCGCCAGTGTCATCGGTTGGGTTGTCTGGTTCCAGTTTGCCATGAACATCGGTCTTGCCCAAGGCTTTACCATGACGGGCTCGGGGCAAGAGAACGACTGGGTGAACACCTTCTGGCAGCACTACCTCGTCATCTGCGTCATCCAGTACATCCTGCTCCTCGCCATCGTCACCCTCGGCATGGTCGTCCCCACCTTCCGTGCCATGTACAAACGTCCCGTAGAAGCTCTGCGACATGAATAGACATTGGCTCAGACATTGGCTCAGAAGAATTTGCAATTCGGCTGTATGGAGTATAAGCATTTGCAATGCGCTATTGCTGCCTCTACCAACCTCAGCCCAACCCGACACCTTGCGCCTCACCCTCGACGAGTGCATCACGATGGCGCGCCGCCAGAGCGTGGATGCCGCCGTGGCTCTCGGCGAACTGCGCTCGGCCTACTGGCAGTGGCGCAGCTACAAGGCCGACTTGCTGCCGGAGGTGTCGCTGCAGGGCACCTTGCCGAGTTACAACAAGCGCTATAGTTCCTATCAGCAGGCCGACGGCGGACTGTCCTTCGTCCGCAATGACTACCTGGGCCTCGACGGCGCCCTGCACGTCACGCAGAAACTATGGCCCACGGGTGGCACGCTCTCCGTGGAGTCGTCGCTCGACTATCTGCACCAGACAGGTGGCGGCATGGGCAGCAGCAATCAGTTCATGTCGCTCCCCGTGGCCGTCACCCTCTCGCAGCCACTCTTTGGCGTGAACCGCCTGAAGTGGGACCGCCGCATCGAACCGCTGCGCTACCGCGAGGCCCAGGCGCGGTTCCTCACCGCAACGGAGCAGGTGGCGATGCAGGCCATCAACCTCTATTTCGGTCTGCTGATGGCTGGCGAGCAGGTGAACATCGCCCGTCAGAACCTCCAGACCGCCGAAAAACTCTACGAAGTGGCGCAGGCCAAGCGCCGCATGGGCACCATCAGCCAGAACGACGTGCTGCAAATGCGCCTCGACGTGCTCACCGCACGCAGCGCCCTGACCAACAGCGAGAGTTTGCGCCAGGCCCGACAGTTCGCCCTCCGCTCCTTCCTCGACGTGGAGGCCGACATTATGCCTGTGGTGCCCGAGGCTTCGGCCTTGGGTCTCCACCTCGACTACGAGGATGTCCTCGCCCATGCTCTTGAGAATAACGCCCTTGCCACCACCATGCGCCGCCGCCAACTCGAGGCCGAATACGCCGTGGCCTCTGCCAGTGCCAACCGTCAGAGCATCAACCTCTATGCGCAATTAGGATATACCGGCAACGCCGACAACCTCGGCGGCGCTTACCGCAACCTGCTGAGCAACGAGGTGGTGCAGGTGGGTGTCACCATCCCCCTCCTCGACTGGGGCAAGCGCAAGGGGCAGCGCAAAGTGGCCGAGTCGAACCGCGACATCATCCAGGGCCAGCTCCGACAGCAGTCGCAGGAGTTCCGCCAAAACATCTTCATCCTCACGGAGCAGTTCAACAACCAAGCCGAACAGCTGCGCATCGCCTGTGAGGCCGACACCATCGCCCGCCGCCGCTATCACACCAATGTCGAGACGTTCAAGATAGGAAGCATCTCCACCCTCGAACTCAGCAACGCCAAGACCGCCAAGGACGAGGCCCGCCTCGGCCGCATCCAGCAGCTCTACAACTATTGGCTCTATTACTATCAGCTCCGCTCCATCGCCCTCTGGGACTTCGAGCGAGGATGCAGCCTCAGCATGGAAGCGGAAATGGCGGAATGACGGAATGACGGAATGACGGAATAACGGAATAACGACTCGTCATAACGTCATGACGGAATAACGTTATAACGCCGCGGAACAGCGGAATAACGAAATAACGGTATAACGGAATAACGTAATAACGTCATAACGAAAAAAAACCGAAAAACCCCCGAAAAAAAATGACCAACGACAATAAAACAATGGACAGGCAGATACCTGTCAGCGAGCAGCGGCGGCGCAAACTTCGCCGCTTGGCGGTGGCGGCAGCCGTCGCCATCACCATCATGGGCATCGCTGTCTGGCTTGGCACGCAGATGATACCGACCATGGACCGCAAGGCGCTCATCATCTCCGAAGTGGACCGCGGCACGATAGACGTGAGCGTCACGGCCACGGGGCGCGTGGTGCCCGCCTTTGAGGAAATCATCGTGTCGCCCATCAGTTCGCAAATCCTCGAGGTCTATGCCCATAATGGCGACAACGTGGACATTGGTCAGCCACTGTGCCGATTGGATCTCCAATCGGCCGAGACCGACTACTCCAAGGCACTCGACGAACGGGAGATACGCCGTCAGCAGACCGTCCAACTGAAAGCGAATGTGGAGACACAGCTTGCCGACCGCCGCATGCAGATAGAGGTGGAGGAGATGAAAGTGGCGCAGTTGGAAGCACAATTGCGCAACGAACTCTATCTCGACAGCCTCGGTTCCGGCACCCGCGACCGGGTGCGGCAGGCAGAGACCACCTTGCGCACGGCGCAGATACAACTCGCCCAACTGCGCCAGCAATACCAGAACGAGCAGCGCGTGCGCCAGGCCGACCTCACGATGCAGCAACTGCAGAACGGCATCTTCGAGAAAGGACTCCATGAGAAGCACCGCACCCTCGATGACGCCAAGATTCGTTCGCCGCGCCGCGCCACACTCACCTACATCAACAGCGAGGTGGGCGGCACCGTGGGTGCGGGACAGAAAATCGCCGTGGTGAGCGACCTGAGCCACTTCAAGGCGGAATGCGAGATTTCCGACTCCTATGGCGACCGCGTCAGCGTGGGCGGGGCGGTCATCCTCCGCATCGGCAAGGAGCGCCTTCCAGGAACCATCAACACCGTCACGCCACTGAGCCAAAGCGGCACCATCTCCTTTACCGTCATTCCCGACGATATGAGTCACCCCCGCCTGCGCTCCGGCCTCCGTGCTGAGGTTTTCGTCATCACCAGCATCAAGGACGATGTGCTGCGTATTCGCAACGGCTCGTTTTACAGCGGCCCGGGCAACTACACCCTTTTCGTCCTCGACGGCGACTTGCTCCAGCCTCGTGAGGTGTGCCTCGGAGAATGCAACTACGACTACATCGAGGTCGTCAGCGGCTTGGAAACAGGCGAACAGGTGGTGGTCAGCGACATGACGAAGTACAAGGGGAAGGAGAAAATCAAGGTGAATTAGAAATTATTCAACTTACCTTTTCGCTTTGGCATGTGGTTCATTCTTCATTCCAATAGCCATTTCCATACGGGAACCACCTCAATGGTGATTCCATCTTCCTGAATGCTCTTCTCCGTGTCCCAGGTGACGATGATGCCGTGGTATTCTTTGAATGATTTCAGGAACTTGAAAAGCCCCCCGACTTCACGATCGTAGGTGTCCACATCGTCAATCTTATAGGTTACCTGAATGGCAAGATTTGATTCAGGTACGCAGAAGTCAACCTCTACACCTTTGAGATAATAGAACAGCCTAAGCTCTTCCTTTGTATTATGATAGGTTCTGTTCAGATGCACCGCTACTATATTTTCAAGCAACTTGGTTTCCCCATGAAAAAGAAAGTTGTTAAGAATTCCATTGTCTGCAAAATAGCGTTTCTTGATGGTTTGCTGTTCTGTAAGGGGCGACACGAGGTTAGGAATAGAGAAGATGAGATATGCATCTTCCATATATTCCAAGTAGTCTTTCAATATGGGTTGGCTGATATTGTCACCTGATGACTTAATGATGTGCTCGAGGCGTTTCAAGGTTGTTGGTTGCATAACACTTTCTGCCAATTTGCGTGCCAGAAGTCTCAACACACGAGGGTGCCGCACTTTATTGCGCTCCACAATGTCGCCCATCAGTATTTTCTGATAAAGAGATGTGAGCCACTCCCGCTTGTTCTGCTTCTCGAATGATTCAGAAAAACCACCATAATGGAAATAGTTATTGAAATAGCGTACAACCTTCAAACGAGTATCTGGTTGATATGCCCAGTTCTTGTCCAGTAGCAAGCCGTGAAACTGCAGATATTCTCCAAACGAGAAGGGATGGATGTCTCGTGCTATATAACTACCACCAAGCGTTGAGGCGATTTCTTTACTAAGCATCTTGGCATTGCTACCCGTAATCATCACACGATATTTCGACTCTGTCAGTCTGCGGGCAAATTTCTCCCAGCCTGTCACGTTTTGTATCTCATCAAGGTAAACTAATGGTGGCTTTTGGTCATACATCTCCTGGTATGCTGTGAGAATGTCGCCCAACTCTTCGGATTTGATGAATGCAATGCGTTCATCTTCAAAGTTGACATAGAGCACATCTTCAATTCTACTTTTGCCACTGACAATATGTCTTTGTATATCTTGATAGAGCGTGTATGACTTTCCTGCCCTACGGATGCCCAAAAGTACATAACTGGTGTTCTCTTCAAACTGATTATTCCTTCTTAGCAACTCCAGGCCCACTATTTCCTGCTGTTTCTCGCCGATAATAGTCTTGATAATCTGCTTGTCCATAATGATATTTTGAAGTGTACTTTGCAAAAGTACGAAAATATTTGTAACTATACTTCTATAAAATTGATTTTTTTACTCACCTTTTGAATTATTAACAGATGAAGAAGATTTGAGTAACTCATTATCCTTTTTTCTTGTCGTTATGGGCAAAAAATAGTATCTTTGCATCTGAAAAAGCTGGACTGTTTGTTGATAAATTAAATGTGAAATGATTCTTGTTGTTGACGACGATAAAAACATACGGCTCTCGCTGAAACTCGTGCTGGAACGCAACGGGTATGAGGTGTTTTTGGCTGAAAACCCCAAGGAGGCCATGCAGGCCATCCGCACCATTCCCGCCGTGGAATTGGTGTTGATGGACATGAACTACACCCTTTCCACTGATGGCGAGGAGGGCTTGACGCTGCTCAAGCAAATCAAGGTCTTCCGCCCTGATGTGCCGTGCATCCTCATGACAGCGTGGGGCACCATCGACCTGGCCGTTCAAGGCATGCGCGCCGGGGCTTTCGACTTCATCACCAAGCCGTGGGATAATGGGGCGTTGTTGGACAGGATGGAGACCGCCCTGAAACTCAACGCCATGTCAGGCCATCAAGCGGACGGGAACAGCGGCAATGCTCCTGCTTCCGGAAAAGCCGTGGTGGGGAAGGGGAGATTTGGCATCATAGGCAACAGCCCCTTCCTGTTGAATGTCCTGGACACTGCGGCCCGCGTGGCTCCGACCAATGCGCCCGTATTGATTACGGGTGAGTCGGGCACTGGCAAGGAACTGATAGCGGAAGCCATCCACAAGCAGAGCCGCAGGGCTTCGGGGCCGTTTGTGAAGGTGAACCTTGGCGGCATTTCCACGTCGCTGTTTGAGAGTGAGATGTTTGGTCACAAAAAGGGCTCCTTCACCGACGCCAGTGCCGACCGCATCGGTCGCTTTGAATTGGCAAAAGGTGGGACAATCTTCTTGGATGAGATAGGCGAACTGTCGCTTGCCAGTCAGGTGAAGTTGCTGCGGGTGCTGCAGGACCAGACATACGAGGTACTGGGAGACCCAATGCCGACTTGAGGGCGATGGTCGAGGAGCATTCTTTCCGCGAGGACCTCTTCTATCGCATCAACCTCATCAACCTCCACCTGCCTCCCTTGAGAGAACGTCGTGAGGACATACCCCTCCTTGTGGAGCATTTCCTAAGGGCGGCGTGTGCCAGCAACGGCATCTCGCCCACGGCAGTCTCTCCTGACGCCATCGCCTTCCTGCAGACATTGCCTTTCAGAGGAAACATCCGTGAGTTGAAAAATCTGGTGGAGCGGGCATTGTTGATGAAAGCCCCGGGGAAGGACATGCTGGACGTGGAAGACTTCAAAGCACTTGCCATTTCATCCACGGGTGAAATGAACAAGGGAGAGCAAGGGGGACTGGCTTCCGGCTTCAGCGCGGGAATGGATGGCGTTTCCCTTTCCTCCCTTGAGCGCAACGCCATCGCCACCTGCATTGCCAAGCACAACGGCAACCTTTCCCTCGTGGCTAAGGAACTTGGCATCAGCCGGGGTGCATTGTATCGCAAAATCGAGAAGCATGGGCTGTAAAAAAATTAAAGATTAAAGATGAAAGATGAAAGATTAAAAGGAGTAAATTGAAGATTGAAAAGTGAAACTGAAGCATTACTTTTTCCTCCTCGGCTTGGGCATCGTCCTGATGGCAGGTGTCGCTCTTTTCGCCACATTCCGCGTAGGCGGGGATATGAAATCCTCGTCATGGCTGTTCTATGTGACCGAAGGCTTGGTCGTGGTGTTGCTCGTCTATCTCGGCTATTTCTACCGCAAGACCATCCGGCCTTACGACACCTTGATTGGGGGCATGGAACTGGTGCGCGACCTCGACCTGACAACGCGCCTCGCTCCGTCGGGCCAGCATGAGACAGACATCATCGTCCGCACGTTCAACGACCTGTTGAACCGCCTGCGCAGCGAGCATCTCAGGCTCGAAGAACAATACACCTTTCTCAACCTCCTTATCGAGGCCTCGCCGATGGGGGTCATCCAGTGCGACCTCAACGGCAACATCTCTTCCATGAATCCTTCCGCCCGTGAGATGCTCTCGCCCAGCATGGAGGAGGCCCTGCGCGCACTGCCCCTTGGCGAGACCACCACCGTGCGCAATCCTGGCGAGCCGCAACTCTTCCGTATCAGTCACCTGTCGTTTCCCGACCGTGGAAACCAGCATCCCTTCTTCCTCATCGAGTCGCTGACGTCGGAGGTGCGCCGTGCTGAGAAAGCGGCCTACGAGCGTGTCATCCGGATGATTGCCCACGAGGTGAACAACAGCGTGGCGGGAATCATCAGTCTGATGGAGAATGGGAAACTGAGGTTGGAGGATGTGGACGGTGCCGGCGAACGACTCACCGCACTTTCACAGTTCGTCACCCGGTTTGCCGATGTCGTGAAGATACCGCAACCGCAGCTGCAACTCTGTGACCTGAGCGAGGAGGTGGAGGCTTGTCGGCCTTTCCTCGAAAACCTGTGTATGACGGCCCATGTGCGCTTGGAGTTCCGTCTCACCGATGAGGCAGCCCCTGTCCATCTCGACACCATCCTCTTCCAGCAAGTGCTGATCAACATCGTCAAAAACGCTGTGGAGAGCATGGGGGAGAAGGAGGGGCTCATCATCATCTCTTCCTCTCCCACACAACTCACCATCACCGACAACGGGCGGGGCATACCCCCTTCCGTGGCACCTCATCTGTTCACGCCTTTCTTCTCCACCAAGCCGCAGGGCCAGGGCCTCGGTCTTCTGCTCATCCGCGACATTCTCACCGCCCATCATTGCACCTTCAGCCTGGTGACGGACCCCAACGACCATCTCACCCGCTTCACCATCCTGTTTCCAAA
>CADBBP010000155.1 GCA_902792855.1 uncultured Prevotellaceae bacterium
ACTACCACCCACTTCTTTTCTGCTGCTTCAGGGGTGATGTAGCTTGTCTTGAAACTGTTTGATTGCATTTAACCTTTTGGTTTTAATAATTAATAATGTTGTGTTCGCTGCCAGCTCGACGTTGCCGTGCGACTGACGTACTGTGCCCATCGGTTCACTTTCTGTCGGCTCCTCACTCGGGGTCGCTTCCTTCAGTTTCCCTTTGGGTTTTCTGCGTTTCACGGACCGCATTCCCGACGAATCGAGACATACTATCCACACAGAGAATGAGGCGGCTTTCGCCACCTCTCGATATAAATCGGCTTGCAAAGGTACGACTTTTTAACAAAGTGACAATGTTTTTTCATGATTTTTTCACCTCTTTTGCAAGAATTCTTTAACTTTGTCCACCGATTGATGCGCATTTGTACAATGGAAAGATACAATGAATACGGTTTTTGGCTCAAAGAGCAGTTGGGTGTGAAGACTCAGAAGATCTCTCTCAACGCGGGCTTCACCTGTCCTAATCGCGACGGTTGGGTGGGTATAGGCGGCTGCACTTATTGCAACAACCAAACCTTCAATCCCGACTATTGTGTTACGGAGAAATCCATCACCCAGCAGCTCGAGGAGGGCAAGCGTTTCTTTGCCCGAAAATATCCTGAGATGAAGTATCTTGCCTACTTCCAAGCCTATACAAACACCTACGATACGCTCGATCATCTCAAGGCCAAATATGAGGAAGCGCTCTCTGTCCCCGATGTCGTGGGTCTCGTCATTGGCACCCGTCCCGACTGCATGCCCGATGCGCTGCTCGACTATTTGGAAGAGTTGAACCGCCGCACCTTCCTTATTGTTGAATATGGTGTCGAGTCCGTGTATGATGCGACGCTGTTGCGTATCAATCGTGGTCACACTCACGCTCAAACCGTCGATGCCATCACCCGAACCGCTGCTCGTGGCATCCGCGTCGGTGCTCATCTCATCCTCGGACTTCCAGGGGAGAGTAGGGAAGCAATGCTCCATGAAGCCACCGTCCTTTCCGACCTTCCCTTGACTCTGCTCAAGCTCCACCAACTCCAGCTCATCAAGGGTACTCGCATGGCTGCCGAATATGCCGCGAATCCTGCCGATTTCCACCTCTTCACGTCCGATGAATACATCGACCTCGTCATCGACTTCATCGAGCGTCTCCGTCCCGACCTTGTCCTCGAGCGCTTTGTCTCGCAATCTCCCTCCAGCCTCCTCGCCATCCCCGGCTGGGGCTTGAAGAACCACGAGTTTGTGGCCAAAGTGAAACGGCGACTCAACGATAGAGACGCCCGTCAGGGACGTCTCTATTCTCATATCTAACAGACAAGGTTCTCACTCTTTCTTCCTTTCCAACGTTCTTACGAATTCCACCTCATATCCCAACTTCCTCATCACCTCACTGATGGCATCCTCCGCATATCTCTCCGCTTTTCGTCGGTTGCTGGGCGTGTCGAACCGCTTCTTGATTTGTCCTTCCACTTTCCGCTTCATCGCGTTCGTGTTGGGTAGATGATCCGCCCAGAAGTTTCCGTCATCCGAAAGGAATGTCGTGCTTTGGGTCGTCGCCACATATTCCACGTCGGGCAGTTTCACGTAGATGGTTCTTGTCGAATCCACGGGTTCGTACTCCACCTTGTCGAGGTCGATCACGTAGCTGCACTTCTGCGTTATGGTCTGCACACACGAATGTTCTTCGTCAGCCCAGAACAGGTTTTCTTCTGTAGCCCGTTGCATCGTGTAGTCCTCAATCATCGCGCTGCACACATAAATCTCTCCCCGTGGCCGAATTTCCTCGATGCTCGCCATTGTCTCCTCCATCGGAATCTCCGTTCCGCTTCCCCTCACACATCGCCTGATGAGCACTGTCGCAACAATGCCCATCACCACTATGCATGCCACCGTGGCAATCCATCCTATGTGTTTCTTGGTAACTTTCACTTTTAGTTTTTAGTTTTTAGTTTCCAATCATCCTTCTTGTGTACAACCACCTCCACATTCTTCATTCCGATGCCCTTCACAATCGCCTCGAACACCACCTTCGCGTTCTGCTCGATGTCCCTCTCCACCATCTCCGAGAAGTCTTCTTTCATCACCGCCCTGTAGGCCTGCTCCATCAGCTGATCCACTTCCTCGTGACTGATGCGGTCTCTCATGCCTGACGACATCCTCACTACCTGTCCTTCTTCCACCTTCGCCTCATAGCCCGAGTCAATCACCTTGGGTTCGGGCAGCAGGATGACCACAGCCGTCGAGTCGTCCGTCAGTTTCACATCGTCGATGGTCAGGTCGCGCAAGTCGTAACCGTACTTGATGGTCACATCCACTGGCACGATGCATTTCCTTTCGCCGTACTTCCATGTCCGCGGATCCTTCAGTTCGAACTTCTCGTGCTTGCTCGAGTCGTAGATGGCAAGTTTTCTCACCCTCACCTCCGTCGTCACCAAGTCGGCTTTCTGCCTGATGCGCGACAGGATGACCGACTCCATCTTTGGCTTCTCCTCTGCCTTCGTGTCGCTGCATCCACTGCACGAAGCCAACGAGAGCACCGCCAGCAGCGCTCCTATATATATAAATATGTGTAAATGCTTCATGCCTTTCTTCTCTTTTGCGCGACAAAGGTACGAAAAAATGACTGAACCGCAAAATTATATTCGTGCAGATTCGAAAGATTCGTGTTCGTTTTATTTGGCTATTCATCCGTTTTTCCGTACCTTTGCCCTCGAAATCTAAAATTACAATGAAAATGAAGAACTTGATGACAAGGAAGACTTTTGCTGTGGTGGCGCTTTGGCTGACAGCAATGATGATGTGTGCTCAGCAGATTGCGCTGGGTGATATTTTACGAGGCAGTTATTCGGCGCGTTCGGTCAGGAGCGTGTGTCCGATGGCGGATGGGGAGAGCTATTCGTGCGTGAGCGACGACATGCGGAAGATTGAGCGGTGCTCGTTCAAGACGGGTGAGGTGGTGGAGACGCTGTTCGACGCTGCTGAGGCGCGTGGTGCTTCGGTGCGCAGGGTGGAGGGCTACATCATGTCGCCCGACGAGAAGAACATCCTCATCGAGACGAACCGCGAGCGCATCTACCGTCGGTCGGCGACGTCCATCTATTATATATATAATGTGAAGAACCGCACGCTGACGCCGCTTTCGGAGGGCGGACCGCAGGAGTGTCCGAAGTTCTCGCCCGATGGCAACCAGATTGCGTTCGTCAGGGACAACAACATCTTCCTCGTCAAATTGCTCTTCAACAATGCGGAAAGCCAGATCACGAAGGACGGCGAGCGGAACCGCATCATCAACGGTAAGCCCGACTGGGTGTATGAGGAGGAATTCTCGTTCAATTGCGCGTTCGACTTCTCGGCCGACAGCGAGATGCTGGCATGGATTCGGTTCGACGAATCGGCGGTGAAGACGTTCTCGTTCCCGTGGTACAAGGGCACGAATCCGTCGAAGGAGGAGTACAAGCTCTATCCTGGGGCATACGAATATAAGTATCCGAAGGCGGGCGAGGTGAACTCGAAGGTGTCGGTGCTGACTTACGACATCAAGAGCCGCGTGACCCGCACGATGCAGGTGCCGCTCGATGACGACGGATACATCCCCCGCATCCAGTTCACGGGCGAGAAGGACAAGCTGATGGTGCTCACGCTGAACCGTCATCAGGATCGTCTCGACTTCTATGCCGTGAATGCCCGCAGCACGACCGCCCAGCTCATCCTCCGCGAAGAGGACAAGCGCTACGTGGACGAGCCTGCCTACAGCGACATCGACTTCTCGGGCGATCAGTTCGTCATGCTCAGCGAGCGCGACGGACATCAGCACATGTATCTGTACTCTCTCGGCGGCCAGCTCATTCGTCAGCTCACGTCCGGGGCTTACGAAGTCACGGAATACTACGGCACCGACGCATCGGGCAAGAACTTCTACTATGCCAGCAACGAGGGGAGTCCGCTCGAGCAGTACATCTACAAGGTCGATGCCTCGGGCAAGAAGACCAAGCTCTCCACGGAGAAAGGCTGGAACGAGGCCGTGTTCAGCGACGGATGCCAGTACTATCTCAACACCTACTCCAACCTGACCACACCGCCCGTCTATACGCTCTGCAACGCCTCGGGCAAGGCGCTCAAGACCGTCGAGGACAATGCCGACCTCAAGAATCGGCTCGCCGACCTGCCCCTCGGCACGACCGAACTCATCTCCGTCAACACCGCCGACGGCATCCAACTCAACGGCTGGATGGTCAAGCCCCGCAACTTTGACGCCTCCAGGCAGTACCCCGTCATCATGTATCAGTACGGCGGCCCCGGCTATCAGATGGTCTTCAACTCCTTCGATAACGGATTCCTCGGCGGACTCATGTGGGAGCAGCATCTGGCCGAGAAGGGCTACATCGTCGTCTGCGTCGATGGACGCGGCACCGGCGGCAGGGGCTCCGACTTCAAGCGATGCACCTACATGAAACTCGGCGACCTCGAATCGCGCGACCAAGTCGAGACCGCCATCTGGCTCGGCAAGCTCCCCTACGTGGACAAGACACGCATCGCCATCTGGGGATGGAGCTTCGGCGGATTCAACACCCTCATGTCCATGTGCGAAGGCCGTGAAGTCTTCAACTGTGGCGTAGCCGTTGCCCCCGTCACCGACTGGCGATTCTACGACACCGTCTATACCGAGCGATTCATGCGCACACCGCAGGAGAATCCCACCGGCTACGACTGCTCGCCGCTCCACCGCTACGAGAAAATCCACGGCGACCTCCTCCTCATCCACGGAATGGCCGACGACAACGTCCACTTCCAGAACTCCGCCGAACTCGCCGAGGCATTCGTGCAACTCGGCTACCAGTTCGACATGCACTTCTACACCAACCGCAACCACTCCATCTACGGGGGCAACACGCGCCAACACCTCGTCACCCGCATCGAGAACTTCCTCGACGAGCACCTGCTCAAATAGGCTTCTTCAATTTTTCTTCACTCGAGTCATTTTATCGTTTGACTCGAGTCGATTGATGATTTGACTCGAGTGAAGGTTTTTGAGGTAAAGGTCGCATTCGCTCAAAATCATCCATCATCTGATTCAAAATCTTCAATAAATTATACGTTTGTTGCTTGGTGTGAAAACTGACTTAAAATCACGTGAGTTAACTCGATTCATCAAACGAGTTAACTCAATCGATGAAATGAGTTAACTCAGAGTTTGGGACGGGTCATTTTCTACGCCGCGTTCTAAAACTTTTTACAACGGGACGGAAAAATATTTAGAACGCGTTCCAGAAAAAACTGCTTCGAGTACCATTTTTGCTCCTCCAATAACCCAACCTTATTATCCAATAACCTGCCATTATTGAAGAATACCCCACCTTTTTAACTTCTTTACTGACATAATAATTCTCACATCATATTTTTAACGTGAGTTCGGTATAAGAATCATGCGATAATCCTGCTTTTGTCAATAATCTCGATATTCATTTCAGGCTTCTTAGGCAAGAGGTTGTATGCAATGATGGCAGCAAAGAGGTTGACACAGAAATTATCAATACTCCTATGTCTTGTATGCTCGATGTTGCATGTGTTTTTGAGTTCTTCGTTCACGGTTTCGACAATCACCCTCTTCCTCAATACGATCTTGTCATAGAGGTTCATCAAGGAATTCTTCATGTTCTTCTTGATCTTTGTGACGAGATGGATGTCATCCACGAAAAGCGTCTCAAAAAGACTTTGGCTGATATACCCCCTGTCGGCGAAGAGCTTTCCAAAGAGTTTGTCCGTAAACTCCTTGTTTTTAAGTGGATCCCTGTCATCAACATTTCCTGGCGTAAGCATCCACTGTATGATTTCTGCCTTGTCATTGATGACCAGGTGCAGCTTGAATCCGTAGAACCAGCCCATTGTGCACTTGCCCTTTGCTGCCAGTCCCCTCATTGTCTTGTGCATGTGCATGCGCTTGATGTGACAGCTCACCAAAGGTGTGGAGTCGATGATGGATATGCCCGTACACCTGCCCAAAGCGCAGGTGTTGAGGAACAAAAGCAGATGAAGTGCCACCTTTGCCTGACGCTCCACAAAGCGGTTGTATGATATTGTGTTGGGGAACTCTTTGCGCATGTGTTGACATACATATCCCAGATAGAAATATTTCAGGTCGCGGTAATGGGAAGTGTGGAAAAGGACCAGCATGGTCATGATTTCAGCGTCCGAAACACGACTTTTTCGGTTGCGACGACGCTTTCCAGAGGTGTCAATGAGGTGTTTTTTCAGTTCTGGCTCAAGAAATTTACAGAATTCGTCGAATATACAATAAATTTCCACTATATTTGCAGTGTTCATAGGAGTGATGATTTTATTTGTTGTATTTGTAATTATTTGGTTTTTACATACAAAGATACAAATAATTTCTCACTCCTACAACTTTTTGAGGAACTTTCTTATACCGAACTCACGTTATATTAATATTATTTATAATTATATATTATCACTGGTGTCTCTTAATATATGTTAATCAAATTTGAAGTCAATATGAAGCTGTCTGTCATCTGTCTCCTCTGCCTTTTGTCTGAGAGGCTTGAGCAAGTCTTGGATGCTGTCTGTGGTGAGTGCAGACTTACCAAGGATACGCATGACTTCAAAGACGGGTCTGCCAATCTTGAGGTCGTGCTCGATGATGGCAATGAGACAGTATGTGATGATTGCAACGTGAATCTGTATGCGGACCGCATTCTCGGACTCTCCCCAGAATCGTTTGACCTGGAGGTGTTGCTTGATCCATTTGAAGAACAGCTCCACCTGCCATCTATATTTATAGAGAAGAGCGATGTCCTTGGCTGCAAGATAGAAATTGTTCGTGTAGTAAACAAAGCTCCGTTGGAGTTCAGGGGCATAGTAGACAATCCTTCTGATGACTCCGGGATATTTCTCCTGATTCTCCTTTCTTGTGAACCGAATGCTTTGGTCTTTGAGCACATTGTCAGTCCCTTCGAGTATGCTTTCCCCATCGATAATCTCGTAGGCAGGCTTCCCCTTCTCCCTGATGATGAAGAACGCTCCGAAAGCATGGATTCTATAGAGTCTGGCGAGGTCAAAGTAGCCTCTGTCAAACACATAGCATGCCAAGGGTTCGTACGTGAACCAGTCCATGGAGTTGACATCATGCACCTTGGCATTGGTAATTCTGTAGAACACGGGAATCTCCGTAACGATGTCAATCTGAGTATGGATTCTGATGCCCGATTTCGTGCTTCTAAACTCTGCCCATCTGAATACGGACATGCAGAGGTCAATGGTCGTAGAGTCGATAGCATAGAACTTGCCATGCAGTTCGAACTCTTTTGTAATGCGTCTGGTTTGGGCAATAGACACCATGTAGAAAGCGAACTCCTCAAAGATGCGATGATCTCTGAGACTGTTGGCCTTCGACAGCATCTGTCTGTTGATGGGCTGGTGGCCAAATCCGAGGTGTTTAGACTTCTTGGCATGGGCGGTTGTTATATCTGTGAGTTCCCTAAGGCTTCCGCAGCCCATAAGCTGACCGAACATCAGAACCAGCAAATGGTTCCAATGAGACATCGACCAGCCCTTGGTCCTG
>CADBBP010000156.1 GCA_902792855.1 uncultured Prevotellaceae bacterium
TCCGCAATTATCCGCAAACCGCGCCCTAAATTGAATGTCAAGTTCGTTTACGCCAAGAACTGGCATCCAATGTAGGGAATTACTTTATGTAATTCCTTGAACCACAAATGGTTAATAATAGACCTGCCTCTTGAATTTAGGAATTACATGAAGTAATTCCCTACATGCACACTCACCTCTTGGCGATTTCCTTTTGGCAACGAGGTGGTTACGGATAGATGCGGATAATCATTTAATTAAAATTCATGTCCAATTCGTGGAAATTCGTGTTAAAAACATATTCGCTGAACAGACACACTCTACGTAACTACTCAGTTCTTTACCAGACGAAGATAAATATTCACCCTTTATCATCCCTCATGGCAAGAATGTTTTTATTTCTTTTTTTTCTCGCATTTATGCGTTTTATCAAGCATCGCGTTTCAGATCATTTGCTGACAACCTTTTTTATAGCTTTTTATTATTTTTATTAGCGTAGCGGTTTTTTTCCTTCTTGTTCTTAAAGAGTTACAAACCTATCATCATATCACTAATCCCAAACAATAACACTATGCCTCATAGTACTATGAGGCTGAAATATTAGTCCCTACAGCAAAGATGGTTTCTTGGTATTGGCAATGACTGAATAGTTAGCACTCTACGGTAATTTAGTTAATTAAAGTTATAAATCATAACTTTTTCACCCAAAACGCTTGCAGATTAAAATAAAATGCCTAAATTTGCAACGTGTTTTTCATAGTATTAGATTTCAAAAGGTTGGAGTACAGCGGTACTCCATTTTTTTTGCCCCCATTTTTGCTCCACAAAAAATGATAGATGAAAGATGTAAAAACGGAGAGCGCAGAAGCACTCCCCGTAATATTTCTTATAAACTCGTCAAGGCGATAACTCACCGCCCGGAAAAGAGACTGGCCAAGAAGCCCTTGTTTCTCTTGTGGGTGATTTTCTTTTTTCCACCAAGACGATTGTAGATTTTCCATGCGAAGATGATGCCGTCGAATACTGACGCACCGGTGGTCATGATGTTGGCGAAACGATGGGAGGGCAGCGCACTGCTCTCATCCTTGTGGAACAATGTGTTCCAATGTGTCTTCATAGTGCTGTTGTCGCGCTGCAACTCTTTTCGCAAGACTTCTTTGCGAGCGCGAATGTCATCAAGCGACTTGTATGTTAGCAGAGGTTGGTTGGCCATGGGTCAGTTGTTGAGTAATAAGTCGGCAAGAAATTTCACCAGCGGCTTCTCTATCCACTGGCGACGCTTCAGCAGGAACAGGACAAGAAAAGCAAAATATATTCCAGCGACAAGGACAAAGGCCCAAGGCATGCCGATGTAAGCACCCAAGCCGTAAGCGATGGCAAACGACAAATACGTGAGCATGAGCATGGCAAGGAGCAACACCAACAGGGAGATGGTGGCGACGGTGAGAAGCTTCACAACTTTCTCTATCACGTCGAGCTTCACGTATTCTGACTGAACGCCGACATAGTGCTTGGCGGACTCCAACAGTTGGGCGAAAGTCTCTATGTTCTTGTCGCTGGAAATCATGGCAAGAGGGGATTAATCGACTACCTCGGCAGCGGCATCCTTGATGTCGTCCACCAAATCCTCCATGTCCTGACGAGATACCTTCAGATTGTGCTTCTTGCAGAAATCGGAAACAGCATCGGAGATGCGGTTGCGAGTGTCTGTTCCCTTGTCGGGGGCCATCAATACGCCCAAGGCGGCACCGGCGATGGCTCCGCCGATGAATGCGCCAATGTAAGTGAGTTGCTTCATAATGATAATTGTTTGAAGTTAATGAATGAACTAAATAGATGAATGCTTTTTGGATGCTCATGGAGCATGTTGGCTAATCGAAAGCAAATTTAATCATTCTTTCGATATGTGCAAAATTTTAAGCCTCATTTTTTGAAAAAATGTTTCTTTTTGCCCATTTAACAAACTTTATAGGCTTTGGCCAACGTTTTTCCAACGTTTTTGAGTAATTTCGCACGTGAAATAGAATATTGTGTGATTACATCATTTATTTATTAAATAATTCATTACAAACATGAACAAATATCTTATGATTTGTGCGGGGCTGAGCGTAGCCCTCGCATTCAGCAGTTGCAAGTCCAAGGAAAGCGCTTACAGGCAAGCCTACGACAAGGCAAAGGCACAGGAAACGGCTGGCAACAACGACATCGACAACAACGACTACGATGAAACACCGGTCGTCACACCGTATGTCGATACACCCGTGACCGACAACTCAGGATACCAAAACACAGAAAACGTCGCCGTCACGCAGGAGAACGTCACTGTCGTCAATGGGTCTGGCCTCAAGGCTTACAGCGTCATCGTAGGCTCCTTCTCCGTCAAGGCCAATGCTGAGGGGCTCGTCTCCAGGCTACGCTCACAGGGATATGACGCACAGCTGGCATACAACTCCGCACGCAACATGTACAGAGTGGTGGCTACAACCTTCGCCGACAAGGCAAGCGCCGTGCAAAGCCGCTCCAGGCTGAGAAACCAATTCCCCGACGCCTGGCTGCTCTATTACGGATATTGATCCTTTCGTGGCAAGAATCCTATCCATAGACTACGGGAGGAAACGCACGGGAATAGCAGTCACCGACCCGCTTAAAATCATTGCAGGCGGGTTGGCGACTGTTTCTACGTGCCGTCTGCTCGACTTCCTTGCCGACTATTTCAACAAGGAGGAGGTGGAGCTTGTCGTCGTGGGGGAGCCACGACAGACCAACGGACTGCCAAGCGAGAACATGCCACGAGTGGCGGCCTTCGTAAAAGCCTTCAGGAAACGTTTCCCCGACAAGCCGGTCACGCTCTACGACGAGCGGTTCACATCGACACTCGCGCACCGTGCCATGCTCGACGGAGGACTAAGGAAGAAGGCCAGGCAGGACAAGGCGCTGGTGGACGAGGTCAGCGCTACAATCATCCTCCAAAGCTACATGGAGGCAAGAAAAAAATGAACACGAAACCCAACACGGACCATGATTTTACCTATTTATATTTATGGGCAGGGCGTCCTTCGAAAGGAGGCGCACGACATTCCCGAAGACTACCCTGAACTTGATGCCTTCATCAACGACATGTATGAGACGCTCGCCGAATCTGAGGGCATAGGACTGGCTGCCCCACAGGTGGGCAGGGACATCAGGGTGGTGGTCATCGACCTCGACGCACTGGCCGAAGACTACCCGCAATACAAAGGCTACCACAAGGCATTCATCAACCCGCACATCCTGGAATACGACGACAGCTCCACCGAAAGCATGGAGGAGGGATGCCTCAGCCTGCCGGGAATACACGAGAAAGTCACACGACCCACACGCATCAAGGTGAGATACGAGGACACCGACCGAAAGCAGCACGAGGAATGGGTGGACGGGTACCTCGCCAGGGTGATGCAGCACGAGTTCGACCACCTCGACGGCAAAGTGTTCACAGACCGCATCTCGCCCTTCAGAAAGACGATGATCAAGAGCAAGCTGAAGGCACTGCTACAAGGAAGATACCGCTGCGGATACCGGACAAAGGCTGCAACAAGGTAGTCACAAAAGCAACCACTTCTCACATCAACGACATGGCGAGACGGTTGGTCATAGCACTCTTCATCCTACTGCCACTCACGGCGGCGGCACAGTTCAATGTGGACAGGCTCGTCATGAGTGGCAGAAGCGCATTGTACTATGAAGACTACGTACTCGCCATACAGCATTTCAACAGGGCCATCATGTCAAAGCCATACCTCTACGAACCATGGTTCTACAGAGGGGTGGCTAAATATTACCTCGACGACTTCGCCGGGGCGGAGAGCGACTGCTCGGAGGCCATCAAACTCAACCCATACATCACCGGGATGTATGAACTCAGAGGGTTGTGCCGCATCAAGGTGAAAAAATACGAGGAGGCCATCAAAGACTACGACAGAGCACTCAAAGACGAACCGTCGGCGCAGAATTTCTGGGTCAACAGAATGCTGTGCCGCGTGGAGTTGAAGGACTACGAGCAAGCTCAACTCGACCTCGACACCATCATTCAGAAATGGAGCAACTTCGCAAGGGCTTACTCCATCAAGGCCGGCATCTGCCTCATACAGAAAGACACCATCGAGGCGGCAAAATGGCTCGACCATGTCAACAAACTCGACCCGTATGACTGGGAGGCATGGCTCACAAGGGCCAACATCAGCCTCTCACGCAACCAATGGCTCGACGCCGACGCGCAACTCACAGAGGTCATACACCTCAAACCAAAAATGGTGGCCTGCTACCTCAACAGGGCGCTCGTGAGGCTCAACATCAACAACCTCAGAGGGGCCATGGCTGACTATGACAAGACCATCGAACTGGACCCCGACAACTTCCTCGCACACTACAACCGGGGAATCCTCAGGGTGCAGGTGGGCGACGACAACAGGGCCATCGAAGACTTCGACTACGTGGTGAGAATGGAGCCCGACAACATCATGGCTCTCTACAACAGGGCCGTGCTACTCCACAGGACAGGGAACCTCAGACGAGCCATACAGGACTACAGCCGCATCATCGAGCAATTTCCAAACTTCTGGACCGGCCTCCAGGCACGTGCCGAGTGCTACCGGCGGCTGGGCATGACACAGCAGGCCGAACTGGACGAGTTCAGAATACTCAAGGCGCAGATGGACAAGCATATAGGCATACAGCCAAGATGGTCGCGGGCACAAGTGATGCAGACACGAAAGCGAAGCGAGATAGACTTCACGAAATACAACCAAATCGTCGTGGAGGACGAAAAGGAGGACGAGCTGCCGGCCATCACGGAGCAGGAGTATGCCAGCGTCTATCGGGGAAAGGTGCAGCACAGGAAACTCGAGGTGGACAACATGCCCATGTACCATCTCTCATACATCAGGTACAACAACGTGGTGAAGGCCTACCAGGTCTTCGTCGCCGCAGTGGACTCCTTCAACCAAAAGGCAAGGCCGCTGCACACGGTGTATGTGAACTGCAACCCCAACTCGCTCACTGAGCAGCAGAGCAAGGCGGTGTTTGAAGCGGCGGACACACTCACCCAAGACATCCTCGCCTCATCCGACATAAGCCTGACCAAGGACCTGCTGCTGCAACGGGCGGTGGCGCACACCGTGGTGCAAAACTACAGCGATGCCATCGACGACCTCAACACATGCTTGGAAATAGACCCCAACAATGCTCTCGCCCTGTGGCAGAGGGCTGTCTGCTCCGCCATGCAGAACGAGTTCAACCAGGCAAGAGGCGACGACTCCAAACTCAAGGCTGCCAGCGCCATCTACGACTTGGACAAGGCGGCAAGGCTCTCGCCCGACAACCCATACATCTACTACGACCGCGGCACCATCCACTTGGCAAGGGGAGAGTATGAGGAGGCCATCGCCGATTTCACCCTTTGCATCGAGCGCAACGCAAACGTCTCGGAGGCTTACTACAACCGAGGACTCGCACACGCGAAGGCGGGAAGGAACAAGGAGGGCGTGGCTGACCTGAGCAAGGCGGGAGAACTGGGCCTGTACAGCGCATACAGCATGATAAAAAAATACTCCAACTGACAACACCACCATTTTCTTGCACGTTTGCTTTGCCGTCACCAAATTATTCACTACCTTTGCCCGCAATTAACAAATATCCGTATAATTTGTAATCATGATCAAAATCACATTCCCCGACGGCACCGTGCGTGAGTACGAGCAGGGTGTCACCGGACTACAAATCGCAGAGAGCATCTCGCCCGCTCTCGCCCGCAACGTTGTATCTTGCGGGGTCAATGGCGAGACTGTCGAACTCAACAGACCCATCCTCAACGACGCAAGCATCGCACTCTACAAGTTTGAAGACGAGGAGGGCAAGCACACCTTCTGGCACACCAGCGCACACCTCCTGGCTGAAGCCCTCAAGGAACTGTATCCCGGCATACAGTTCGGCTTCGGACCGGCCGTGGAAAACGGGTTCTTCTATGACGTCATGCCAAAGGAGGGTGATGTCATTTCAGAGAACGACTTCCCGAAGATTGAGGCCAAGATGATGGAACTGGCACGTAAGGACGAGCCGGTGGTGAGAAAAGAGGTGTCAAAGGCCGACGCATTGGTGGAATTCCAAGCCGACGGACAGACATACAAGTGCGAGCACATCGACCAGGACCTCGAGGACGGCACCATCACAACCTACACGCAGGGGGCCTTCACCGACCTCTGCCGCGGACCGCACCTCATGAGCACGGGGGCTATCAAGGCTTTGAAAATCACCAGTGCTGCCGGAGCTTTCTGGCGTGGCGATGCCAAGCGGGAGCAAATGACACGCATCTACGGCATCTCCTTCCCAAAGAAAAAGATGCTCGACGAATACCTCGTCATGCTCGAGGAGGCCAAGAAGCGCGACCACCGCAAGATTGGAAAGGAGATGGAACTCTTCATGTTCTCAGAGAGAGTGGGCAAGGGCCTTCCCATCTGGCTGCCAAAAGGCACGGAACTGAGACTCCGCCTGCAGGACATGCTGCGCGGCATACAGAAGCGCTTCGGCTATCAGGAGGTCATCACACCGCACATCGGAAGCAAGAACCTCTATGTCACATCCGGCCACTACGCCCACTACGGAAAAGACTCCTTCCAGCCCATCCACACACCGGAAGAGGACGAGGAGTACATGCTCAAACCCATGAACTGCCCCCACCACTGCGAAGTATTCGCCATGAAGCCAAGGTCGTACAAGGACCTGCCGCTGCGCATCGCCGAGTTCGGAACAGTGTATCGATATGAGAAGAGCGGCGAGCTGCACGGCTTCACCCGTGTGCGCTCATTCACCCAGGACGACGCACACATCTTCTGCCGTCCCGACCAGGTGAAGGGTGAGTTCCTCCGCGTCATGGACATCATACAGGCGGTGTTCAAAATCTTCAATTTCGAGAACGTGGAGGCGCAAATATCACTGCGCGACCCCAAGGATACGGAGAAATACATCGGTTCCGACGAGGTGTGGGCGGAGAGCGAGCAGGCCATCATCGACGCATGCAAGGAGAAAGGCCTTGATGCGAAGGTGGAATATGGAGAGGCCGCTTTCTACGGACCCAAACTCGACTTCATGGTGAAGGATGCCATCGGCAGACGCTGGCAACTCGGCACCATCCAGGTGGACTACAACCTGCCACAACGCTTCAAACTGGAATACACCGCTGAGGACAACTCCAAGCAGACACCCGTCATGGTGCACCGAGCACCCTTCGGCTCCATGGAGCGATTCACCGCCGTGCTCATCGAGCACACCGCCGGACACTTCCCATTGTGGCTCATCCCCGACCAGGTGGCCATCCTGCCCATCTCGGAGAAATTCAACGACTACGCACAACGCGTGGCCAACTATTTCGACCAGCAGGGCGTGAGAGCCGTCGTGGACGACCGCAACGAGAAAATCGGAAGGAAGATTCGCGACAACGAGTTGGGACGCGTGCCTTACATGGTCATCGTGGGAGAAAAGGAGGCCGCTGAGGGGCTCGTCTCCATGCGCAAGCAGGGAGGTGGTGAGCAGGCCACCATGTCCATGGAGGACTTCGCTGCACGTGTCAATGCCGAGGTGGCTGAAATGCTCAAGGCAACCGACATCAAGCCACAGGACTAAGTTTTGTACTTCATAAACAATAGGAAAGGGTTGGGAACAAAATTGCGTTCCCAACCCCTTTATTATATGATGAGTTTCTTAGGAGCTGACACTAAATAAAGTTTACAAATGAGAGATACTCTAAAAGTTTGCAGAAATTTGTGTTAATTCAATGTGTAAATCTTTAACATACAATTACCATTTAATTATTCTTATAATTTTGTAATACAATGAATTAATGGATAATTCGTGATAATTCGTGTTAAAAATCTTTTATGCTTGTCTCTATAATTTCAATAGATTTATAAGTATTCAAACATAGTTGTAAAGTTAAATAAGTAACAGTTCCTTAAGAAGAAAAATTCCAAGTCACGGACAGCCGTGCCGTTTCCTCCATACCCAGTGCCACATCCGGAACCAAGGTTCCCACAGGCATTCTGAGGGGAAAAAGGCGAGAAGGCGGACATCCCTCAACAGCACTTTCAGGTTGTGCTTGACAGGTTCCTGCTGCTCGCCACCCATGGCACGGTGGTCGAACTTGCCGAAATTGCCTCCCTCCAAAATCTCGTTGAGGAACATGCGCCCAATCCGCTCGTTGGGAGCACACAGCAACTTCTCTTCCTCATCGCACCGGCCATCTTGAGAAGGCCCAGACGCTCCAACTCTCCTGCACCGGGTTTTGGTGTCCCCTCGGGATAGCTGGACAACAGGTGGTAATAGTCCACCACGTGCCGTAGTCCCACTCCCTCGCGGATGAGGTGGTTGTAGATGTGGGCCAGGAGATACACCGTGTTGAACTCGCGTGTGGGTGCGCAAAAGCCCCACTCGTCACACATATTGGAGAAACAGGCTTCGGCATGCGCCTCAAACCATCGCTGCAGACGGCGGTTGTGAACAGGGTTGCTCATCCACGCCGGACGGTAATGCACCTCGATGGGGGTCTTTCCGACACTGATGAACTCGATGTGGTGATAGACGCGCTTCATACGGGGGATTACCGTGTCAACGTATGCGATGACCTTCTCGTCGCCGCCCTCCACCCAGATGTCGATGTCGCCGGGGGTGCGGAGGAAGGGAGAGGGATATAGCAGCGCGTTGCCCTGACCCTTGAGCAGACAGGAGCGAAAACCTTCACGCCTGAAATTATTCCACACCCACGCCGCATTCTTGTAGGCCGCCCTACTGTCTTTCTCTATCTTCTTGTAGCGGGCCATCCAATTGAGCACGCTGCTCTCGGAGAGTTTCACGTCCGTGGTGGTACTCAGTCGCTCTATGCCGCGCCAATAGGTGGCAACCACCGTCTGGTTGCGGGCGAAGAGGTACAGCGCGTCCCAGTCCATGCCTTCCACACACGAAGGCACTGCGGCGCGCTCGTCTAAACAGTAGCGTAAAAACTCCAGGTATCTATGATTCTCATCCATGACTCAAAGGGGTTACACCTCCCAAGGGGCACCAGGCTCGTCGCGAGTGGCTACTTGACCGGGCTGAAGCTCAGGCAAGAGGCAAAGGGTGGGGTCGAGGGAGAGGAGCTCCTCTATGGAGCACACGTCAAGGTCGTCGTCGGAAAAGTCGTCGGAGCCAAGAGCCTCCCAGTCGCCTTCCTGGTCAAGGTGTACGCAAAGGATGGCATCCTCGCCACGAAGTATCTGGCGCGTGGTGACCACGGGTTTCCAAAAGTCATCGCTCTTCAAGGTGGGCATGGTGAATGGGGAATTGAAATGTTTGATAAATGGGATGTGACGGAGGAACCACTCCCCCACCCTATTGGCAGAGAGCCTCGCACACCTTGTCTTGGAAGGTCCGACCGTCGGAAACCCTCACAAGTCCCTGGTTGAGGATGGCGAAACAGAGGGTGTGGCCGTTGGAGGCCTGGCAGAAGCCGCCAAGGGTGGAGACGCCGGAGACGGTGCCCGTCTTGGCGTGCACGTTGCCACGGCACACGCCCTGTGTCATGCGTTTCTCCAAGGTGCCGTCAACACCTGCCACGGGAAGCGTGGGATAAAGGTGGTCGTATATCTCACGGTGCTCCCACGCATGGCGCAAGAGGCGCACGATGAGTTCTGCTGTGATATAGGAGTAATGGGAAAGGCCGCTGCCGTCGGCAAAGGTGTATTCCACTGGGTCAAGGCCCAACTTATAGACAAGTCGCTTCATGGCACCGGAGGCATCGGAGGCATGGGCCGACTGCGGTGAACTGGCTTTTGCTATCTGATAGAACATCGACTCGGCGTAGAGGTTGTCGCTCTTCTTCATCATCTGGCCCAGCACCTTGTCGATGCTGCTTCGATAGCGAAGCACCTCCGTGCACCCATGGGGCAGGCGCCCCTTGCCAAGGGTGACGTTGAGGGAGATGCCGGCATCACGCATCTGCGTCATCAGCACACTGGCAAACTGGTCTTTCTTGTCAACCAAGAGGGGACAAAGACGGTCGTTGTCATCATCCCAACACCACCCGCTGCCGTATGCCAAGGTGTCTTTCATCGTCATGTCCAAGACGATGCGCCCTTCGATGGCATGGATGCCGAAGCGGCGGATGCTGTCGGCAAAGAAACGGAGGTCGTCGCGGGTGAGCGTGGGGTCGAAGCCGCCGACGCAATAGAGGTCGCCGCGAAGGGTGCCGCCATCCAAATTGCCACGATAGCAGATGGAGGTGTGATAGCCATAGTCTGGCCCGAGCAAGTCAAGGGCGGTGATGGAGGTGACAAGCTTCATCACCGATGCTGGACGCTGGCGCTGACGCGCGTTGCGAGAGAACACGACCTCGTTGGTTGTCAAGTCGTAAACCATCATACCCAACTGCGTGCTGCCAAGAAGACGGTCGCCCATCAAACCTTCCAAACGATTGCGGGCACCGTCGAGCCACGAATGATAGGCATCGCGGGAACTAACCCCATAGCCATGAGAGCCATGGTCGGTGAACATCACTTCTTGCGCACGAGTGGCAAGGGAAAGTGCCAGAAAAAGGCACAATAAAATATGTCTTGATTTCATTATTCTAATAGGATGCTCGATGCATTAGCTTGCAAAGGTAGTGCAAGCCGAGCGAAATGCAAAACAAAAAAACATTTTTTAATTTTTTGTTGAGGCGAAGCCCTGATATATAACCTACCTCCAGCGACAGCGAAGCCTGCCTTCAGCTATCGTTGAAAGCAGGCTTCGATAAATCCAAAAGGCAGCCTTCGAGGGATTACCTCACATCATGCCTCATCGAAGAAAGAACCTTTGGGCATGGATGCATCCCGGGAAACACAGCTGTTGTATCGCTCGCGGCTGCGGCGTTCACGGGCAAACATGGCCTGGGTCCCCTTAACGTCCTGATGAAACTCCAAATGCTCGTCGATGGCGAAGGAACGGGCCATGGTCTCCACATCAAGGTTGTCTGTACCAATGAGCGTGAACGTCCAGTTCTGCTTCTTCAGTTTCTCTATCATCGTCCGTATCATCTTCAACGTCCACTCCCTGGAACAATTCTCCTCACCATCGGTTATCACTGTCACCAGCACATTGTCATCCATGGAAACTTGGGCGTTCAACTTTGAGATGGCCTTTCCCATCGCATCATAGAGGGGCGTGCCGCCACCGGGATTGTAGGCGTTCCATTCCAGGTCGCGCGTCTGGGCGGCAGGCGTGTTGTCATAGTGCCAGGTGGTGTGGCCGCTGTCAAAAGTGACAAGGGTGACATACTGTTCTTGGTCTCCAAACTTCATTTGCATCTGGCGCACGGTCTGGAGGGTCTCGTTCATGCCTGCAAAGGCCTGCTCGTGGATGATTGACATCGAACCGCTTTCATCGACAATAATAAGGTTGAACACACGCTTTGCCTTCTGGTCTGAATTTTTCGTTGTCATAATTGTTGCTTTTTAAGGTGAATACTACTTTTTCAACTTCTCTTTATCTATTTAAAGAAGCTTTTCATGAAAAATTAAGCCAACATCGATATTTTTTTGTATTTTTGCAAAAAGATTAAGCCATGAACCACCAACGACTGTCAGACGATGAAATCATTGACGGTTTCCGAAAGGGAAACGGCCCGATTATCCGTGAGTTTTTCTACGGGTATTGTCGCGCTGGCTATTATGTCTTCGACAAGAAATATCAGTTGAGCCAGAAAGAGAACCTGGATTTCATGTCCCTGGCTCACCAATATGCCATCTATCTGATGGAACACGACTGGAAACCGCTAAAAGACCATTCACCAAATGTCAGTCTGAAGACATGGCTGATCAATGGCTTCAGGTTTGTGGTGCTTGACGCATTGAAATGGCATCAAAAGGAGTATGGCAGCATCACCTTCGAGGACTACCTGCAGTCTTTCGACATGACAAACGACCTGCGCTTGCAGTTCAACAAGATGGTGGAGGACATTTGCGACCATTATCCACTCAGCCGAGAAGACAGGTTGATTCTCGACATGATGTTGCTTCACGGCTTCAAGGGGAATGAGATATCGGCACAAATGGGGGTCACCCCCTCGGCCGTCTCGCAACGATACAAGAAACTGAAAGATGAGGTCATCGCACCATATTTCCGCAAATATTTCGACATGGACTTCGACATGCCGGAGGTGATGGACGAGCGTTACATCGTCTTTGGAGACCAGCCTGAGAAGCGCTCCATGGCCATGCCAGAAGCACCCATGCCTGCACCTAAGGCAAGTCATAAATGGTTCGTTAATAGATTCAAGAGAGATAGTATGGAAAAGAAGAGAACAACACCCAATTTGATTACAAGTCTCCAACCGAACGAGATTTTCGTTTTTGGAAGCAATCTCAGAGGCATGCACGCTGGCGGGGCTGCCTACATCGCATACCGCAAATTTGGAGCCATCATGGGACAGGGAGTGGGCTTGCAAGGGCAGAGCTACGCCATACCGACGATGCAGGGAGGTGTGGAGACCATAAGGCCATACGTGGAGGAGTTCATCGAGTTCGCCAAGGAGCACAAAGACCTGACGTTCCTCGTCACACGCATAGGATGCGGCATAGCGGGTTTCACGGATGAGGAAATAGCGCCTTTGTTCCAATCCGCTCACCAAGTGGAGAACATCGTGTTGCCTCCAAACTGGTGACCAACAGCAAAGAAGGGAAATAGGACAGCGTAGCAACACAAATCCATAAAGCAAAAGATGAAATTATATGTGGCAAGTAGTTGGCGTAATGAATATTACCCCGACACGGTGAAGACCTTGAGGGAAGCGGGACATGACGTGTATGACTTCCGCAACCCGCCAGGGGGCGGAAATGGCTTCCATTGGAGCGACGTCGCCGATGACTGGATGGAGTGGTCGCCGGAGGAATACCGTGAGCACCTCTCACACCCACTGGCTGAGAGGCAGTTTGAAAACGACATCACAGCCATGCGCTCATGTGAGGGATGCGTGCTGATATTACCCTGCGGGCGCTCGGCACACACCGAGGCCGGATGGTTTGCCGGAAACGGAAAACCGGTCTTCCTCTACATCCCCGAGCGACAGGAGCCCGAACTGATGTACAAACTCTTCCAATCCGTGTGTTGTTCCATGGACGAACTGCTCGCCAACATACGGAAATGGGAGGA
>CADBBP010000157.1 GCA_902792855.1 uncultured Prevotellaceae bacterium
GGAATTTGAGACGAAATGGCAAGCCATTTCCTGTCTTTCCATACTGGTGCATGGAGAATTCCCGTCGCTTGCGACGGATAATTCTTGATAATTCTTTCATTAACCATAAATTCTAAAATTCTTAAATTCGTGATAATAAAACTTTTACGTAATTTGTGAGGGTGGGAAACTTCAGTTAATGATTATCCGCATCTTTCCGCAAGCGATTCCCAATAACTCCAAGAGGGCATGGTTGCTGTAGGGGTAGGACAACATAAAGTCTGTCCCTACAAGTCCATCCGCTCGTCCTATTCATGCAGGACGGCCTGTAAGGCCAACGAGATATCAGCCCAGGGCAACACCCTGGGAATCCGTGATGTGCAACAGTCGCCCTGAAAGGGCAAAAGCCTTACCAAAACACCATTCTTTTGCCCTTGCAGGGCGAATTTTCCCCTTTCCTACGACCCAGGGCGTTGCCCTGGGCTATGAGCTGGTTGCCCTTTCAGGGCGTTTCAACCGCACCACGAAAATTTATGTCCAATTCGTGGAAATTCGTGTTGAAAATATATTCGCTGAATAGTGCAATGTTACGTCCATTCATTAAAATTTATGTCCAATTCGTGGAAATTCGTGTTGAAAATATATTCGCAGAAGAGTTACAAATGAGGATGGAACGTTAAAAAATGACTAATATTTTGCCAGTTCGCCAAAAATGAGTAATTTTGTCGGTTGCATATTCACCAACAAGTTTTTTACAGTTTTTCAACCATGGCCAACATCACCATCCAAAAAGTGGAAACGCGAAAGGACCTCAAGAGGTTCATCGAGTTCCACTACGACTTGTACAAAGGAAATGAATACGACGCCCCCGTGCTTTACAGCGATGACAAGAAAACCCTCAGCCCCGACAAGAACGCCGCTTTCGAGTTCTGCCAGGCGGAATACTACCTGGCATGGAAGGACGGAAAAGTAGTAGGGCGCGTGGCAGCCATCATCAACAACAAGGCCAACGCGAAATGGAACCGCAAGGTGGTCAGGTTCGGATGGATTGACTTCATCGACGACATCGAGGTCTCCACCGCCCTTTTAGACGCCGTGGCGAAATACGGCAAGGAGCATGGCATGAACGAGTTGGTCGGTCCTCTGGGCTTCACCGACATGGACCCGGAGGGAATGCTCATCTGGGGCTTCGACCAACTGGGCACCATGGCCACCATCTACAACTATCCCTACTACCCGGAGCACCTGGAGCGCATCGGAGGCTTCGAGAAGGACAACGACTACGTGGAGTTCAAGGTTTTCATCCCCAAGGAAGTGCCCGAGAAACTCGCCAAGATTTCCAACATGATAGAGAAGCGCTACAACCTGCATGTGAAGCAACTCACCAAGCAGGATGTGTTCAAGGGGGGATACGGCAAGCGCATCTTCGCCCTCCTCAACGAGTGCATGAAAGACCTCTACTCCTTCGCCGAACTCACCGAGCGGCAAATCGACCAATATGTGGACATGTACCTCCCCTTGGCCGACCTCAACCTCATCAACGTCATCGAAGACTGGAGCGTAGAGCCACACAAGCTTGTGGGCGTGGGCATCACCCTCCCCTCCCTTTCCAAGGCTTTGCAGAAATGCCACAAGGGAAGGCTTTGGCCTTTCGGGTGGTGGCACCTGCTTCGGGCCATCAAATGGCACAAGACCAACATCGTGGACCTCTACTTGGTGGGCGTCCTTCCAGAATACCGCAAGAAAGGCGCCAACGCCCTCCTCTTCTCCGACCTCATCCCCAAATACGTGTCCTACGGCTTCGAATGGGGAGAGACCAACGTGGAGATGGAGTCGAATAGCAACGTTCAGGGCCAATGGAACTTCTTCGACCACGAGATGCACAAGCGCAGGCGCTGTTACAAGAAAAATATTTAAGAAAGGAAATGCAAGAAGACAACAAACTCATACCAGACCCGTCGCAGGAGCAGCAGACGGAATACACCGACGAAAACATACGCACGCTCACCGGCATCGAACATATCCGCACCAGGCCCGGCATGTACATCGGGCGACTGGGCGACGGCTCGCTGCCCGAGGACGGCATCTACGTGCTCCTCAAGGAAGTGGTGGACAACTCCATCGACGAGTTCAAGATGAATGCCGGAAAGCGCATTGAAATCGACATCGAGGACAACCTCCGCGTGCGCGTGAGGGACTACGGCCGCGGCATCCCCCAAGGCAAACTCATCGAGGCCGTCAGCGTGCTCAACACCGGCGGCAAATACGATTCCAAGGCCTTCAAGAAGAGCGTGGGACTCAACGGCGTGGGCGTGAAGGCCGTCAACGCACTCAGCACACGCTTCGAGGTGCGCTCCTACCGCGACGGCATGGTGAGGAAGGCCACCTTCGAGCGTGGGGTGCTGCAGAGCGACGTGACGGAGAAGACCGACGACGAGAACGGCACATACATCTGGTTCGAGCCCGACAACACCATGTTCAAGAACTACCGCTTCCAAGACGAAATCGTGGAGAACATGCTGCGCAACTACACCTATCTCAACACCGGCCTCACCATCATGTACAACGGCAGGCGCATCCTCAGCCGCAACGGACTGGAGGACCTCCTCAACGACACCATGACCAGCCAGGGCATCTACCCCATCATCCACATGAAGGGCGAGGACATAGAGATTGCCTTCACCCACACCAACCAGTATGGCGAGGAATACCACTCCTTCGTCAACGGACAGCACACCACCCAGGGAGGAACACACCAAAGCGCCTTCAAGGAGCACATCGCCAAAACCATCAAGGAGTTCTCCGGGAAAGCCTTCGAATATGGAGACATACGCAACGGACTGGTGGCCGCCATCGCCGTCAACATCGAGGAACCCATGTTTGAGAGCCAGACGAAAATCAAGCTCGGCTCCCTTACCATGAGCCCCGAGGGCGTGTCGGTGAACAAATACGTGGGCGACTTCATCAAGAACGAGGTGGACAACTACCTGCACAAAAATCCCGACGTGGCGGAAACCATGCTGCAGAAGATTGCAGAGAGCGAGAAGGAGCGCAAGGCCATGGCCGGCGTCACCAAGCTTGCACGAGAGAGGGCCAAGAAGGCCAACCTGCACAACCGCAAGCTGCGCGACTGCCGCATACACTACAGCGACACGAAGAACGACCGGAAGGAGGAGAGCTGCATCTTCATCACCGAGGGCGACTCCGCCAGCGGAAGCATCACCAAGAGCCGCGACGTCAACACACAGGCCGTCTTCTCGCTTCGCGGCAAACCCCTCAATTCCTACGGACTGACCAAGAAGGTGGTGTATGAGAACGAGGAGTTCAACCTGCTACAGGCGGCCCTCGACATAGAGGACGGCCTCGACACCCTGAGATACAACAAGGTGATAGTGGCCACCGACGCCGACGTGGACGGCATGCACATACGCCTGCTCATCATCACGTTCTTCCTGCAGTTCTTCCCCGAACTCATCAAGAAAGGGCACGTCTATGTGCTGCAGACCCCGCTCTTCAGGGTCAGGGCGCGACGGACGAAAATCAAGAACAAGCAAGTGGTGGCGGAGGCCGACGAGAAGCGCACGCCGGGAGAGCGCAAGAGCGACTACATCACACGATACTGCTACAGCGACGAGGAGCGCCTCAACGCCATTCGCGACCTGGGTCCCGACCCGGAAATCACACGTTTCAAGGGACTTGGGGAAATCTCTCCCGACGAGTTTGCACATTTCATCGGCCCCGACATGCGACTGGAGCAAGTCACCATGCACAAGAACGACCAAGTGGCGCAACTCCTGGAATACTATATGGGAAAGAACACCATGGAGAGACAGAATTTCATCATCAACAACCTCGTAGTGGAGGAAGACATCCCCGAGGAGGAAATCAACGAAGCATCATGAGAAAAGCATTCACAACCATCCTGGTCTTCGCCTTGGCAGCCAACTGCGCCATGGCACAAATAAGATTCAATTCGTCCACACCACTCAACAAACTCAACATGGCCGTCATGGCCATCAAAAACCTTTATGTGGAAGACGTGGACCAAGAAAAACTCGCCGAGGACGCCATCAAGGGCATGCTCGAAAAACTCGACCCCCACTCCACCTACTCCAACGCCAAGGAGGTGAAGCAGATGAACGAGTCGCTCGAGGGCAGTTTCGAGGGAATAGGAGTACAGTTCAACATCATGGAGGACACGCTCGTCGTGTTGCAGACCATCTCCAACGGCCCGTCGGAGAAGGTGGGCATCATTCCCGGAGACCGCATCGTATTGGTGAACGACACCGCCATCGCCGGCGTCAACATGTCGAGGGAGGACATCATGCACCGCCTCAGAGGCCCCAAGGGAACGAAGGTGAACCTGAAAATCGTGCGCCAGGGCATCAAGGGCCTGCTGCCCTTCACCGTCATACGCGACAAAATCCCCGTCTATTCCATCGATGCCGCCTACATGATACGCCCGGGAATAGGATACATACGCATCGGAAACTTCGGAGCCACCACCTACGAGGAGTTCATGAAGGACATGGCGAAACTCTCCGGCGAGGGGATGAAAGACCTCATCATCGACCTCCAGGACAACGGTGGAGGATACCTCCAAGCCTCTGTCATGCTCATCAACGAGTTCCTTGACAAGGGCGACATGATCGTCTATACCGAGGGACGCAGCACACCGCGAAGGGACTACGTGGCCGACGGCTCGAAGACCTTCGATGGCAGGGTTGTCGTGCTGGTCAACGAATACAGCGCCTCGGCATCGGAAATCACTGCCGGAGCCTTCCAAGACCAGGACCGCGGCCTCATCGTGGGGCGCCGCACCTTTGGCAAGGGTTTGGTGCAGAGGCCCATCGAGTTTGACGACGGCTCCATGATACGCCTCACCATCGCACACTACTACACTCCCTCGGGCCGCTGCATACAGAAGCCCTACACCAAGGGCGACAAGAAAGACTACGTCAGCGACCTCGACAAGCGCTTCCGCAACGGCGAGATGACCAATGCCGACAGCATCCACTTCGCCGACTCGCTCAAATTCCACACCTTGAGGAAGAAACGCGTGGTCTATGGCGGCGGAGGCATCATGCCCGACTATTTCGTGCCGCTCGACACGGTGAAATACACCAAGTTCCACCGTCAACTGTCGGCCAAGAGCTACATCATCAACGCCAACCTCAAGTACATCGACGAGCACCGCAAGGAACTGCAGAAGAAATACAAGAATTTCGACGAGTTCAATCTTGGCTTCGAGGTGCCGGAGAGTTTGGTGAACGGCATCGTGGAGAAGGCGGCAGCCGACAGCATCAAGCCAAAGGATGACGCAGAGCTCGCTCTCACCATGCCTTATCTCAAGACGCAGCTCAAGGCGCTCATCGCACGCGACCTGTGGGACATGAACGAATACTTCCACGTGTTCAACGAAACCAACGACATCGTGAAGAAGGGCATCGAGCTTCTCCAACAGTAACATGCGAAAAGCCTTCCTCATCGTCGCTGTCACCGCCGTCCTGTTCTCCGCCTGCCGGGAAAAGCAGGGGGCTCCCGAGACCCCGGCAAGGCGCTTCCACACCGATGTGATGCTGCCCGTCACCCCGGTGAAGAACCAGGAAGGGAGCGACGCATGCTGGATTTATGCCATGCTCGCCACCATCGAGACAGAGCATATCCGATACGGCGACTCCGTCAACCTCTCTCCCACCTTCCTCTGCCGGTACGCCCTGACAGAGCAGGCGCACCGCAGGTATGCCACGGGTGGAAGGCACAAGATTTCCCTGAGGGGAATGGCGCCCATGGCCCTCGACTTGCTGCAAAGCCATGGGGCCATGCCCTACAACTCCTACCACAGGGCGGAGAACGTGGACTACAAGAGCCTGGCCGCACAACTCACGCGGATGGCCGACAGCAGTAGGGCGCACCTCAAAGGCGTGGCGCATCTCGACCAACAGGCCTCAAAGTTGCTCGACGATGTCATGGGCTTCACTCCGTCATGGGTCTTCATGCTCGGATGCCAATACACGCCGATGGAGTTTGCAAGGAGCATCTGCAAGAAAGACGAGTACGTGGCACTCACCAGTTTCACTCACCACCCCTTTGGCGAAGCGTGTACGCTCGAGGTGTCCGACAACCAGCACCACAGCCTCTTCCTCAACGTCCCGATGGACAGTCTGATGGCCTGCATCAACCGCGCACTCACTCACGGACATCCCGTCTGCTGGGAGGGCGACGTCACCGAACCGGGCTTCAGTGCCAGCAAGGGAACGGGGGAACTGAGCAGTGGCTCACGGGTGACACAGGAGAGCAGGCAGCGCGACTTCGACCACCAGAAAACCACCGACGACCACTGCATGGAGATGGTGGGCATCGCTCACGACGACAACCAGCGCAGATACTACATCTGCAAAAACTCCTGGGGAAAGGGCAATCCTTACGGAGGCTTCATCTATCTCTCGGAAGAGTATGTCAAGGCGAAAACCATCTGCATCGTATTGCACAAAGACGCCATTTAACAATTTCCATCATCCATAAAATGCTTTTCATCCTCGACTTCGACGGCACCATGGGCGACACGCAGACGCTCATCCTCAACACCATGCAGAAGACCATCCAAGCATTGGGCCTGCCACCGCGCACCAAGGAGCAATGCCAGAAAATGATCGGACTGCCTCTCAAGCAGACCTTCACACAACTCATCGACATGACCGACGAGATGGGCGACATTTGTGCTGACACCTATCGGCAAATCTTCGAGGAGAACAACATCCCGGGGGTCGTGCCGCTATTCCCCAACGTCATCGAGACACTTAAAAAGCTCCACGATGAGGGGCACACGCTCACCATCGCCAGCAGCAGGGCACGGCTCTCGCTCATGGGCTTTGTCAATGACCTGCATTTGGAGCCTTACATCTCGCTCGTCATCAGCTGCGAGGATGTGACACACGCCAAGCCTCACCCTGAAATGGTGGAAAAGACGCTCGAAGCCACCGGCTTCACTCCCTCACAGGCCATCGTCGTGGGTGATGCCAAATACGACATCATGATGGGCAAGAACGCCGGATGCAAAACCGTGGGTGTGACATACGGCAACGGAGGACGAAAGGAAATGGAGGATGCAAAGGCCGACTTCGTCATCGACGACTTCGCACAACTGACCGTAATCGCAAAGGGACTGGCATTATAGACAGCCTCAACCAGCGGTGAATACTTGTTCTTTGAGGGGCTGCTTGGCGTTGGATTCCGACGGATTTTTATGGATTGAAGCAAAAAAGCCGCAAATTATTTGGAAGTCAGCGCAAAAAACACTACTTTTGCAGCCGCTTTCGATGGTTCCGTAGCTCAGCTGGATAGAGCAACTGCCTTCTAAGCAGTAGGTCTTGGGTTCGAGCCCCAACGGAATCACAAGCAAAATGAGAAGGTGTGTCACAATAGGCACACCTTCTTTTTTGTCCCCCACCAAAGCGCCAGCAGGTCTTGGGTTCGAGCCCCAACGGAATCACAAGCATTTTTACTCCTTGCACACATAGTGCAGGGAGTTTTTTTGTCCCCCACCAAAGCGCCAGTAGGTCTTGGGTTCGAGCCCCAACGGAATCACAAGCAATAAA
>CADBBP010000158.1 GCA_902792855.1 uncultured Prevotellaceae bacterium
GGCGTCGCTGCTGAGCGTGCGCCAACTCACCACCACCCGTTCACCGCTGCGCACGGCCACCACGCCTCGGTTGAGACGCTCGCGGCTCATCTTTTCCAAGTCGTAGCGGGGTTGTGCGATGGCTGTCATAAGCCCGCACAACATAATGGCAAAAAAGAGTGTTCTCCTCATGGTTTCCAATATACCTAAAAATCCGCACCATTTTGATTTAACATTGTTTACAAGTTCCTGAGCAACAAAAAGTTGACCAGAATTTTGCCATATCAAAAATTTCACTTACCTTGGTGGTGCAATTCAAAAGCTGCAAAAAAATGTATGACATGGCAAAGATAGCACAAAAAAATGAGAAAATAACCGCTTTTGGCGAACTAAATTTTGTATTGGACAAATTCAATACTCTTTTGGGCGATAGACCGGGTATTGACGAGTGGCATACGGGAAATGACAGGAGTAATTGAATATAAAAACATTTTTTTCAACTCACAATTACCACTCTTTTGCTTAACATACATTGACTTTGAGACTTTTTGTGTATATTTGTAGCCAAATTCGCGATTAAGCGAGAGTCGTGCAAGTTAACTTGCTGACCACCGAGAGAAAGCGAATTATCTAAATTCTGTAGGGAATGGAACGTAAACGAATAAACCGCTTGAAATTTGTACTTGCAGAGAAAGGAATGACCAACAAACAATTGTCGGAAATTCTTGATAAAGACCCTGCGGTTATATCCAAATGGGTGACTAATGCCGCTCAGCCAAATGTAGAAATGTTCATCCAGTTATCAAAGATATTGGGTGTGAGTGTAGATGATTTACTTTGGACAGAAGAAGGATAGTGTTTTAGAAATGTAATTATGGCAAGAATTTACGATAATATAGAAACCAAATTCGCAGAAGGACTACAGGGCATCATTACTAATGTTGGTGTAAAGCGTGTGGACCATCTGAGCGAAGAGGCACGTACAGGTATCAAAGAGTTCACCATCCCACCAGAATTCAAGAGCAGCCTTTTCGATTTCCAGCAGACTGCCGTCAAGATTGCTGTCCGTCATTAAACAGTAAAACCTAAAACTACAAATATTATGCATGCAAAAGAAACAAGGCTACAAGAGATAATTGAAGGAACAAAACAATACGTAATTCCTTTGTTTCAACGCTCATACAGTTGGAAACAAAAAGAATGGAATGTACTTTGGAAGGACATTTCTGAGCTTGCCGAAATGGAGAATCCGAGAGTTCACTTCATGGGTTCTATTGTAAATATGCCAACGACATCTGTTCCCCACGGCGTTTCAAAGTTTCTTTTGATTGACGGCCAACAGAGACTTACAACGATTTTCATTTTATTGGCAGTATTAAGAAATAAGGCACGTGAATTGGGAAACAACAAATTGGCGGATAAGATTCATAATACCCTTTTAGTTAATCAGTATGAAGAAGGGAATGATTTGTATAAACTTCTGCCTACCCAGTTGGATAGATGTTCTTTCATGCAAATAATCGACAATGACGGGGATATTGACAATCAAATAAAAGAAGCCTATTCGTTTTTTGAAAAGAAACTAAGGAGTGTCTCATATGAATTGGAAAGACTTCTAAAGATTCTTACTGATTGCTTCTCCATTGTAAGCATTGTTCTTGGGGCTGATGACAATCCGTATTTGGTGTTCGAGAGTTTGAATGCCAAAGGGCGCAAACTGACACCTGCAGACTTGATTAAAAATTACTTCTTCATGCGTATTCATCAGGACAAACAAGATGAGATTTACAAAAAATATTGGATGCCTATGCAAAATGGTATTGAGACAGAGAAGGAACTACCAGAATATATTAGGCATTTCATGATGCGTAGAGGTGGTATTGTTAGTCAAAATGATGTTTATTATTCCTTGAAAGAGCAAGTGAATGAAGACAATGCTATTGATTATATTCAGGAATTGAACAAATACAGCCAGTATTACAAAAGCATGCTTCATCCAGAGTTGGAATCAAATACAAGACTAAGGGACTGTTTCACACATTTAAACAGGATTGAGGCAACGACAGCATATCCGATATTGCTTTATTTCTATGGTGAATACGACAATCAACAGATTACTTTAGACGACTTTGTGGATATTTTAGCCTCATTAGAGAATTATTTGATTCGAAGATTCGTTTGTGACTACAAAAGCAATTTGCTCAATAAGATATTTCCATCTACGTATTCCGCCATTAGTCAAGCAGAGAATATGACAGAAGCATTTAAGATGTTCCTTGCAGGAAAAGGCTATCCGAAAGATACTGAATTCAAAACAAAATTCAAGGAAACAAGAATGTACGGTGGTGGTGAACGGAAAGCTAAAACAAGATTTATCTTGGAGAGTTTAGAGAATGGGTATCACCATAAAGAGAAAATAGATATGAGCAATCTATCCATCGAACATATTATGCCCCAGACCCTGTCTGTATGGTGGCAGAATAATCTTGGTGAAGAATGGGAGGATGTTCACGACGAACTTCTTGATACCATTGGTAACTTGACCTTGACAGCATACAACTCCGAACTTTCTAATGATGAGTACGATACGAAGCGAGCTATATATGCAGAAAGCCATCTGGAATTAAACAAAACCCTTTCTGCTATACCTGAGTGGAAAAAAGAGCAAATTATGCAACGCTCATCTGTTTTAGCTGAGAAGGCTCTTGAAATATGGCCTTATTTCGCTAATGAAGAATCCTCTAATTCCACCGACAAGGGAACTGGGATAACAGGAACGAAACCGCAAAGTTTGGAGATATTAGGAGAAGCATTTAGTGTAAAGACATGGCGTGATGTGTTCGAAATGACGCTGAACACTCTTTATGAACTTGAACCAACTAAGTTTGATAAAATTGCAGAATCTCTTTCTTCCTACGTCGGCAAGGACAAAAACAAATTCCGAGCTATTCGACAACTTACAAATGGCTATTTCATCGAGGTCAACCAGTCTGCACCGTCAATCCTCAAGAATTGCCAGCAAGCAATTAAAATTGTCGGACTATCTGCCGATGACTGGATTGTAAACTATTCTTCAAGTGAAGAAAATGGCTCGCATCAAGATACGACAGATAAGCCATCTTCTACTACTCACGAACGTATTAGTAATAAAATTAAAACGGAATGTGTTGGTATTATTTCACAACATTTCAATAAACAACTGCAGAAATATAGTAATAGCGTCTATAAGTCCGAGGATAAGAGTATTGGTTTTTATATTGCTGTTTCCAAGGCGTATAAGCAACCAAACTTTGAGCGCTATTGGTTTGGATACCGTAAAAGGGAAGAATTGGCCGATTGCCATGAATGCTACTATGTCTTCGGATGTAAGAACGAAAAAACGCTCATTGTTTTGCCCCAGGCGGAACTTGACAACCATATAGAAGAAATGAATGTGTCTATAGACAGCGAAACAGGCGAAGCCAAACATTGGCACATTGTCTTCACTATTGGTAAAGACAAAAAAGTGAAATGGGCTTTGTCGAAACCTGAAATGCATGAAATTGACATTACCGACTATTTGGTGGAATGACCGGAATTATACAGACTATACAAAGTCCTCGCTTCTCATTACGGTTTCACCGAAGAATAACTGGACTTTATAATCCGTTCGACTCTGCCGCTTGGATCGTCCAAGAACTACGACATCAAATATCGTATGGGTGATGAATTAAACGAATAAGCGAGAGAACAAGAAAACCTGCTTTCATTTCCGAGCATCTGCTCAAAGAAACGAAAAAAAATGATGGAAGAAGACAAAGATTTTCTAAGGCAAGACAACAACTACCGTTCATTGAAGGCATTCCAAAAAGCGGAGTGCATCTATGATGTGACGTTCTATTTTGCCCATAAATATCTGAAGCCAGGCGACCGAACCATTGACCAGATGGTGCAGGCTGCACGGTCGGGCAAGCAGAATTTAGCTGAAGGGAACATTGACGGCATCACATCGCGAGAAATGGAGCTGAAACTGACCAACGTGAATCGTGCATCGCTTCACGAACTGCTGCTTGACTACGAGGACTATTTGCGTGTGCGTGGGCTGGAGCAATGGAAGTATGATGATCCCCGCTGTATCCAGACACGAGCTTTCTGCAAGACTCATCTTGACTCTGCTGTCTATCGGGAGAAAATCAAGGAGCGTTCCGACGAGACAATAGCCAACATAGCCATTACGCTTATTCATCAGTGTGATGTACTTATTAGAGGTCTCATAGAATGGAAGAAGCGAGACTTCAAAGAGAGGGGCGGCATCAAAGAGGAGATGTACCGGGCCAGAAGAGAGTGGCAGCAGAGAAATGGGTACGGTGGACAGCGTGGGCAATATGGGGCTAATAGACATAATGGGCAATACGGGACAGATGGACAAAAGCCCATTCAACCTATTCAGCCCAACAGCCCCAAAGAGTAAGTTAATGGGTAACTCTCTGGAGTTAATGGGTAACTATAATACACTTTGTGGGTACCTACATACTATGACTTGTCGCAAGTCTGGCAAGATTTGCGTGAGTTTATATCTGGCATAGAGCATACCCTGATGATAACAGAACAAAAGCCCGAAATAATTGATTAACTTTGCAGGCGGAATATGAAGAAAGTAGAACAGACAGAAGGGACAACAAGCCTCATGAAATATAAGGAAGATGGAGTTGCCGAGCGTGAAGAAAGTCGAGCGTAACTCAATTAAACGAAAACGAATAAAATTCATCCTTTCTGATAAAAATTTTCGTCAAAATGATGGCAGAATAAAACAAAATGATTATATTATGCAGCATAATAGAGTAATAAAACGAAGAAATATGGCACAAGTATCTATGACCGTCCGTATGGACTCAAACATTAAGGCTCAGTTTGAGGCACTCTGCAATCAGTTTGGCATGAGCGTAAACACGGCGATGAACATCTTCGCCAATGCAGTGGTGAGGAAAAGGAAGATTCCCTTTGAAATCGACGCTAACTCGTCAGAAAATCAGGTGTTGAACGACTTCTATGCGTTTAGGAGGGAGTTGGCTGCCAGCAACAGGCCCGAACTGACGATGGAAGAAATCAATGAGGAAATCAGGTTGGCACGAGAAGAAATGATGGGCAAGAAAAAGTCAGAGATATGATTTACGCTGTTATCGACACAAATGTTATCGTATCGGCGTTTTGCAATTTTTTAAAAAAAAATCCTCCTGAGCAATACAAATTCACAATAAAGTTGTATATTTGCACCATCATTGCGAAAAGATTGAAGAAACAAAAGAAAAAGACATTTAAAAGTAGAGAGGTCAAGAACAGCTTACTTCTATTTCATTCTGAGATTTAGCTGTTCAATTACCTCTCTTTTTTTGTGTCATCACCACATCAAGACAGCACTATGAACAACTATCTGACCAAGGTGGCCCTTCGCTACCAAGCCCTGTTCCTCAACATCAAGCGTGAAGACATCGACATGCAATCGGAGGCCACCGTTCCGACAATGGCATTCGCAAAACGGCTGAAGGAAAACGGCTTCTGCCTCAGCGAGGAACTACTCCACGCGCTCAACGCTGTCCCGGCCAAGCGGCTTGCTGAAATCACCAAATGCATCAACGACGTGATGGGCGTGACACTCAACTGGGCGCCGCTCGTCAAGGGATGGGACGTACCCACGGGGGAGACGCTGGCCGACCACCTGGTCACACTCATTGCCAACATCTTCGGTGAGGAAGCCGGCTTCAAGGGTGTCACACTGCCGTGCGGGCACCTCATCCCGGAGGGCACCTTCCCCCTCGAGCGCTACAACGGCTGCCCCTTCTGCGGCACGCCTTTCAAGACGGCCAACTATGTTTACAAGGGACAGGGCAGCAAACTGAAGGAACTGAGGTTGTTCACGATGGACGACATGAACCATGTCTTCCAAACGTTGCTCGCCTCGGCCACGCCACTCGAAGGTACACAGCAGGACTCGCTGAAGCTGCTGCTAAGCGAATTGCCTCTGCCCGAAGAGCCCAACATCACCATGAAGGAGAACGCCATGCTCGTCATCAGCACCTTGGTGGAACAGGGGAAGGACGACGAGGCGGCAAAGTTGCTGAGAACACCCACCGACGTGCTGCGCTACCTGTGGTATGAGAAGACCGGCTATTTGCAAATCATCGAACCCAAAACCTTGATAACGCATACCGGCAAACTTCACGGACATGTCTTCTCCACCTTGGATAGGAGCGTCGAAGCCATGGAGGCGAAAAAGGAGGCTCTGAAGCTGAAATACAACCGAAAGACTTGCCAACGTGTGGCGCGGTGGATGAACGCCCTCCCCATGGCCCCCCGTCAGGCGGCGGAGAACATGAACCCCAAGCGCGGGATGTGGGTGCGCATGATACGCGCACTGCGACTCGCGGAATATTCACACAAGAAAGGCTTCGAGCACCTTGAGCAACTGCTCGACGTGTTCTACAACCAGGACTACGCCACATGGCAAGGACGCGTGAACAAGGCGGCCGCAGCCAATGATGCAGACAAGACACTCGCACTGCTCAAAGAGCGACCGGGGATGTTCGCAAGGTGCCTCTTTGCCACCATGCTACGCTTCGGCAGCAAAGTAGTGTTGGAGGCGTTCGAGGAGGTGGCCAACCAACTGCCTGCTCGCCTGCTCATCTCCCTGGGCAACGCGGCGGAGAGTTATTTCGACACCTCGCTGACACGCATCGCAAGACCCATCACAGGAGGAACGAAGGAGATAGATGTCAACCCCTTGTTGTGGATTTATGACACCAGCGAACTTGAAAGCATGATCGCCGACATAGACAACCTCTACATACACTCCATGGAAAGACGTTTCGCCGCCAAACAGACAGAGGCGAAGACCATCTACATCGACCCGAAGCTGTATGATATCCCCGTCAGCGTGGGCGACCGCTCCACCACCATACAGGATGCGTCGTGTGCTCTGCCGGGAACAAAATTCACCGTGGAGGGCGATGCCGTGCGCCTCTTCCTGCAATGGGGAAAGGGCTTGCATAAACAGTACCTCGACATGGACCTGAGCTGCCGCATCTTCCTTCCTGACGACAACTATGCCGACTGTGCATACTACAACCTGACGTGCGTGGGGGCGAAACATTCCGGCGACATACGCTCCATACCCGACATGGTGGGAACGGCGGAGTACATCGAACTGTCGTTGCCGGAACTGGAGGAGGCCGGGGCGACAAAGGTGGTGTTCACATGCAATGCTTATTCCACGGGAGCACTCTCGCCCAACCTCATGGTGGGATGGATGAACTCTGCCTACCCGATGAAAGTGTCGGAGGAAGACGGCGTGGCCTACGACCCCTCCTGTGTGCAGCACATCGTGCGCGTCAGCGAGGGAAACCTCTCCAAAGGATACTATGGCTCGAAATGCCTTTCACAGCACAAAATCTGCAAGGCCTCAACACAAAAACCATTGAAGCCTTGTTGAACAAACTGAAGGCAAAGCTCACCATCGGCAAACTGCTCGACCTGAAAGCAAAGGCGCAGCACCTAACGCCAGCGGGAAGCCCTGAAGAGGCCGACGAGGCATACACCTACCAATGGGCGCTCAACCCGGCGGAGGTGACCACATTGTTGAACGGATAGGCGGATATCAGGTTATTGGATGGTGTCGATGCGAAGTTTGATCAGGCCGGCAGGCACGCGCACTTCCACGACATCACCCACGCCCTTGTTCAACAGCGCTTGGGCGATGGGCGACTTGATGGAAATCTTGCCTTCCGGGAGGCTTGCCTCGTGCGGACTGACAATGGTGTAGGCCATGCTGCGGTTGTTGGAGAGGTTGGTCATCTCCACCTTGCTCAACAACTGCACCTTGCCGGTGACCAAGCGCGATGTGTCGAGCACACGGGCATTGGCCAGCACACGCTGCTTGAAGCGAATGCGGCCCAACAAGCGCGACTGCTCGCGCTTGGCGGCGTGATACTCGAAATTCTCACTCAAGTCACCCTTGTCACGGGCCTCGGCTATCGCCTCGCGCACCTGGGGAAGTTCCACATGCTCCAACTGATGGAGCTCGGCCACGAGTTGGTCGTAGCCTTCTTGCGACATATATTCAAAACCCATATCTTTCGTCTTTGAGGGTGCAAAATTAGTCATTTTTCCGACATTCACACCATTTTTGACCAACAACTTGTCTGAGTCATCTCATAGGGGAACGCCCTTTTCCTCGCAAAGAGCCAAATAGTCGTCAACAGCTCCCTCAAAGTCTGCCGTCAATTCCTCAACGGTAAAACCTTCATAAGTAATGCTGTCTTTAGCCATTCCTTGCACCTTTCCAAAAAGACACTTGTCATCCTCACTATATTCCACACTCCCTGTGTAACCTTTGTATTTCAAATATCCCATGTCAGTGCTCATCAATAGATGATATCCTCGATAATCGACTTCCCGGCGTCGAAGAAGTCGTTGACGGTCTCCTTTGCCCTGAGATATGCCTCGTAGTACAAGGTGGCCTTCGCCCTGTAGGTTTGCATGTCGGTCTTCAGCTGCGCGATGCTTTCGGGGTTGTGTCCATAGACGATGGCGGCACTGTCGGCATAAATGGCCACCTCTTGCTTTACCTTGTCGTAGAGGGAGTCATAATCATGCTTTTTCATGGATTCATAGTTGCCGAGCAGTCCCACATAATTCTCAAGGTAGTTGTAGTGCGCCGCGAGCACCCTGATGCGGAAGGAGTCGAGGTCTTCCACGAGTTGCTCGTTGCCGGCGAGGTATTTGTTTCTGAGGAAGCGTTTTGCCCTTGCCATCCTACGCTTGGTGTTGGGCCAGCTTTGGTATATCTTTCCCTTTGCCAGGACCACTGCTGAGTCGTAGGTGGCCACCACCAGACTGAGTTGCTCCAAGTGCTCCTCGGCATCGTCGGCCTGCTTGAACGCCGGTTGCCCGTCGGAGGTTTTCACGCTCTTTGCCACTTTCACCTGCTGTGCAAATTCCTTCATGTCGGCATCTCCCCAGGAGGCGTTGGCCAGGTGGTCGAGACAGTAGTCGGCGTAGGTGGGTGCGTATCGCTGCAAGAGGGCCACCATCAGGCGGTCGGCCTCCTCCGTCTCCACCAACTGGTTGTCGTGGAGGAAGCCCACAAGCTGCCGTGTGGAAAAGAAGCGTTGGTTGAGCGTCGTCTTGTTGCGGCTCTCCCCCACGCTCTCCACGTATGCCCACGCCTTGTTGGCATGCGGGTTGCCGGCATCGATGGGCATGGGCGGCTCGAGACGCGTCTTGGCATAATAGAGCATCGAACCGGCCACCACCGCGATGACGGCGAAGAGCAGGATGACTTTGAGTGCTGTCTTCATTTTACACTGTCAACTTGGTTCCTGGCCTCCTCCAATTTGGCGAAGAGCGTTGCGAAGGTGATGGTGCCGTCGGGACTGAAGAATTTCTTGTCGCCCTCGCCGTTCTTGGTGATTTCAAAGAGTTTGGCCCGGTATTCTGGTTTCACGTTCATGCGGTCGAGCACGCTGTCGAGGACTTGCCATTGCTTGCTCTCGCCGAGCTGCAACTCCTCGCCCCATGCTTGGACGGTGGTGAAGTCATAGGTGTTGAGCGCGTCGTACAGCCCCCTCAGTTTTCCGTTGAAGAGGGAGTCCATCTCCTTCTGCTTCCAGTTGGGCACGCTGTCGAGGTAGTTGATGATGGCCCGGCGCATGATGGAGTCGGTCTCCTGCTGCTTGCGTTTCTCTTGCGCCTGCCGCTGCTGCTCCATCTCTTCTCTCACCGCCTGCTTGCCATAACGTGCGCCAGCCCACCATCCGGTGCCTAAACCGATGACCAGCCCAACAAACAAGCCGGCAAGCAGCCTGTAGATGGCCCACTTGGATACCCTGAGGGGCTTGGAGCCTTTCTCATCGCCCCCCCGCTCGTCGTACCCCTCCGCAGCCATGTCGGCCAGTGTGGCGCGTTTGCCGTTCGTCGTGCCTTTTTTCCCGCTTTTCCGTGCGGTGGCCTTCCGTCTTAGCGTCACCACCCCGTCTTTCACGTCGCCCACCTCGTAGTCGGGCAGTGGCGAGAGGGCGGCCTCCTCGTCGGTGCGCTCCAGTTCGAAGGTCACTTTCGTCCCCGCCACCTTGTAGATGGTCGTGCGCCGCTCCCGTTTGAGTTTGATTTTCAGCGGACTGTCCTTGGTGAGTTTGGTGAGGTCGGTGGTGAGGGTCTTTGTCTCATACCCCTCGCGGGTGACGGTGAGCCGGGCTTTCTGCGCCTTGCCCTCCGGCACTTCGATGTATTGCTCGCGCTTGTTCACGCCGGTCTGTCCTGCAATCTCCAACTTGGCTTTCCCGTCCCGGATGGGTTGGTCGTCCTCGCCCACGACGTCGAAGCAGTGGACATACACCTTCAGCTTCCAATCCAGGTTGTCGGCCAGTGCCACGTTTTCCACGACATTGCTTATTTTCGCCTTCATTTCCTGGTCCACGCATCCCGCGCGCTTCAGGGTGATTTTCAGCGATTCGCCCACATGTCTGAGGATGGGCTGGTCGAAGGCCTTGCCGTCGATGGCCAAGGAGCAACCGGCCCGACGGCACTGCTCCACGGGTGGTATGACGACGGCCGCCGCGGGGGTCTTGCTGCCGGTGAGGTCGTCCATGGCCTCCTGCCTGACGATGTCGCGCATGTGGTCGGGGAGGATGAACACCCCCTCGTAGTTGCGGTAACTGTCCTGCAGGAGTGCCGCTCCGAGCAATGTGGCGGCACCGTTGCCCTTGTAGAGCCTGAAGGCGTATCTGCTGCGCTGGCCGGGGATGTCCCATGCGAAGTCCTGCTCCGCATACTCCTTCTGGAACCAGTGTGCCATCTTGGCCGTGTCATCGTCGTTGGCGAGCGTGTCGGCCATGTCGCGCACGATGGCTGGCAGGTCGCCGCCGACGGCGAGTGCCGCCTTCCTTGGCACGGCAGCCACCAATGCACGGTAGTCGCCTTGCCTGGAGAAGAGGGGTTTGATGACATAGACGAGGCATCCGAGGTTGTTGACGGAGAGCAAGCAGAGCATTCTGCCGAAGTCGGGGTTGAGGCGCAGCATCCCTTCTGTCTTCACGTCGAAGAGTTTGGCGCCCATTTCTCCGGGGTTGAAGATGGCCTCGCTGTCCTCTCCGTTCCTGACGAGCTGCTTGTATAGTGAGAGTTTCATGACTGGTGATTTTTATGTGTGGGTTGGTGTGTTGCGGATAGGTGGTTGTTGCGTCAGAAGCGGGGGAAATGGAAACGCCGCCGCTCGCGCTTCTTCTCCTCAGGCTGCGGCTCTTCCATGAGTATCTGCACGATGCGCTGGGCGCGCTCGGTCTTCACCTGGCATAGGTTTTGGAAGCACACCTCGCCGATGTCGAAGGGGATGGGGGGTGGGAAATTCCCTCCGTTGATGTGGTTGCGCTGGCAGTATGACTGCAGCCTTCCAAAGAAGTTGGGGTATCGCTTGTTGAGTGTGGCGAGCAGGTATTTGTTGGGGTCTTCGCCCTCCGGGATGTTTCTCCCCACCAAGTCGGTCTTGGTGACGATGACATACAGTCCATTTTTCGCATCGGCCAGCACGCCGTTTTTCTCAAGGTAGGTGAGGCCGTACTCGAGGTAGGTGTCCTGGTCGAAGCCCTTGTATTTCTTCTCCTCCTCGGTGTATTCGATGATGAAGAAGTGGTGCTTGGGGTTGTTCGACTTTTGTGTGACGAGCATGTTCTGGAAGTCGCGGAGTGCGTCTTTGTGCTTGTCGCTGATGTTTCCTTCCACTCCTTGTGCGTCCCACAGGATGGCACAGAAGAGCTCGCCGGCCATGTCGATGAGGGTGACGGGGTGGTCCTTTCGCTCCCAGTCCTCCAAGACGGTGCGAATGGCGAAGTTGGTGTCCACGGGAGTACGGCCGGGCAGCATGCAGTAGAAGTCCTCGCGCTTGAAGATTTGCGAGAGAATCATCTGGTAGAGATGCCCCTGGCATGGCTCCACCTTCATGCACTTTGCGACGGTGGCCCCTCTTGCCGCTGCGAGGATGGTGCCCATGGCGCATGTCTTGCCCGACGAGGGTATTCCCCAGAAATACACCTCCTTCGCATCCCAGGTGATGCGGTCTATGCGCCCCACGTTGGGCAGCACGTCCTCGGCCTGTTTCCCGAGCATGTCGATGAACTGCTCGTTGATGCCTCCCGCTTCGAGACCCTCCTTGGTGAGCAACCCGTGGTCGATGCATTGCTTCACGGTGGCGGAGTTGAGCAGGTTGCGGTCGTCACACACGGCCTGCAGCAGTTCCTCGCGGCTGATGGCTCCTTGCTCCACCATCTGCAGCGTATAGTTGAATGGTTCGTCTTTCCTCCCTACCTGGAGGCAGTATTCCCTAAGGTTTTCTTTCATATCTTTTGCTCCCATATTTCATTTTTCATTTTTCATCTTTCATCTTTCAAAGTCCCCTATGCTATCGAGGTAATCACTCCCCTCTCCCTTCGGAGAGGGGCCGGGGGTGAGGCTTTACGTTCCCATCCACCGGGCGAGCACGCCCTTCCATCCCGTGGGGAAGCCCTTCGACCTTGCGAGCAGCACCTTCACCACGTCTCTGGCGCGCTCGGTGCTGAAGCGGCAGTAGTTGTTGAAGCACACCTCTCCCAGATGGAAGGGGATGGGGTCGGGGGCGTGGCCGCCGCACAGTTCAAACTCGTTGCAATACTTGTCGAGGAGGTTGAGGAAGTTGGGGTAGTATGTTCGCAGCCATGCCTGGAGGTGTGCGGTGATGTCTCCGTTCTCGTCGGCGTATGGCTTTGCCTTGTCGGTTTTTGTCACGATGATGAAGATGCCTTGTGTGGCGTCGCGCAGCACGTGATGGTCGTAGAGGTATTGCAGGCCGCTCTCAAGGTAGTTGTCCTGGTCGATGCCTTTGTATTTCTTTTCCTCTGCTCCATACTCGATGATGAAGAAGTGGAATTTCTGGTGCTCGGTCTTCTCCTTGACGAGGATTTTCTCAAACTCCGCGAGCGCCCTTTGGTGCCGCTCCGTCACCCGGTCCGACAGGCCGTTCTCCCTCCAGAGGATGGCGCAGAACAGCTCGCCGGCCATGTCGATGAGGGTGATGGGATGACGGCGGTGCTGCCAGTCGTCGAGGTCAAGGCGCATGGCGTAGTTGGTGGACACGGGCGTGCGCCCGGGGAGGGTGATATATGCGCCGTCGCCGGGGAACAGCCTCTCGAGGATGGCCATGTATTGGCTCCCTTGGCACGTGGTGTCGAAGTGTGCCTCGTGTGCCGTCGCCTTCTCCCGGGTGGCTGCAAGCACGGCGCCGATGGCGCAGGTCTTGCCGGAGGAGGGGATGCCCCACAGATACACCTCGGTGGTGGCGTCGGGCAGTTGGCTGATGGTGTCGGCATCGGGCAGCACGTCTTCCGGCTGGGTGCCGAGCATGTCGATGAACGCGGGGTCGATGCCGGCGGCGGCGAGTTGCTCTGTGGTGAACAACCGCTGGTCCACGCAGCCTTTCACGGTGGCGGCGTCCATGAGGTTGTGGTCTTCGGCGAAGAGTGCGAGCAGTTGCTGGCGACTGAGGCCGTCGGCCATCCGCTGCCTGACATGCAGCACGGGGTCGGCGGCTTGCTCCAGGGCTTTTCTGAATGTCTCCGCCTCGGTGTGCCGGGCGGCAGGGGGCGTGGCGGGCTTGCTCCAGTCCATCTTCACGGTGGTCACCTGGTGGATGTCGCGCTCAGGGGGCAACTGCTTGTCACGGCGCAACCAGGCGGGCCAGAACTCCTCCCACGACTTGGAGTGGCGCTGCTGCAACCAGTAGGGCAGGAAGAGCAGGGCCCAGCAGACGGCGCAGAGCAGCAGGGCGTGGAGGGGCGGGAAGGATTTTTGCGAACAGAGGCTGGCCACTTGTCCCAGCAGCTGGTCGGCCTTCTGCCAGTGGAAGGCGACAAGGCTGTCGGGGGTCGCAAGGGGCGGCTCGTTGTAGAGGCTCTTGACCGACAGGCTGTCCATCGCTGCTTTCCAGGCCGTGACGGCACGCCCTATCTCGCCGGTGTTTCCCACGAGGAAGGGGTTGAGGGTGGTGGCGCCGGCGGTGGCCTTGGCCGTCCATGCCTCTGCTTGTCGGCGCATGGCGGTGTAGGCGGGTGGCAGCAGTTGCAGCCTCAGCGTGTTCTCCATGTTGTGGCGCGTGATGCCGTCGCCGTCGGCGGGCTTTCCTTCCGTGTGGCGGTCGAAGCCGGCACGGGCTGCCCCCTTCTTCGTCTTCATGGCCTTGTCGAGGGTGGCGGCGTAGGCTTTGATGCGTTTCTCAGCGGCTGCCTCGTAGCAGTCGAACATGGGCCCCACCTCGTCGATGGCTTGGTGGAAGGTGCTGCTCACCTGGTCTTCCTTGCCATAGACGCTGAAGAAATGTGTGAATGGCACGAGGGTGGGCAGGCAGGCGAGCAAGGTGACGGCCACGGCGATGCGCTCGCCGATGATCATCTTGCCGAAGCGGCGGCCCGTGGCCTTGAAGCGTTGCACGAGGATGGAGAGGATGATGAGCAGCATGGCTTCGACAGCCGCTGCCGACGCCGCTGCCATGAGCCGGCCCTCCCAGAGGTAGGCCAAGCCCATGAACGCCACGTAGCAGAGGAAGATGATGGCGACGACGGCCACCACCTGACCCATGGCGGTGATTCCTTGTCGGTGGTTGAAACTCACTTCGTTTTCGTCATTAGAATGTGGATGAAAGACTTGGAATGCAAAAGTAACACTTTTTTCTCGATACAGGGATAATTAACTTGAAAACTTTAATGTTATTTTAATAATATACACC
>CADBBP010000159.1 GCA_902792855.1 uncultured Prevotellaceae bacterium
AGAGAGGACGAGAGCCTCGTAGAAGCTGCCAACAGGGTGCTCTACAGCCTTACCGGACTGGAAAACATCTACATGAAGCAAGTGGGAGCCTTTGGTGCCATCGACCGCGACCCCGGTGAGCGTGTCATCACAGTCGCCTATTGCGCACTCATCAACGTTAACGACTACGACAACAATCTTCGCATAGAGCATGGGGTGGAATGGGTGAGCCTCGACGAAATGCCACACCTCTACTCCGACCACAACGAGATGGTGCGCAAGGCTGTGACGCTGCTTCGCCGACGCATCAACACCGAGCCGCTGAGTTTCAACCTGCTGCCAGAACTGTTCACACTCACACAGTTGCAGCATGTCTATGAAGCAATCCTCGGCGAGCAAATCGACAAGCGCAACTTCCGCAAGCGCATCAAGAGCATTGACTTCATCGAGAAGACGGAGCATATCGACAAACTCACGTCCAAGCGAGGGGCAAGCCTCTACCGATTCAACAAGGAGATGTTTGCCAACGACCAGTCATACAAGCAATAAAATAGCCCAACAACAACAACTAAAATCCGCATTATGTTAGAAGAACTGAAAGAAAAAGTGTTTCGTGCCAACCTTGACTTGGTAAAGCACAACTTGGTAATCTTCACTTGGGGAAACGTCTCGGGCATCGACCGTGAGAAAGGCTTGGTAGTCATCAAACCATCCGGCGTGGATTACGATGTGATGAAAGCCAGCGACATGGTAGTGGTGGACCTGGAGAGTGGAAAAGTGGTCGAAGGGAACCTCAACCCCTCGTCTGACACGCCAACACACCTGGTGCTCTATCGCGCCTTCCCCGAAATCGGAGGCATCGTCCACACCCACTCCACCTATGCCACAGCATGGGCACAGGCAGGAAAGGACATCCCCAACATCGGCACCACCCACGCCGACTATTTCCACGACGAAATCCCTTGCACCGGCGACATGGTGGAGAGCCAGATGGCCGAATATGAAAAAGAGACCGGCGTGGTGATTGTTGACCGCATCCGCTCAGGCAACATCAACCCGGTGCACACCCCCGGCGTGCTGGTGAAGAACCACGGCCCCTTCTCATGGGGAAAGGATGCCGACAACGCCGTTTACAACGCCGTCGTGATGGAGCAAGTGGCCAAGATGGCTTTCGTCTCCTTCTGTGTCAACCCTGACACCACGATGAACCCGCTCCTCGTGGAAAAGCACTTCAGCAGAAAACACGGTCCCAACGCCTATTACGGACAGAAAAAACACTGACAAACAACGACCTGGTCATATAGGAAGACCGGGGAAAAACTAAAAATCATCAACAACAAAAGACCTATAAGAAAATATGGAAAAAGCATTTGAGAAATTAGAGATTTGGTGGGTAACTGGTGCACAACTTCTTTACGGAGGCGACGCTGTGGTACAAGTTGACGGACACTCCAAGGAAATGGTGGATAGCCTCAACGCCAGTGGCATCATACCCATCAAGGTGGTTTACAAAGGCACTGCCAACAGCTCGAAAGAGGTGGAGGACGTGATGAAAGCCGCCAACAACGACGAGAAATGCGTGGGCATCATCACCTGGATGCACACCTTCTCACCTGCGAAGATGTGGATCAAGGGGCTCCAAGCCCTGCAGAAGCCGTTGCTGCACTTCCATACCCAATACAACGCCGAAATACCTTGGGAGACGATGGACATGGACTTCATGAACCTCAACCAAAGTGCCCACGGCGACATCGAGTTCGGACACATCTGCACACGCATGCGCGTGCCTCGCAAGGTGGTGTGCGGCTACTGGAAAAACGAGGAAGCACAGAAGAAGATTGCCGTTTGGGCACGCGTGGCCGCCGGCGTCGCCGACGCCAAGAACGTGCGCTGCCTCATGTTTGGCATGAACATGAACAACGTGGCCGTGACCGACGGCGACCGCGTGGAGTTTGAGCAGAGACTGGGCTACCATGTGGACTACTACCCCGTCTCATCGCTGATGGACTATCTCAAGAAAGTCACCGACGAAGAGGCCGACGCACTCGTGGAGGAGTACAAGAAGGAGTACACCATCAAGATTGACGAGAGTGGCGAGGAAGTTTATTGGCAGAAGGTGAAGAACGCCGCCAAGGCAGAGATTGCCCTCCGCCGCGTGCTGAAGGACGAGGGTGCCACGGCATTCACCACCAACTTCGACGACTTGGGCGACGCCAACATCGACGACCCCAACTTCGTGGGCTTCGACCAAATCCCGGGTCTGGCTTCCCAACGACTGATGGCTGAAGGCTACGGCTTCGGTGCCGAGGGAGACTGGAAGACTGCCTGCCTCTATCGCACACTATGGGTCATCCAGCAAGGCATGCCCATCGGCTGCTCCTTCCTTGAGGACTATACCCTCAACTTCGCCGGCGACCGCAGCTCATGCCTGCAGAGCCACATGCTCGAGGTATGCCCGCTCATCGCCACCGACAAGCCCAAACTCGAGGTGCACTTCCTCGGCATTGGCATCCGCAAGCAGCAGACAGCACGCCTCGTGTTCACATCGAAGGTGGGCCGTGGCATCAAGGCCACCGTCGTTGACTTGGGCAACCGCTTCCGCCTCATCTCACAGGAAGTGGAGTGCATCGAGCCAAAGCCCATGCCCAACCTTCCCGTCGCCTCCGCCCTCTGGGTGCCGCAGCCCACGTTCGAAGTGGGAGCCGGTGCTTGGATCCTCGCAGGTGGCACACACCACAGTGCCTTCTCCTACGACATTGACGAGGAGTACTGGGAGGACTTCGCCGAAATGCTCGGTATCGAGTATGTGCGCATCAACAAGGAAACGAAGATCAGCACTTTCAAGCATGACCTTCAGATGAGTGAGATTTATTATATGCTCAACAAGGCTTTGAAGTAAGAAAATGACAGCAAAACAAACAATAGAAGCGGGCAAGGCCATCCTTGGCATCGAGTTCGGATCCACCAGAATCAAGGCCGTGCTCATTGACGAAGAGAACAAGCCCATCGCCCAGGGAAGCCACGAGTGGGAAAACCAACTTGTTGATGGACTGTGGACCTACAGTGTGGAAGCCATCTGGTATGGCCTCCAGGACTGCTACGCCGACCTCCGCGCAAACGTGCGCAAAGCATACGACACAGAGATTGAAATCCTGGCAGCCATTGGCGTGAGCGCCATGATGCACGGCTACATGGCCTTTAACAAGGAAGAGAAAATCCTCGTGCCTTTCCGCACCTGGCGCAACACCAACACCGGACGTGCAGCAGCTGAACTCTCACAACTGTTCAACTACAACATCCCCCTGCGTTGGAGCATCTCGCACCTCTACCAAGCCATCCTCGACAATGAGGAGCACGTGGGCGACATCAATTTCCTCACCACACTGGCAGGCTTCATCCATTGGCAAATCACCGGCCAACGCGTACTCGGTATCGGCGACGCTTCCGGCATGATCCCCATCGACCCGGAGACCAAGCAGTACTCCGCAGAGATGGTGGAGAAGTTCGACAAACTCATTGCTCCCAAAGGCTATTCATGGAAATTGCTCGACATCCTGCCCAGCGTACTTTCCGCCGGCGAAAGCGCAGGTTTCCTAACAGAAGAGGGAGCCAAGCGTCTCGACATCTCCGGACACCTGAAGCCAGGCATCCCCGTATGCCCGCCAGAGGGTGACGCCGGCACCGGCATGGTGGCCACCAACGCCGTGAAGCAGCGCACCGGAAACGTCTCCGCCGGAACATCCTCCTTCTCCATGATTGTCTTGGAGAAAGACCTGTCGAAGCCTTATGAGATGATTGACATGGTGACGACACCTGACGGCAGCCTCGTGGCCATGGTGCACTGCAACAACTGCACCAGCGACCTCAACGCATGGGTCAACCTCTTCAAGGAATACCAACAGTTGCTCGGCGTGCCAGTGGACATGAACGAAGTCTATGGCAAGCTCTACAACAACGCCCTCAACGGTGATGCCGACTGTGGCGGTCTCATCTCCTACAACTACATCTCCGGCGAACCTGTCACCGGCTTGGAGGAAGGACGTCCACTCTTTGTGCGCTCCGCCAACGACCGTTTCAACCTGGCCAATTTCATGCGCGCACACCTCTACGCATCAGTGGGCGTGCTGAAAATCGGCAACGACATCCTCTTCAAGGAGGAGAACGTGAAGGTGGACCGCATCACCGGCCACGGAGGATTGTTCAAGACCAAGGGTGTGGGACAGCGCATCTTGGCAGCTGCCATCGACTCGCCCATCTCTGTCATGGAAACGGCTGGCGAAGGCGGACCGTGGGGCATGGCACTCCTTGGAGCATACCTGGTCAACAACCCTGAGAAGCTCTCACTGCCCGACTTCCTCGACAAGGTGGTCTTCGCCGGCAACACCGGTGTGGAGATTGCACCAACCGCCGAAGACGTGGCTGGCTTCAACAAGTACATCGAGAGCTACAAGGCTTGCCTCGGCATCGAGCAAGCCGCCGTGAAGTGCAAGAAATAAAATCATCACGCTTTTCCCACCCCACGCCGCCTCGTGCGGCGTGGGGGCGAGGGCAAGCAATTTGTAAAAACCTGACAACTATGAGAACAACTGTCAAGCACCTGCTCCTGGCGATAAGCTTGGGTCTCTCAATGCCTGCCCTTGCCCAGGAAGCAACCGTCACCCTGTTGCCCGCCGGCACACAGAAAATAGCCAAGGAGATTTACGGACAATTTGCCGAACACTTGGGCACCTGCATCTACGGCGGTCTATGGGTGGGACCAGAATCGAGCATCGCCAACACCGACGGCTATCGCAACGACGTGCTACAAGCTCTCAAAGACCTGAAAGTGCCTGTGCTGCGATGGCCCGGAGGTTGCTTCGCCGACGAATACCACTGGATGGACGGCATAGGCCCACGCTCGAAACGCCCCTCAATGAAAAACAACAACTGGGGAGGCACCATCGAAGACAACTCCTTTGGCACGCACGAGTTTCTCAACCTCTGCGAACTGATTGGCTGCGAGCCATATATCAGCGGCAACGTGGGCAGCGGCACCGTGGAGGAGTTGGCCAAGTGGGTGGAATACATGACAAGCGAGGACGGTACGCCGATGGCCAACCTGCGCAAGGCTAACGGCCGCGACAAGCCATGGAAAGTGAAATACCTCGGCGTGGGCAACGAGAGTTGGGGATGCGGCGGAAACATGCGACCGGAATATTACGGAGACCTTTTCCGACGCTACTCCGTCTATTGCCGCAACTACGATGGCAACAAACTCTACAAGATTGCCAGCGGTGCCAGCGACTACGACTACAACTGGACGAAAGTGCTGATGGAGAACGTGGGCAACCTCATGGACGCCGTGTCTCTCCACTACTACACCTGCTCGGGATGGACGGGCTCCAAAGGCTCCGCAACGAAGTTCGACAACGACCAATACTATTGGACTTTGGGCAAATGCCTGGAGATAGAAGACGTCATCAAGAAGCACTGCGCCATCATGGACGACAAGGACCCCCGCAAGCACATCGGACTGCTTGTCGATGAATGGGGCACCTGGTGGGACGAGGAGCCTGGCACTATCAGCGGGCACCTTTACCAGCAGAACGCACTACGCGACGCACTCGTGGCGGCACTCTCGCTCAACGTCTTCCATAAATACACCGACCGTGTGCGCATGGCCAACATCGCACAGGTGGTCAACGTGTTGCAGTCGATGATTCTCACCGACACCAAAGGCCCCGGACACATGGTGCTCACACCCACCTACCACGTCTTCGAGATGTACAAGCCCTTCCAAGAGGCCACCTACATCCCGCTCGACCTCCAATGTCAAAAGATGCGCGTGCGCCACGAGATGAACAAGGACATGGACGAGACGAAGGATGACGGCTACCGCACACTGCCACTCATCAGCGCCTCGGCAGCCCGCACCACCAGCGGAAGCACCGTCCTCTCACTGGCCAACGTCAGCATTGACAAAGCCAGCACCGTGAACGTCAATCTGGGCGACTTGCAAGCCAAAGACGTCAGCGGAAGGATACTTACCAGCAAGAGCGTGGCCGACTACAACGACTTCGAGCACACTGACCGCGTGAAGCCCGTACCTTTCAAGGACGCAAAACTGAAGAAAGGACAGCTCACCGTAAAGCTCCCTGCAAAAAGCATCGTCGTCCTCGAACTCAAATAGGAAGCACACCTCATAGGATATCATAGGACTCCATAGGACATCATAGGACTACCTAGGACATCCTAGCATCTCCCAGAAAATCCAAAAAACCAAAAAACAAACCTAATATGAACGACAACAAAGTAATGAACAAGGCAGCCGACAACATCCGCATCCTGGCTGCCGCAATGGTAGAAAAAGCCAAGTCAGGCCACCCGGGCGGAGCAATGGGCGGCGCCGACTTCATCAACACACTTTACAGCGAATTCCTCGTTTACGACCCCGAGAACCCCGAGTGGGAAGGACGCGACCGCTTCTTCCTCGACCCCGGCCACATGGCACCCATGCTCTACTCACAACTCTGCCTCATCGGCAAGTATGAGTTGGAAGACCTGAAAAACCTGCGCCAATGGGGCTCGGTGACACCCGGACACCCGGAGCGTGAACTTGCACGGGGCATAGAGAACACCTCCGGCCCTCTCGGACAGGGACACACCTTCGCCGTGGGAGCTGCCATCGCCGCCAAATTCCTCAAGGCACGTCTGGGCAATGTGATGAACCAAACCATCTACGCCTACATCTCCGATGGCGGCGTGCAGGAGGAAATCTCACAAGGTTCTGGCCGCATCGCCGGCAACCTGGGCCTCGACAACCTCATCATGTTCTATGATGCCAACGACATCCAGCTCTCCACCAAGACCGAGGTGGTGACCTGCGAGGACACCGCCAAGAAATACGAGGCATGGGGATGGTACGTGCAGAAAATCGATGGCAACGACGTGGACCAGATTCGTGCCGCCATCAAGAACGCACAAGCTGAGAAAGAGCGTCCCAGCATCATCATCGGCCACTGTGTGATGGGCAAGGGTGCCCGCAAAGCCGACGGTTCGAGCTATGAGAGCAACTGCGCCACACACGGAGCACCCCTTGGCGGTGACAACTTCGTGCAGACGATGAAAAACTTGGGCGCCGACCCGGCAGACCCATTCCAAATCTTCCCCGAGGTGAAGGAGCTTTACGCTCGCCGTGCCGCCGAGTTGAAGGAAATCTGCGCACAGCGCTATGCCGAGAAGGCAGAGTGGGCAAAAGGACATCCCGAGCAGGCTCGTCTCATGGAAGAGTGGTTCAGCGGCAAGGCCCCGGTGATTGACTGGAGCAAGGTGCAGCAGAAGGCCGGAGCCGCCACCCGTGGTGCCTCTGCCACCGTCCTCAGCGCACTCGCAGAGCAAGTACCCAACATGATCTGCGCCTCCGCAGACCTCTCCAACTCCGACAAGACCGACGGCTTCCTCAAGAAGACCCACGACATCGTTCGCGG
>CADBBP010000160.1 GCA_902792855.1 uncultured Prevotellaceae bacterium
TCAAGCACCTACCAACTGGTGAACGCACTGGTGAAAGCCAACAAGAACTTCGAACTGGTGATGCTGCCAGGCGTGCGCCATACAATGGGTGAGAAATATGGCGAGCACAAGCGCTTCGACTTCTTTGTAAGGCATTTGCTTGGTGTAGAGCCTCCCAAGTGGGAATGATTGTCAGCGGCTTATTAATTCGCTGCTAAAAAGCAGGACAAACACCAAAGGCAAACGAAGAGGGGCGACCAATGCCGCCCCTCTCCGTTTGTCTATGTCTATGAATTATACTCTTGCCAGGACTTGATGGGTATGTCCTCTTGTTTTAGTGCACAGAAAGCCTCGATAAAGGCCTTTGCCAAGCGCACATTGGTCATAAGTGGAATGTTGTGGTCGATAGCCGCCCTGCGGATACGGTAGCCATTGGTCAACTCACGCTTGGTATGGTTCTTTGGAACGTTGATGATAAGCTCTATCTTGTGAGAGGCAATCAGGTCCATGACATTATCGGGGAGGTCCTCGTCTGGCCAAGTAACGGCCTTTGCTTTCACGCCGTTGTCATTGAAGAATTTGGCCGTTCCGGCTGTGGCGTAAATCTCATATCCGTTTTTCACCATTTCCCTTGCCGGTTCAAGCAAGTCCACCTTTCCTTTGGCATCACCGGAAGAGATCAGCACACTCTTCTTAGGAAGCCTGTAACCAGTGGCTATAAGGGAGTTGAGCAAAGCTTCGTTGAGGTCGTCGCCGAGACACCCCACCTCTCCAGTGCTGCTCATATCGACACCCAGCACAGGGTCTGCATTCTGAAGTCTGGCGAAGGAGAATTGAGATGCCTTCACACCTATACGGTCGATGTCAAATTCACTCTTCTCAGGTGTGGTGTATGGCACGTCGAGCATGATTTTCGTTGCCGTCTCGATGAAATTGGTTTTGAGTATCTTGCTAACGAAGGGGAAAGACCGGCTCGCCCTGAGGTTGCACTCGATGACTTTCACCTCCCTGTTCTTGGCGAGGTATTGAATGTTGAACGGACCGCTGATGTTGAGTTCCTTGGCAATCTTCCTTGAAATCTTCTTAATTTGCCGGATGGTGGAGAAATAGACGTGCTGCGCAGGGAAGACCATGGTCGCGTCGCCTGAATGGACACCGGCATATTCGATGTGTTCGCTGATGGCATATTCCACTATTTCCCCCTTGTCTGCCACTGCGTCAAATTCAATCTCCTTGGTATCGGTCATAAATTTGGAGACGACAACAGGGTATTCTTTCGACACCTCTGTAGCCATCTGCAGGAAGCGTGCCAGTTCCTCGTTGTCATAACAAACATTCATGGCTGCCCCCGAAAGGACGTAACTCGGCCTGACAAGGACGGGGAAGCCAACCTCCTTGACGAAGGACTCTATGTCCTCAAGCGATGTCAAGGCTCTCCACGCGGGTTGGTCGATACCGAGTTTGTCGAGCATGGCAGAGAACTTGTCCCTGTTTTCTGCCCGGTCGATGTCCACGGGCGATGTGCCGAGTATAGGCACCCCCTGACGATATAGTTTCATAGCAAGGTTGTTGGGAATCTGTCCTCCCACAGAGACAACAACCCCTCTTGGCTGCTCAAGGTCGATGACATCAAGGACACGTTCGAGAGACAGTTCGTCGAAATAGAGCCTGTCGCACATATCGTAGTCGGTTGACACTGTTTCGGGGTTGTAGTTGATCATGATGCTCTTGTAGCCCAGTTTCCTGGCGGTGTTGATGGCGTTGACCGAGCACCAGTCAAACTCCACGGACGAGCCGATGCGGTATGCACCCGACCCCAAAACGACAACGCTCTTCTCGTTCTTGTAGAAATTAATGTCATGGAACTTGTAACTTCCCTTCACCTGTCCATAGTGATAGGTGAAATAGAGATAGTTGGTAAGTTCGGGATGCTCGCTTGCCACCGTGTTGATTCTCTTCACCGACGGCAGGATTCCCTTTGCCTTTCTGTATTCCCTTACGGCAAGGTTCTCCTTATACATATTGGTGTCAGTAGGTTTCAACACGAACCTTGCTATTTGGAAGTCGGAGAAGCCGGCCGCCTTGACCTCAAGCAACAGTTGGTCGGGCACCTCATCCATGGTGTTGTACTGCATGAGTTGGTGCTTGAGGTCAACAATTCTTTTGAGCCTTGAAATGAACCACTTGTCGATTTTTGTGAGTTGCTCGATGCGCTCCACGGTATAGCCCTCTTCAAGAGCCTGTGCGATGGCAAAGATACGGAGGTCTGTGGGGTTTTCAAGTGCATCGTCAAGGTTGTCGAACTTGGTATGGTCGTTTCCAACAAACCCATGCATCCCCTGTCCAATCATTCGCAGACCTTTTTGTATCATTTCCTCGAATGAGCGGCCTATGGACATGATTTCTCCAACGGATTTCATGGAAGAGCCGATTTTGCGCGACACTCCCACAAACTTGTTAAGGTCCCAACGTGGTATCTTGCATATCATGTAGTCAAGCTGAGGTGCGACGTATGCAGAATTCGGCGTGCCCATCTCTCCAATTTGGTCGAGCGTGTAGCCGAGTGCGATTTTCGCTGCAACAAAAGCGAGGGGATATCCTGTGGCCTTGCTGGCGAGTGCTGAAGAGCGTGACAGCCTGGCATTGATTTCTATAATACGATAGTCGTTGGTCTCAGCATTGAATGCGAACTGGATGTTGCACTCTCCCACGATGTTGAGGTGCTTGACACATTTGATGGAAAGTTGCTGCAACATCTCCACTTGTTCTGGTGTGAGCGAGCAAGTGGGTGCTACGACAATACTCTCACCTGTGTGGATGCCAAGCGGGTCGAAATTCTCCATGGATGCGACAGTGAAGCATCTGTCGTTGGCATCGCGTATGACCTCGAACTCAATCTCCTTCCATCCCTTAAGACTTTCCTCAACGAGAATTTGTGGTGCGAAAGTAAAGGCACTCTCTGAAATTTCTATGAATTTCTGCTCATCGGGACAGATGCCTGAACCAAGGCCACCCAATGCATAAGCCGACCTTACCATGATGGGATAACCGATGGCTCTTGCAGCTTTAAGGGCGTCATCCATGTTTTCCACGGCATGGCTGACAGGCACCTTGAGTTGAACCTCTCCGAGTTTTTTCACAAAGAGATCCCTGTCCTCCGTGTTCATGATGGCCTCCACCGATGTTCCCAATACCTGCACGCCATATTTTTCAAGCGTGCCGTTGAGGTATAGTTCCGTACCACAATTGAGAGCTGTCTGCCCTCCGAAGGCGAGCAGAATGCCATCGGGTCTTTCCTTTTTGATAATTTCCGTGACAAACCACGGTGTTACAGGTTGGAAATAAACTTTGTCTGCGATACCCTCCGAAGTTTGGATGGTGGCGATGTTGGGATTGACAAGCACGCTTGATATTCCTTCCTCTCTTAATGCTTTCAACGCTTGTGATCCGGAATAGTCAAACTCTCCTGCTTGTCCGATTTTCAAGGCCCCGCTTCCAAGAACGAGGACTTTGGTGAGATTTTTTTTCATTTTTATCGTGGGTTATGACAAAATTCTATAGAAATTTGAATCTGGGTGCAAAAATAATCAAAAAAGCCGAAAGAAATCAGCAATATGTAAGTTTTTTAATAATTATTGATGCAAAAAGTCAGATTTTACGTATTTTTGGTTGCTCAAACCCTGATTTTTCACATAAAGCGGCATCATTCTTCACTCCCATTCGTTTATCTTTATTCAGCATCCTGATTATCCTTTATTGTCACTATTCAGCATCTTCATATACAATGTCGGGCCTTTGGTCGGGCTTCACGGTTGTGATGGTGATGTCGCTTATTGCAACATTCCGGGTGTGCCTGACAAAAAAACCTTTTGCCGGAAGGATGCCGAGCATTGTAGCCTCTGGGTATTCTTTCTCCTTGTCATCGGGTGGTGTGATGGTTTTCTCTACACCTCCATCGTGATGGATGCGTATGTTGGAGATAGACACATCTTCTATAGGATGCCCCTTCATTCCGACGACGGAGCACCCTGTGTTTCCAGCACCATACACGGTGACTCCCTCGATGCGAACACCCTTAATGGTGCCAACATGATTGATAACCTTGCCCTCCTGATAGGACCTTGCCCTGTTGCCAAGCCATACGAAGATGGGGGCTTCCGTTCCTTGTGCCACAATATCGCGTACACAGACGTTTTCCATTGTTCCCCCATCGGTAATCTCGAGAGAGATGACAGACGAGCCCCTCCATTGCCCGAAAAATTTCTCGTTTTGGTCCTCGCTGGGCTTTACGACGATGCCACTGATGGCGATGTTTCTGAAGCCCCCATTGGTTTCAGTGCCAAGTTTGATAGCGTTGCAATGGCTGCTAACCACGCAATCGCTGATACGTACGTTTTCGCACAACCTTGGGGAAGTACTTTTGAGCGTGATGGCATCATCGTCGCTGTCGGCCAACATCCCCCTGACGATGACGTTGTGGCATCCATCGATGTCAAGGGCGTCGTTGTTGTAGTTGTTTCTATTAAACACCTTGATGCCATCGATGCTGAGGCGGTCGCATGCAAGATAGTGTTGCATCCAACAGCCGGAATTGCGCAAGGAGACGTCTTTTACAACAACATCGTGGCACTGTATGAACCTGATGAGATGAGGCCTTGTGATGCCCTCGTCATTCCAAGATAATTTTTTGAAAGCTCTTCCTCTTCCATCAATCGTACCCATACCGTCGATGGTGATGTTTCCAGCCTTGTCGGCATATATGAGTTGGATGGTTGTTGTTTGAGTGCGCAATGAGATGTAGTCGGACTTCACGGGTGTGTAGTCATCGAGGTTGGTGCTTCCGTAGAGGATGGCTCCCTGTTCCAAGTGCAGGTTGACATTTGACTTAAGGAATATGGAACCTGTCTTGTATTCTCCCGCAGGAACGAGCACTTTCCCCCCACCAGCTTTGGAACACTCGTCAATGGCCTGCTGTATGGCATTTGTCGAAAGATAGGTGGTGTCGGCCTTGGCTCCGTAATGTAGGATGTTGTATTCCGCCCCACTCACTCCAATTGCAAACGTGAGTGTCAGGACGAGGTTTATTACTTTTTTCATCATTGTTGCTATTTGGTTACAAAGTTAATGCAAATAATTGATTTATCTAACAAAAAAGGAAGATATTTGCAGATTAGGGTGCCAACAATGAAATTAGAGGCTCTTTATGTAGGATGAGTATTGGCACATTGAGAAAAAAAGCGTAATTTTGCAGATGAATTCTTCACCATGTTATACATCAACGACGACATTTCAAATTTCGACTTCGACGCATCCGTTGAGCAGTTGTCCGCACAGCGGTTGGCGCAAGCACTACGTTTCCGCCATGTCCTTGGCCGCAAGTTGAATGCTGCGGCTTATCTTCTTCTTCGCCAAGGTCTTTCTGTGGAATATGGCATTACGGAGTCCCCAGAATTGGGTTACAATGAGCACGGGAAGCCTTTCGTGATTGGGCATCCGGAGGTGCATTTCAACCTGAGCCACTGTCGTATTGCCGTGGTCTGCGCCTTGTCGAGCCATCCCGTAGGTGTGGACGTGGAACACATCCGACCACTGAACGAATCACTTGTTCGCTACACGATGAACGATGGCGAGGTGGCGGAAATCATGTCCTCTCCCCATCCCGATGTGGCATTCACCTGTTTGTGGACAAAGAAAGAGGCATTGTTAAAACTTCTCGGCACGGGTATCAGTGGAAAGGTGAAAGATGTGCTCAATGACAAACCCTCCCCACATACGGTTGTGGAGTTGGACAAAGGATATGTCTATTCGATTGCAGGTGTGGAACAGCTCATGGATAGGTATAAATGACCTTTCCATTCTTGTCCACATGTTGGAGTGTGAGTCGAAGTTTGTTTTGGAAGATGTCACGCTGCACACCTTTTATCCATATTTCAGCATCTTTAGACTTGACATTCCTCACAATGGCCACCGCCTCTTTTGAACCTTCCACCACGTAGTCGTGCACTAACTTGACAATGAGTGTGTCGCCTTTTCTCCTCAGTTCCACATCACTCTTTACTTCTTGGTGGTGCATTTGGAAGAAATCTCCCAAGGCAAGCAGTTGTGGATAAGTGAACGTACCTCCCGGATAATACAACTTGGCCTGAGTCGCCTTCCCTTTAGCCCTGCAAAGCAAGAAACGTCGTCCATCGGCCCTGTAAAATTTGAAAGGTGTGGAACTTCCATACTTCTCACCCACAAGTGCCAATCCGTTGTTGCTTCTCTTTTTCACATTGACGACGACATTGGAAAACCCGAGGTTGCCAACCATGGTTCTCACCATCATGGCCCCCAGTTGCTCAGCCTTTTTGTAGCAACTGTCATATTCACAACTCCTCAACATGATAGCCTGCGCCCGTTTTCCCAAGTTGCTCACAACATCATCGCCCCAGATGCCTTTTTCTATGGCAGTGTGTTTTCCCGCCTCGTCTATAAGCATTCCGTCCTTGTTGAGAACCTCCACAGGCGGCAAGGTCACCACCACGGTGTCCTCGCCAACACGTCGGAATGTGTTCTCGTCGCATTTGGACAAATCGAAACCGATGTTAAGGGTGGCGGGATAAACAACATAGATTTTATCTTCGTTGTTGGAAAAGAGTCCTTTGCTAATACGATGCTCTCCGACAAGTATTTCCTTGTGGAAAGTGATGATTTTGAGTTTCTCGGTTTTGGACAGTTGATTGATGGTGACAGGCCATACCTTATGGTCGATGTCCCCCGTCCGGAAGGTCATAAAAAAGATGAATGCGGCGATGGCGGCAAGCACCAATATGGTAACAATGGAAAGTGTCTTGTTCATGGCATGCCCTCCACATCATTAATTAGTCTTACAAAATCGAACTCCTCATACACGGGCCTTGCCCTGAATACAGCTTTGTATCCAAGCGCAGCGACGAGGTTGCCAATCACTTGTTCGGCGTGTTCCTGCGCAGGTTGCACCAGGTCCATATCAGGCAACTGAGCCATGATTTTCTCCTTTCCCTTCTTGGTGAGAAACTCTTTCTCATTGCCAGAAAATCTGTCACGCATGCCCGAAACATCACTTACCACCTCATCCCACAACACTTGCGTGCTTTCGAGTTGAATGACCGGGTCGGGAAGAGTGATATACACCTTGTCACCCTGGATGTCAATGTCTGTGAGTTTGGACAAGTCAATCCCCACCTTTACATTCGCCTTGACAGGTATGATGATGTCGCGTTTCCCAAACAGTGCTTTCCATTCGCTTGCTCCATTGCTCCCATGACCTTCCACCATCACCTGCACCTCAGCCTCAACGGTATAAAGCATGGGGATGGCAGTAACCTCACTTCGGAGTTGGTCTTCGTTGACCCTTTTGCCACATGAGAGGATAGCAGAAGTCAAGAATATAAGGAGGATGATTCGCATGTGAGTATATATATTGTTCTTTTCACGAGATGTGCCATCATAACAGCTGCAAGAGCTGCTGTTTCCGTCCTCAACCTCGACGTTCCCAATGACACCGAAACATACCCCTTGTCGATAGCGTGCCTAACTTCTTCGATGGAGAAATCACCTTCAGGCCCGATGAGTATGGTCACCGTTTGGCTGGCAGGTTGGCTTTTTTCGCTTTCATCATTCCCCACGAGCAGTTGGAAGAAATCTTTCCTCGGTACTTCATCATAACAGTGTGCGATGCATTTTAACCCATCCATAGGTTGGCTGATGAAATGCTCGAATGTGACGGGTTCATTCACCTGTGGCATCCAAGCCTTTCGGCTTTGCTTCATCGCTGCAACGACAATCTTTCGTATGCGCTCCGTCTTCACCACCTTCCTCTCAGAAAACTTGCAGATAGGAAATGAAAGTTGGTCAAAGCCTATTTCCGTGGCCTTTTCCGCCATCCATTCTACCCTGTCGATGGCTTTGGTTGGTGCCATGGCGAGGTGTATGGCTCCCCTCCACCCACGTTCTTGCGGAATGGTTTCCACCACTTCATAAGAGCAATGCTTTGCGGTGGCGAGCGTCACTTTTGCACGGTGGAAAGCCCCTTCACCATCGATGAGGAAAATCTCGTCGCCCGGCTGTAGCCTGAGCACCCGGGTGGCATGCACCGCCTCGTCGGGAGGCAACGCCCCGGCATTTCCTGCTCCGGGCACATGAAAGAAATGCATCTCCTTCATAACGTCACGTCTTTTCCTCCTCGTCGGAGCAGTTCGTCACGCAACTGAGATGCTTGCTCGTAGTCCTCCTCGTCCACCGCTTTGTCGAGCGCCTTTTTCAACATTTCGTTGCTGATGACGTTCACTGGCACAGAGACGCCCACAGCCCCCTCCGTGAAAGGTACGCTCTGCCGGAGAAACAGGTTTTCCTCTATAAAAATGGGCAATTGAGCAAAATGCGCGAGGAGGATGGCATCACTGGCCCTTATCGGGATAGCCTGCAAGATGTCGGGCATATAGAGCAGTGTTTTGTATTGTCCTTCCACGAGGTCGTTGATGATGACTTGGAACTGCATGTCAAGGTTCCTTTTGACAACCTGCCACAAAACCTCCGGCAGCAATTTCTCTTTCACCTCTGCATTGGACATTCTGAGGCCAAACTGATACAGCATGGCCTTGTCGCATACGATGGAGAGTTGCCGACTACGATCCTCATTGGCAAGCACGATAAGCCCCACCTCCTTGGATGCGACGATTTCGGCTACATTTTTGAAAAGCAGCCTGATGAGGCTCATGCCTTTCCCTCCTTCTTGTCAGGATTGAAGACAAGCGCAAAAGCCACAGCAACGCAAAGAGCGAAAGCGGCGAAGATGAACCAGCACGTGCGCCAATCGCCAAGAAGGTAATCTCCCTGCCATGAGCAGAAATGATTGACCACCTCACCGGCAGCAAGGGTACCTATGGTAGCTCCCAGACCATTGGTCATCAGCATGAACAGGCCTTGCGCAGAAGCCTTGACAGAGGGATGGCACTCCTGATCGACAAACATGGCACCAGAGACATTGAAGAAGTCAAAGGCCACACCATAAACGATACAGGAGAGGATGAAGAGTATGACACCCGGCATGGCAGGGTTGCCCAGTCCGAAGAAGCCGAAGCGGAACACCCAAGCAAACATGGACATGAGCATGACACCCTTGATGCCAAATCTCTTGAGGAAGAATGGTATCATGAGAATGCACAAAGCCTCGCTGATTTGCGAAATAGATGTAAGCAGTGTGGCGTTGTTGGCTGCGAATGATGATGCTATCGCAGCATCGGCACTTCCCTTGAACGATGTGATAAAAGGACCTGCATATCCATTGGTGACTTGGAGCGACATACCGAGCATAGCAGAGAAGATGAAAAATAGAGCCATCTTCTTGGTCTTGAAGAGTTTAAAAGCATTAAGACCGAAAGTCTCAAGCAGCGAAGTAGCCTCCTTTGGCACAATCTTGCATTCCGGCAAGGAGAAAGTGTAAACAAAGAGGATGATGCTGAGGATACCCGAGACAAAGAACTGCATGTAGGTATATTGGAACTTGAAACTGTTCTCTCCAAGTGTGAAAAGGAAGGAGCCGTTGTCGTATGCAGCACAGTTGACAAACCACATGGTCGCAATGAAGCCTACGGTGCCTAAGACTCGTATTGGCGGGAAATCTTTCACAGTATCGTAACCGTTGTCCTTGAGAATGGTGAACGCTGTGGTGTTAGCCAAGGCGAGTGTGGGCATGTAGAATGCCACGCTGAGCGTGTAAAGAGCGATGAAAAGGCTTTTGTTGGGCAACTCGCCCTCTCCGTTGGTGTAACCCATATACCAGCATCCAAGCATAAATCCACCTGCAAGGAGATGGCACAACCCCAATAGTCTTTGTGGTTGGATGTATTTGTCGGCTATGATGCCCATGATGGTAGGCATGAAAATGGAAACGATGCCCTGTATGGCATAGAACCATGATATTTGCGGTCCAAGTCCGACTTTTCCT
>CADBBP010000161.1 GCA_902792855.1 uncultured Prevotellaceae bacterium
TTGGCTATCCCGAAAAGCATTTTTGATATTATTTCCATTTTCTTGTGTTATTCCTTGATTTCCATTTGATACGATTCCATATAAAACCCATGCCCACCACGATGGTGGCAGCCGACAAGGTGAGCGACATCGATGGCCAGTCGATGGCCTCCACGTTGGAGCGATAGACGATTTCCCTGTCCTGCGTGAGCAGCAGACTGAGCATGCACACCATCACCGACAGCCACAAGTGGGCCTCCAAGCGCAGGTCTTTTGGGGGCAACAGCCACCTTGACAACTCTGCAAGCAATGCAAGGAAAGCCATGACAGCAATGGCGTAGATGATGCCCGTCATGGAAAAATCCATCCCCACTTGGACGAAAAGGATTTTGGTGAGGCAATAGAACACCACCGGGACAACCAACAGGCTTGGGTAAGCATGGAGCAGCAGCCTCAAGAAACGCCTCCTTGGCTTTCTTTTGTTGTCGTTGAAGCATGCAAAACAATACATCATGCAAATGGCCGTCTCCATCGTCACCATGATGGCAATGCCCTGTACCACCTCCTTCCGATGCAGCCAACTGTCCATCTGTGTCTTCGACTGCATCACGGCATAGTCGATGCTCCAGTAGGCAAATGCACCAAGCAAGAGAGCGAATGCCAGTCGTGGCCAAACAGGCCACAAACTCATTTTCATGGCGCAGTTGAACACGACCAGCATCATCAATATAATGACAAGTATCTCCATCTCACTCTTCCGTCTTGTTTTTGCGGCGCAACAGCACCAACAAGCCTATCAACAAAATGACCACCACGGCGATGGCTGCAATCACCGTCATGGGCGACGAGCCCACAAGGCCCGACGTCTCCCCTACCTTCTCCAGCACCATGTTCTCGCTGCGCTGCCCCTTGGCAAAGGTCATCTGTCGCTTGTATTCCTTCACATCCCTGGCAGGAAGCCGACTTTCAACAAATTGCTGGAGGGGTTGATTGTTGCATACGAAGTCAGTGCATGCGGCGCCACCTTCCTTCGTCACATCGGCATGGAGCCGTGCGGTCGTGTTGAGCTGTTCATCGGAAGGATGCCAATAGCCCTTTCTTGCACTCTCAAGCATCACCGCCGTCATGGCTTGGAAAGCCGCCGGGTTTTTCTGCGACATGAATTCCTTTATGCCCAGATGCTGGTCGTCAGCGACATACATGCTGTAGAGGTCGTGATAGACATGCTCGTCGAGCGCGGAAGGCCGGGTGACCGTCCATCCGAAAATGTTGCGGAACATCTCTCCAAACATCTGTGCCGTACCTTCATCGCCCTTCATGCGCTCCTTGACGAAAGCGGGATTGAGCAGCGTGGTTCGCATCTCCACATCCACAGCCTCCTTCACGTCCTGCATCCTTCTGTTGGAGCGGTTGCGGTAGTCGGCCATCAGCGCGTCAGGTTCCTTTCCTGTCAATGCCTTCACCGTCATGGACAGCCCTCCGGTGAATTCATACACATGGTCGAGCGAGATGGGTCCCCAGGTGTTGCTTTGCCGGGGTTGCACCACGACATCGGTCTTCTTCAATGCCGCCTCGAACAACTCCTTCTGGCAGGCGCCCCAGTTTTGCTCATCCCCATAAGCGGCGCACATGTTGTTGAGGTAGCCGTCTGTCAGTTCCTTCGTGTCCGTCCATTGCCCGCTCCGTTCTATGTAGTTCATCATCCCCGTGCTGTAGCCATTGTTGACGGGTCCGAAAACCCTCAGCGACGAGAGTTCACGCGCCTTTTTGGGTGTCACCCCCTTGTCGATGAGTTCCTTTTCCTGTGCCAGTGTTCCCTCACGCACAAAGTTGTCGTCTTCTTTTTCATCCGACACCAGTTGTATGGCCTCGGTGATGAGTTTCAGGCGCGAGTCGGCGATGTCGCGCAATTGTCCGCTCACTTGGACGACAACATCGATGCGAGGCCTATGGAGGTCTTTGGCCGGCACCACCCTGATGCTGCCGATGCGCCCTTGGCTGTCGCGCACAGGTTCCACGCCGAGCATCCACAACGCTTGGGCGATGGTGGCCCCTCCCGTGGTGATGAACTCCCCTGCCCAAAACGTGTAGCACACCTTTTGGGGATAGGTGCCATGCTGCTTCTTGTATTGCGCCAAGGTGTTCTCGGCCAACCTTTTCCCATCCTCCCACGCCATGGCGTCGGGGGTGTTGTCGGGGTTGATGCTGAACATGTTCCGCCCCGTGGGCAGCACATTGGGATTTTGCACGGGGTCTCCTCCCGGAGCAGGAGCAATGCCACCCCCATTGAGTGCCTGGACCATGTTGTCGATTTCGGCTTTCGTGGAACGGAGGAGCAACGAGGCTTCTTCCGACGAGTGGTAGGTGGAGAGCACCTGTTGCCGAGCCTTTGGCAGGTAGTGGTGCGCCACGAAGGCATAGTCGCGTGCCTGTTTGTCGGTGATGCGTCCTTGCTGTTGGTCTTTGCGTGCCAAGTCATAAGCGAGCGGGTCGGCTTGCATGGCGAGGATGGTCTGTCGCAGCTGTTCGTCGGTGTAAGGCTGTCCCATGGTGTAGAACGCCCCCTGCATCTTCTCGTTCGACAATTCCTCCAAATGGGCGTCGATGCGCTCCAATTCTTCCAACGTATAGGGTTTGGTGGGCATGCTGTCGAGCGAAAGGCTGCGATGCAGTCCCTCGTTGACAATCCGTTTCTTGATGCTGTTCACCAAAGCGATGTTCTTGCCCCCTGTCTCCACCGCCTTGTGCACATCATTGAGCAGGGAGGCGTATTTCTGGCGCATGCCGCTCTCAGCGTAAGGAGGCGTGAGATAGGTGAGCAGTGCAGCCTGACTTCGCCGTTTGGCGATGACCGCTTCCCCGATGTTCCCCGTCGTGTAATAATAGAAATGAGGTGTCGGCCCTATCAATTGGCTGCTCCAGTCCTGCTTCCTCATGCCGGCATCACGCCCGGGGGTGAACTCCAGGTTCCCGTGCGTTCCAAAATGGATGAGTGCATCGGCTTGGAAGCCTTTCTGCACATACAAGTAAGGTGCCAGGTAACTATGTGGCGGCGGCACCTCCACGCCATGCACCAGTTTGAAGTCATCGTCCCCCAAGGCCGGACGGGGCTGTGGGAACAGCAGCACGTTGCCATACCTCAGACAGGCCACGGCAATGCTGTCGCCCTGGGTGAGCAAGTTGCCGGGAGCCTCGCCATACCGTTTTGTCACCTCGGCATATTTCTCCGGTGCAAGCACCTCCTTGGCCCACTTCTCATACTCAGACTTGCGCAACCAGAGCGGATGGCCTTTGCGCATGTACTCTTGTTGCGCCCCTTTGGCATACGAACCGAGCACCAGTCCTTCTGTCTTCACCTGCCGCGCAAAGGCATCAAGGCTTCCGGGCAGTCCGTCCACGTTGTAGCCCTCCTGACGAAGCCGCAAAAGGAAGTTGTACATCGAGGGAATCACCTCCATGCCGCTTGCCAGCAACGCATCCTTGCCCGGTCGTTTGAAATAGCCGATTGCCACGCGCTTTTCCTTGTTGGGTTTTGTGCGCAACGAGAGATAGCGGCTTACGTAATCCACGAACATCCGGCAGCGTTCCACCTCGGCGGTATGCTTGAAGAATCCCTTTTGGTCTTTGTTCTGCGTGCCGATGCAGAAAGGTGCAATGCCGCCATCAATCTCCGGGATGACGATGCGGGCATTCTTCGAACCGCTTGACATGGGCATCGCCTCGTTCATCCAGTCGTCGTGGCTGCATGAGAGGGGATATGGTGCGAAAATGGGGATGTTGCGCTCGTTGAGCCAATGCACAAGGGTGTCGTTGCCTATCCTTCCCATCGCCATGAAGACCACTGCGTCGGGATGGAGGCTGCGCAGCATCTTTTCGCGCTTCTTCCCCATGGCCGTCAATGGGTACACGTTCATCCCGCTTTGCGTGAGCATCGATATCAGGGTGTCCACATGCTCCCTGTTGCCTTCCATGGGGAAGGATATGCCGGAGATGAATGCCAAGCGCGGGCAGCCTTTGTGGAACAATCCTCTCTCTATCAGATACGCCGTCAGTTCTTCGTGCGTCTTGAAATAGCGTCCGTACTCACGATGATAGTACATGTTTGCCGGCACTTCCACGGGCTCGTCCACCTGCTGGTCGCCCCATCGGTGCGGGGTGGCGATGTGTCGCAGATAGCGGAGGCCGTTGCGGTAGTTCTGGCGGTTGTCATTGTCGAAATAGCGTTGCAGCGTGGCTATCTGCTCCGCCGTGAGATTGCGGTTCTCCACGAAGTCGCTGGAGCGCAAGGTCTTGGTGAAGATGGGAATGCCCCGCCCGGCCGCCTGCTCTATTTCCTCCATCTGCTCGTCGCTCAGGAAAATGCGGCGTGCATAGACGATGATGGCGTCAAATTTGTCGATGTCGTGCATCTCGTCGGCTTCCATGCAAGTGACTTCGATGTGTCGGGAGTCGTTGTTGAGCACGAAGTCGGCCTGTTGTGCTTCCAACGCATTGACCACCAGGATGCGCGTGGGCGACATGTAATGGCAGTAGATGAGGCAGGCGCCTGTCGCAAGGAGGGCGAGCAGGGCCAGTGCGACGAGACTTCTACGGATGTTCATAAGGTTATGGTCTGCCGTTCTTCATTTTTTGGATATACAGGTCTTGTATCTCAGGCACCTCTCCAAGCCCCTCGATGTGGAGTTCCACGGTGAACCCCTGTTCTTCCAAGAGTTGCTTCCATTCTACGGAGATGTCGTTTTTGGCATGGTCGCCAGCCACGAAGAGCAGTGGGACGAGTGTCACCTTGCGGCCTTTCATCTGTTTCATCTCTCTTATGGCGGTGTCGAGGGTGGGATAGCCTTCGATGGTGGCGACATGATGGTTGGGGTGCCCTTGTGCGCGCATCATGTAGTCGAGTTGGCTGTAAAGGGCGGTGGCAGGGCTTTCGGTGCCATGGCCTACAAAGAGCACGTGCCCATGCTTCTTGATGTCCGCGGGATGGCGGGCGGCGAGGATGTCACACACCCGCTCCGCATCCTCAACGGAATAGAGCAGCGGCGTGCCAATCCTCAGACTGTCGAAAAAGGGGCGCAGGCAGTCGGTCTCCTTGCGCAACCTGTCCATCTCTATGCCGTCGATGACATACGAGGGTTGGATGAGGATGTCGCGGTGCCCTTCTCCGCGCAGACGGAGCAGGGCATCGGTGGGACTATCCTTGTGCATGCCTCGCTTCCCCAACCGTTCCATCACGATGCGGGAGGTGTATGCCTCGGCGAACGCCATCCCAGGGAACACCTCCTTGGCTTTGGCGTTGATGGCATCGATGGTCTTTGCCCTCGTGTCGTCATGTGTCGTACCAAAATGCACCATCAACACGGCAGTGGGAGGTGCAACAAAATCCTGTGCGCGGACGTATGCCGCGCACAGGGTCATGGTGATGAACAAAAAAAGTTTTCTCATCGCTTGCCGTGGTTAGTCCTCCACAAGGCGGATTTGCTCAAAGTAGTAGCCTTCGGCCACATCGACACCCTTGGTCACCGCGCCGGTGGCGACATCATAGACATAGACGCTTGGCTGCGCACTTATGGTGTTGACACCGAAGTACACCTTTCCAGCCCCCCTGTCGAACGCGGAGCGCTGCGAGAAGCGTCCGCTGCTGTAGTCGATGTCGGAGCCGTTGACGGCCACGCGTGTGCGCGTGTTGGCGTTCAGGTCGATGACGCTGTAGTAGTGGCTGTAGCTGTCTATCTGGTTGGCTTTTCTCGTTCCGCCCTTGCCGTCATCCTCGGTGAGGGCGTCATTGCGTGAATACACGAACACCTTTCCCTTGCCCAAATATTGGGTTGTGAGCAATTTTCCGTCTGAATTGGGGAAGCCGTTGTAGCCTGCATCGAAGTTGAAGTTGCCCTTGCTGATGCGGAGCAGCTTGCCCTCCTCCCCTATCTCGGTATCGCTGAAAGCGACGAGGTAGAGGTTGCCTTTCTCATCGAAGAAGGTGGTCTGCTGGAGGAGTTCTCCGTATGCAGAGCCGGCCATCTCGTTGGCCTCGCTGTTGACGATGTCTTGCTCCACAGCCATCGTGTTGGCGTTGATGACGGCAATATGGAAATATGGCTCGTTCTTGGCCGTTCTACCCGACCCCTTCTTGTTGTAATAGAAGTAGAACAGTTTGTTGTCGCTCTCGCGGTAGGCGAGAATGCCGCTGGTGGTGAAACTGTCGTAACCGTCGGCCACCTTGAGGCTGAGCGTTCCCTCGCTGATGATGCTCATGTCGTCGGTGTTGAGCTTGGTCCACACGATGGCGTTCTTGTCACCGTTGGCGGCCATGATGAGGAGGGTGTTGTCGCTCATCCAAGCATGGCAGTACTGACGGGTGTTGTAGGTGTTCTCCCGGAAGGGCTGTGCCTGCACCACCTGCATCTTGTTGTTTACGAACTGCAGTTTGACAAAGCGGTCGGCAGAGACGGGGATTTGATAGTAGTATTTTCCTTTGAGTATCGTCTCCATGGAGTAGTCGGCATTGATTTCGGCACCCATGTTCTTGAAATCGACGGTGGCTCCGGCATCCAATGTGCTGCGGCTCTGCATGATGGTGGTGAGGTCGCGCCCCATGCCTCCCTGCTTGCCCACCGTGACGGTGAGGTCGAAATGGTGCGGCACATCGACGTAGGGGTCAGGGCCTTGTATCTCGTCGAAGGTGACATCCTGGATGTCGTCTGCGTTGATTTCCACCGTCGTGCCGTCGGTCTTGAGGATTTTCATCACATACTGGTTCTGGGCCTGGATGCCGAGACACAGCATCATGGTTGCTGTCAAAGCGAGTAATAGTCTTTTCATGTCTTTTGTGTTTTATTTGTTGGTTTTATTGATTCAAGATTTTGAGGCTGGCTTTTGCCGTTCTCACGATGTAGAGACCCTTTCCCAGCGTGGTGAGGTCGATGTCAGCACTTCCGTCGGCAGCGACGCGGTAGTTGCCCACCATCCGTCCGTCGGAGGTATAGACCCTCACGATGTCACCGGCCTTGGCACGGGCGACGTAGAGGTGGCCCATCTCGATGCGTGGCTTTTCGTCCGCCACCTCAAAAATGGCCGAAGGGGTGTCAGAGAAATAATACTTGGCCACATCGCCCAGCGATGCGGACACCTTTTCCTCGCCTGCCACAGACACTTTCAGCTCGCCGTTCTGGCAGGTGATGACGGGCTTGTCCTGGAGGGCGATGACCGTCTGCGTGCCGTCCTTCAGGTCGAACACGACATACTGCATCCCCTCTGCACTGGCGCCGACAGTTACCATCAGCACCAGCAAGGTGAATAAGAATTTCAGTTTTTTCATCTAATTAGTTGTTTAATTTAAAATGAATGTTGGTTGGATGATTGCAAAAGGATTCTGAATTTGGCGAAGAGCGTGCGGCCGGGTTTCTGCAACTTGTAGTTGTCATAGACGGTGCGGTCGAAGAGGCATGCGTATGTGGCCTGGGCGCCAAAGATGTTCTTCCCCGGGATGCGTGCCTTGGTGTCGAGCGCGCCATATCCTTCCCATGAGAGGAAGAACCAATGCACCCACTGGTAGTCCATGCCGAGATGGAGGTGGTCGCCCTTGGCAAGGAGGTTGCGGAAATGATAGTGTGCCTCTGCCGAAGCGAAGAACCAAGGACGATTGGGCACGTGGTTGTTGAAGGTGACGGAGGGTTTGCCGTCGCTCTTGAATTCCATGCGGTCGCGTGCATCCTGCCAAGTCACGTTGCCCACCACCTGCAGGCGTTGCTTCCAGTCGTATCGCAACTCTCCCTCTACTCCCTTGATATGGACCGCCGGCACATTGACATACTGCATCATGCCTTCCTTCTCCGACACCTGCGGCTGGATGTAATTGTCCACATGGCGAAGAAAACCGCTCACCTCGTAGGACAGGGTGTGGTCGTGGCTTCTCCATGTCCCGAAGAGGCTGAGGTTGGCATTCTCGCTTTTCTCGGGTTCAAGGGCGACGTTGGCGTAGATGGTGGTGCCGTTGCCCAGCAGTTCCCTTGCCAGCGGCAGTCTGACGCTGTGCTCATAGCTGACCTTGACAGCCAATGGTTCCATGAATTGGAATCGCAGTCCTGCCCCCCACCCCAGGTCGTTCTGTGTGTCAGACCCTTGTACGTCTCTGGAGCCAGTCACCGTGGGGATGTCGGTCTGTCGGATGTCAAGGTGGTTGATGTAGTCTTTGAGGAAGACGGTGTTGGCCATCCTTCCTCCGAAAAGCGACTGGTTGTAGGCAAGTCCGATGATGTGTTTCTCCAAGATGTCGTTGGCGGGTTCGAAACTCTTGTCCACCTCGTCCCATCGGTCGTTGCCTGTTCTGTTGAGGGAATAACTCAGGTTGACCAGATGTCCCTCGACAATCGTATAAACAAGGTCGGCTCGCCCGATGGTCAGCGGCCGCTTGTAGTGGCGCAAGGAGCGTGCCCGTCCTGTGATTTCATTGCGTGAACTTTTGATATATCCCCCGTCCCAGTTGTATTTCCGATACGTGGTATCGACAGTCTGCGAATGGTCCCAAGTATGCGAGAGGGAGAGCGTGGCGCTGAGGTTGGGCAGCAGGAAATGGTGCTTCTGGTAGTTGGCGAATATGTTCCAGGCCTTAGAGTGCCTTTCCGCATTTCCCACGACCTTGGTCTGTATCTGCCCGGTCTGTATTTCCTTTTCCACTTTGTTGAAGGATGCTCCCACAAAGAAGTCATCCGCCCACCACTTGTCTCTCACGCCCACCTCCATCTGTCCGAGGAAGGAGAAATAGTCGTCATGGAACCGCCTTCGGTCAACAGCCACATATTCGCGGCTTTCCTCGTCCCACACCTCAACCCCTTTCATCATGAAGTCGTTTTTCGAGGCGCTGATGCTGACAGTGGGCCGAATGGTGAGGCCATTGCGCAGCACGTATTGCCCGTTGAGGTCTCCTTTTTGGGTGTGGAACGACCCGGCGCCATACGAGACATCCAGATAGTTGGTCTTGCGGCGGTTGGTGACGATGTTCACCGCACCGCCCAATGCGTCGCTGCTGAGCCATGTAGGCACCACTCCCTTGTAGATTTCGATGTGCTCGATGAGGTTCACAGGTAGGCTGGCGAGTGTCACCCCGGAGCCCTTGGTGTCGAGGGGCACACCGTCGATGAAATACCGCACGGAGTTGCCCGACATGCCGTTGATGCTCAAGTCGAAGTCGGAGCCTACGCCGCCCTCCTCCCTGATTTTCACGCCAGCAGTGCGGTCCACCAAACTGCTTAGCGAACTGATGCTGCTGGCCACGGAGCGGATGTCGATGGCATTGACGGAGAACGCCCCCTCTCGCAACCGTTGGGTTTTGGACTTGCCTGTCACCGTCACATCGTCCAATGTGATTGTATCTTTTGCCAGGCCGCCTTTCTTCTTGGGATTCTGGGCGCCGACACACATACATGACAGACAGACTATCATCAATAACAGTCTTCTCATCATCATAATTGTAAGAATTCACTCCACTCAGCCTTATTCCCGAGGCTTTCGTTTCGTCTGTTCAGCGACATGGCAGGTTTCCTGGCTCTCTCCGAAAAGTCTGCCTTCCCGATTTCCCAGTGGCTTTTCCTGACTTTTCATAATGGAGATGACAGTAGCGGGTACTGCTCAGGACTTGCACCTGATTCCCTCTATACATGGGTGGAACACCCAGTATCACCATAGTCGGATGCAAAAGTAATAATAAAAAGGTGAAAAAGCAAAAAAAGATGTTTCTTTTTTATAAATAAGCCCAAATGGCTATCCACAATCATTCGCCAGACAATGAAAAAGGAAGTAGTTTTTTTCCCATTCTTTTGGTCAGTAATAAAAAAGTTTATACTTTTGCACCGCAATACAGGGATGTGTTGCCCGCGAAGGTGCACTTAGCTGTGCTTAATTGGGAACGTGAGTGTGAATCTCCGACTGTCCCGCAGCTGTGAACTCCGTTATGGCCATGAAGCAAAAAAGCCATTGCCCATTTGGGCGAGAAGGCGCTTCAGGGTGGAGGAAAGTCAGAAGACCAGCCTTCCAGCGGTAAAAATGCCACCTCTCCACGATGCATGGTGATGGTAGGCACATCATTTTAACATATAACCAAACCAAAGGAAGGGATTGTTATGTTCAAGAACTTCAATGGGTTCCACCTTGTGGATGCATATCATAGCATGCGTCTTGAAAGGCGGTTCCAGCCCGGAAGGGTGTTCAAGAAAACGGTCGAGGCCATCGTGGTAGTGTTGGTGACACTTCTGCTATGGAATCTGCCAAGTAGTTCATTCGGCATCGATGGTCTGAACATTGTTCAGCAACGCATCATAGCCATCTTCGCCTTTGCCACGCTGATGTGGGTGTTCGAGGTGGTGCCCTCATGGGCGACGAGCGTTTCCATCATAGGGCTTATGCTGTTGTTTTGCAGCGACTCTGGCGTGAAGTGGCTTTGCCAGCCGGAGGAGGTGGGTGAACTGCTGTCTTACAAAGGTGTAATGGCATGTTTTGCCGACCCAGTCATCATGTTGTTCATTGGCGGGTTCATCCTTGCCATAGCAGCCACAAAGACGGGTCTTGACGCCCAGTTGGCCAAAGTTTTGCTGAAACCATTCGGGAAGAGAAGTGAGATGGTGCTTCTTGGTTTCCTGCTCATCACAGGCCTCTTCTCCATGTTTGTGAGCAACACAGCCACGGCAGCGATGATGCTGACATTCCTCACCCCAGTGTTCAGGCAGTTGCCTCCCGAAGGAAAGGGGCGGATGGCATTGGCACTGTCGATACCTGTTGCCGCCAACCTTGGCGGTATGGGAACCCCCATCGGCACCCCTCCCAACACAATCGCCCTGAAGTATCTCAACGACCCCGCAGGCCTGAATTTGGAATTAGGTTTTGGACAATGGATGCTTTTCATGTTCCCCCTTGTCTTGCTGTTGTTGTTATTAAGTTGGATGTTGCTCAAATGGCTTTTCCCTTTCACGCAAAAGACGATAGAACTGGACATTGATGGAGGCATGAAACCCGGCATAAAGAGCAAAATCGTCATCGTCACATTCATCGTCACTGTCATCCTATGGCTTCTTGACTCTGTCACAGGCATCAATTCCTATACGGTTGCGTTGATCCCATTTGTTGTGTTTTCACTGACAGACGTCATTGACCGTCGTGACTTGGAGGAGATCAACTGGAGTGTTATCTGGATGGTTGCAGGAGGTTTTGCCCTTGGTTACGGTCTGAACGAGTCTGGTTTGGCAGAACTTGCCGTCAAGAGCATCCCCTTTGGTGAGTTCTCACCGTTGCTCATCCTTCTGTTGTCGGGGCTTCTCTGCTACGCCCTTTCCAACTTCATCTCCAACTCAGCCACAGCCGCCTTGCTCATGCCCATTCTCGTGGTTGTCTGTTCGGCCATGGGCGACAAGTTGTCGGCTATAGGTGGCACGCCAACCATCCTCATCGGTGTTGCCATTGCATCGAGCAGTGCCATGGTGCTGCCCATCTCGACTCCCCCCAACGCCCTGGCGTATGCCACCAACCTTGTCCATCAAAACGACATGGCGAAAATAGGCCTCATCACTGGTATCATCAGTATGATTTCCGGATATGTCTTATTGTATTTTATTGGAGTTTCTCATCTGTTATAAAACGGATTCGCTCATAACCGATTGAAGTGTATAATATAAGTTTTATGGGAGAGAATCTGTCGAGAGACAGTATCTCTCCATTTTCCATCAACTTTTCTTCAATCCTCCAAGGAATTCTCCAACAGACAGGAAAAAGAACTTGTCAAAAAAATGATAGAAATATGAAACATGAATCAATCATCGTCGTTTATGATAGTTGTCAGGCAATAGCCGACGAGATAGCCGACCTACTGGGTGCCGAGAGCCTCAGCGTTCAGAGTGTGAACAACCGTCATATTGAGAACAGCGAGAGTTTTGTTCTTGCCGTGGAATACCAGTCAGACGGTCAGTTGACACCACGGTGGCAATATGCCATTCAGACTTTTTGCAAAGCCGACCTCAGTGGTAAGAACTTTGCATTATTTGTTGCACTTGGAAACAGTCAAACCCCCGATGTCGCCAAAGAGTTATGCGATGAACTAAGGAATAGCAAGGCTCACATTGTAGGCGACCAGCCCAATGCAGGTTCTCCGATTTGGAACCTTGATGACTGGGTATGCTCCATCTCGCCGAGCCTGTAAATATTTTTCAAGTCCGCCAATCGTACTTCGTGTGACCGATTTCGTAGCCAATATTGATGTAGCGTTCTAAGCGTAGTGGCTATCATCATCATATTCAAGCTATTAGTTGGCAAGTGGACGAGTTGAAAAAAGCAGGTCTGTCCCTATGGTGTACGTATCAATGTAGAGCCCAGGGCACCCACCTGTACGGCATAGACACCTGCGGGGCAGCCGACGGGCAGACTGACCCTACCCTCCGTGAGCGGAGCAAAGGCCACGAGTCGTCCGTCAGTGGTGTAGATACGGATAGTTGTGCCGTCCTTAGCGCCTTCAATGAAGAGGCAGCCATCCTTCATGCGGAAGGTCACATCCTTAGGCTGATGCTGACTGAGCGTGGGAATGCTTGTGGAAAGTCCCAGCACGTGGAGCAACCCCTTGTAGGCATCTATCTTGCCGTGGCCATAGTGAATGGGGGCAGCCTCGGTGAATTCGTCCTTGGCGGCAGTGGCGGCGATGGTCTCCTTGATTTGCTCATAAGTCAGGTCGGGCTTGGCCTCCAACCACAAGGCGATGATGCCAGCAACGGTAGGTGTTGCCATCGACGTGCCGCTATCGGCTCCCCAGATAAAGCCATCGGCATCCTTCACCACTACTTCTACGTCTACGTCATCGTCATCGTCTTCGTATCTTTCTAGGCTGTAATTGGGGTCGAAGTGGCTCAGCGCCGATATAACCAAGGTGCCCGGTGCAGAAACATAGGGATGATTGTGACCGGCTATGTCGGTACCATAACTGCTAAAGCTAGAGTATGACCCCACAACGTCTTTCCCTGTGGGATTGTCATCCTCTATCAACTTGCCATTGATATTGACATACTCGTTCCTGGCCACCCACGAGCCAACGGAGATGATGGTTCCACCGGTAACGAAATCACCCGCGGAATTGCTTGTGACGCCTTCGGTGTAATAGTCGGTTCCGGGCATTGTACCAAACCCTGTGCCGCTGCCCCACATATCGACAACGTTGTTCTCCGGACAGGTAATGTGAAAGACAA
>CADBBP010000162.1:0-1716 GCA_902792855.1 uncultured Prevotellaceae bacterium
ATTCAAATCTTTCAAATCTTTTTCCTATTTGTTTGATTTGTACAGATTTGTACGATTTCTGCCCGTTAGGGCACTCCTTTTTTAGTCATCATATTGCTATATATCGTGAACATCATTTCCAATCGTAGGTCGAAGAATTTTTTGATTAATTCGTGGTAATTCGCGTTAAAAATAATCATCACTGAATAGAAACAAAATGCAATCAAAATATTAATAAAACTTAAAAAATCTTTCAATTCTTGGAGTTGTTTATATTTCATATTATATTTGCAACCGTTTTCAGCAAGAACATTCATATTAACATAAACATTCAACAATAATACAAACATAAAATAAATAAAGATAGCGAAAAGCGAAGAGCATAAACCATTTTACAACCATTTCAAATCAAAAAAGACAATGAGACATCTAATCCATGAAATCAGCACCTTCCTGTTTGGCACCAAGTGCTATGCAGTGATCATCGGCGAGCGGGGGAGCGGCGACAGATATTACATCGCCTCCGCCATCCACCACACCAAGGAAGAGGCCGCCGCCCACCGCCGCCGCATCGAGCAGACACGCACATTTGTCTATATCGACACCGTCACTTTCAGATGGAGGGCAGCAAGATGACACGACCACTCATCAACACCACGCGAAGGGCAGACATCACCTTCCACCCCAACGGGCGCATCGACCTCACGGCACACGTGGCAAAGGCACTCCAACTCCAACCCGGCGACGTGGTGAACATCGCCGAGGAGGACGAGGACGCCACGGAGCACTACCTGTACGTCTCCAGGAGAGGCGGCGAGGCCAAAGGGCGACACGCCTGCACCTGCCGCCGAGTGAAGAGCGGGCAATACCTGCGCGTCTTCAGCAAAGCCCTCGCCACACACATCCTCACCCTATGCCACGCCGACGGAGCACTCTCGCTGCGCGTAGGAAGCCTCACCGCGCTCCCCGGCCTTGGCACCGCACTACCCATCATCACAGCATGCCACCAATGAACACACACATCAACTTCAACACCCTCTCCTCGTCGCCCGGCGACCACGAGGCACCCGAAGGGCACTGCGCCCTGCTGCTCAACCTCATCGCCGAGGAAGACACCCTGAAACCCCTCGCCTTCGACCATGAGGCGGCAACAGAGACACCCGCCGGCAGCCGCCTCAGAGCCACGCACCGGCACGACGGCTTCACACACCTCATCACCGAGACGCCACACGCCGACGGCACCTGCGACTACCACTGGCACACACCCGGCGGAGGGCCGTCGGGCCTCATCGCCACCACCACGGGCAGCGCCAACGCACTGACGGCCATCGGCGGCACGCTATGCCTCATCATGGACGACGGCCTGCTCCTCGCCACCTGGCAGCAACAGCAGGAGGCATACTTCACCATCACCCGCGACGACCTGCTCTACGACATCACGCTGACACAAGACCAGCAGACATCCATGCGGGCGACCATCCCCCTCGAAGGCAGCACCGCCAACTACCTCGACCAGGCCGGCAAGGCCCTCACCACGCGCCCCACCCTCCCCCAGCACGTGCTTGCCGAATGGCCCATCAGCGAACAATATGCCACCGGAGCCACCATGCTCGCGGCACTCCTCGAGAGCGACCTCGACCGCCAACTGTCGCTCATGGGTCCCGGGGCGATGAAACACGTGTGCCTCGGCGTGGCCGCCCTGCGCCTCAGCGGCGGACGCCACGCCATGGTCTCCAA
>CADBBP010000162.1:1753-13826 GCA_902792855.1 uncultured Prevotellaceae bacterium
CACCGTCACAACATCACCGTGACCATGAGGAGCACACGCGCCATGGACGCCGGCATCGTGGAGGGAGTGGACATCTTCCTCACCCGACCGCTGCGGCTGCTCCACCCCTGCCACGCCGACATCGACACCGACCAACAGGGGCGCACCACGTGCCTCACCTTCGCACAACTCGACCGGAAAGACATCATCCATCTCCTCGACACCCTGACGTTCCACCACGCCATGACCATCGGACGTGAGGACATGGGACAGCCGACACTCGTGCGGAGAGCGGCAGAGGAGAGCACGCCCCTCTCCCTCGCCGACCTGCACCGCACCGCCCATGGTGCGCGACACGCCATCGCCCACAACAACCGACTGACACTCGCCGCCACAACCACCCTGCTCCACTCGCCCATGGAAATCGGGCTGCGCTACCGCTACCACACCCTCGATGCCGACACCAGGCGCGCCATGGATGACGAAGAGGCAGAGACGGCACGGGCAACCGAAATGATAGCCGGCAGCCGCGCCGACATCGGCGACAACAGCGACGGCGCCACCGCCACGCTCGTTGTCAGGGGACTCACCACCGGCGCCCACCCTGGCGAGGTGTGGTGGGCGGGCGAGGTGCAATACCCATTGCCGGGCATGATGACCTTCCCCGGCGCACACATCAAGGAACTGGAATACCACCTGCGGTTGGAAGAGGACGGGCAGCAACGCCACTACACCACCCGGCAACCGCTCGAAACCCTCGAAAGCAAGGGGATGGCAGTGGCCGTCTTCACCGCCGGGGGACAGGCACACCGCAGCGGACGACCCGCCCTCCATTCACTCCTCCTGCAACAAGTGCGCACCTTGGCCTACGACGACGCAACGGGCTGCTACGACACCAACTACATGCTTTGGGAGGAAGAGAGCGCCGAGGAATTTGAGCGGCATTACGAAAAGGCGAGGAAGCATTGGGCACTCCCATGCGACACCAACTCACTGCTCACCTCGGAGGAGGGAGCACCACTCCTGACCGACCAGGCCACGGCCACACACATCGGGCAGGGCACCATCCAGGGGCTCGTGCCAAGCATGCGGCGAAGCGCCGACGGACTGTATGGCGACGGACAGTTCCACGCCTTCACCGACAGCGGCGTGTGGCTCCTGCGCTTCAGCAACGCACGGTGGCACGCCCACCAGGCAGTGACACGAACGGCGATGCGGCAGCCGGGGCAGATGGCAGTCACCAACGACGCCGTGGCCTTCATCTCACCACGCGGCCTCATGCTGCTGAGAGGTGCTACCTGCTCCTGCCTTTCCGACAACTTGAACGGAATGCCATTCCAGCCCGACGCATTGCCGCACCAAAAGGAGATGCTCGCCACGGAGCCGACTTTGGCACTCCCGGAACGCATCGACCCATGGACGGGAAGTTTCATGGACAACGCCCGACTGGCATACGACGGTGCCAACGACCGCTTGTGGCTCATCGGCAGCGACCCCGCCACACCCATGCTCGTCTATTCGCTGCAAAGCAAGGCATGGGGAATGGCCACCCCACCCGGGCGCATCACCGACGACGGCACCGACCTATGGTGTCAGCAGCAGGTGGAAGGCCGCGAGGTAGTGACAAGGCTCCACACCAAGGGCAGGGGACGGCAGGCGGTGGCCCTCGTCACCCGACCGCTCGCTTTGGGGTTGCGCCACGTGCCAAAGACGGTGGAAAGCATGCTCGTGAGAGGACTGTTCTGCCACCGCGGCCCCAAGGGCAGCCATGTGGGCGTCGCCCTCTACGGCAGCCACGACCTCCGCCACTGGCACCTCATCGGGAGCAGCCGCCAACAGTTCATCACCAACCGAAGGGGGAGTCCCTTCCCTTGGTTTCGCATCTTGGCGGTGGGAGCACTCGCCGCCGGGGAGAGCATCGAGGGGGCGAGTTTCACCTTCCAAAAGCGGATGAAAAAAGAATGAAGGGTGGCCGGCGCATGTTGCCGGCCACCCTTGTCAAGTTTTTATTGTCAGAAGTCGAGGTTCTACTCGGTGTAAGCCTCTATCAGTCTGATGAGCAACTGGTTGAGCTGTTCCACCTTGTAGTCACCCACGGAGGCAGCAATATGGCTGAGTCCCACCCCGCTGTCATCGGTCAGGAACACGTAGGTGCCGCCAGTGGCCACGGCAAAGAAGCGAAGCATGAACTCGGTGTTCTTGTCCGCACCGCTCGCCGCCACGGGGATGAGTTTGATACCCTGCTTGGCACAAGTTTCCACCGACTGCTGCAGCGATTGGATGACAGCCACATCATGGTGAGCCGGGGCGTCGAGCAGAAGGAAGGCCAGGCGCGTGCGGGCATCCTCGTTCCACGAGAGGTCCTGCAGCATGCGCTCGAGTGCGGTGTGCACCGCCTCCGGGTAGTCGTTGCCTCCGTTGGCGCTCTGCTCTTTCACGAAACCTACCGTCTTTTTCAAATCGTCGGTGAAGTTGTGATGGCGCGTGAGATATTCGTCGCCCTCGTCGCGATAGAACAAAGCCGCCGTGCGCATCTTCATGTCAGGGCGCACCGACTGCACCTTGCTGATGATGTCCACAAGGTCTTGCTTGAGAAAATCAATCTCGTCGGACATGGAACCGGTGGCATCGACAACGAAGGCGATGTCGGTATGGTATTGGGGAGCCTTGTAATTCTTGCACACATACTTGTTGACCGGCATAGCCTGCTGCAGCGAGTCCCAGGAGCAGACCATGGGATGACCATCCATCACCTCGCCATTGAGACTGATGCGCAACTGGTCAACAGCGGTTGACGCCGTGTTTTGGAACAAGCCCACCCAGCATTCCGCCTCGCCGTGGTTGTCGGTTACAGCCTCCCACACCGTGGCATCGTCGCGCCCGCTCAGCAGTTTCACCTTCACACCGGCAAGGGCGTTGCCGCTTTCGTCGCTCACTTTCACCGCAATGCGGTTGTTGGTGTAAAACTCCCAGTAGCTGCTCTTGTCATGGAAGTCTTCTCCCAGCATCAGCTTCGACCAGAACGACCAGTTGGTCAGGTCGCACCACTCGCCAGCCGTCACCACGCCGGCATGAGAGTTGTCACCAGGCACGCCACCCGGTTGGGAGGGTCCGCCATCGCCTTCATCAAGAGATTTATAACCAAACTCACCAGGAACGTACCCATCAGGTGCGTCATCCTTCTCCGAGCATGAAGAGAAGGCAAGCACAACAGCCAAAAGGCCGATGCCGACAAATGAAAGATGATTGACTTTTTGTATCATATAAAAAAACGGTTTGTGTTATACTTACATGCTATGAATGCACAATCACCCGAATCATTGCATCTGACTCACCCGAATTAAGTTTCTTTAACACGCCGCCGGTCCCAAGTAACCCTTCAGCGAATATTTTTTCGTTACAAATGGCCCGGTGCGCCCGTAGGGGCGGACTTTATGTCCGTCCGCTCGCCCGAAGGGCGAATAACAACGTCACAAATGGCCCGTTGCGCACGTCCGTGTTTTTAGGAATTACATGAAGTAATTCCCTACATTGGATGCTGGTTCTTGGCGTTGTGGACGATGCCGGTGATAAGACGAATAAAAAAGGTGATACAACGACAAAGGTGACAGCAAGCGCGAGCCATGAGAAAAAATATCGCTGTTTTATTTGGAGATAAGATAGAAAGTACTTACTTTTGCAGCGCAAGCCATAAGGCAGAGCCATGCACCGCTCCTTAGCCATCTGTTAGCCATGGCTTTTGGTGCCACTAATAGTATTAACATACCAAAACCAAATATGAAACAAAGAGACAAGAAAACCCTGGCCTTGAAGAACCTCAACAAGAGCAACGTGTGGGACTTGCAGGAGAACGATGTCTTCCGCCTGTGGGAAGCTGCGGAGAAAGATGCCGACATCAAGGATAACACACGCCACTACATCGACATCATCAAAAGCGCCTTCGACATGGAGGAGGTGAAGGTGGACAAGCCGGAGATAATAAAGAAATATGAGCAACGCGGCTTCAAGGTGGGTTTGCTGAAAACCGAAGACAACGCAAAAGTGAAATGGGCGGTGAAGAAAAGACCCATCCTGAGAGTCACCGACCTCACATACGAAAACATACGACACATCACCACCTCCAAACTTCTCGAGGTAATCGACCGCAATTTCGGAGGCGGATGGGACAGCCTCTCGCAGAGCATTCAGGACATCATCGAGAGCGGCTTCGACATCAGCACGACAACGCTGCCCAAAGACCGGTTGCGCAAGCCGGGAGGGATGTATGAGAAAAAGGTGGCCGACGGCTTCGAGGTGCTCGAAATAGCCAAGGGCATGTGGGTGGAGGCCATCTTCGCCAAAGCCAAGCCTGAGATGGAGAAACCACGCTTGAAAACCGACAACTTCTCGGACAGCGACGAGGACGAAGAGGATATTGACGAGGACTACCAGGAGAAGGAGGATTACTACAACAACCCGGACGAGGACGATGATGCCTTTGACGAGGACAAGCTCACGGAAGAGAGCTACCGCACCACCTTCGAGACCGACCCCGAAGACCTCAGCCTCGAAGCCGAGGGCATCAGCGACGAGTACGACGAATAACAAATACCGTAACATCGAGCATATTTTTGAGAAGCCTTCCTGCGGGGAGGCTTCTCTTGGTTAACACTAATACGACAAGAACCGGCATCCAATGTAGGGAATTACTTTATGTAATTCCTTGCACCACAGATTATTACAGAAAGAAAACAGGCCTCTTGGCGTTAGGAATTACATGAAGTAATTCCCTACGTGCGCAACAGACCTCTTGGCGTTAGGAATTACATGAAGTAATTCCCTACGTGCGCAACAGGCCTCTTGGCGTTAGGAATTTACATGAAGTAATTCCCTACGTGCGCAACAGGCCTCGTGGCGTTAGGAATTACATGAAGTAATTCCCTACGTGAGCAACGGCCCCTTGTCATATTATGGTTAAAAAAGTTGAAAAGACCTACTGATACGGGATTTTTTCTTAATTTAGCAGCCATAAACCTAAATTTTGGAGTATGAGAAGAGCAACCCTAACATGCTTGCTGCTCATCACCGCCGCCATGGCACACGCCCAACTGTATGTGACGAAGACGACATGCAACTACCAAAGGGAGCGCACCGCCATCGTGGAAGAAGGCATGGCCCGCGTGGGCTGGCAATACATCGCCAACAGCTACGCCCCCGTCACGCAGGCCGCCTATCAGATAGAGGTGGTGGAGCATGTCACCGGCGAACTGGTCTATGACAGCGGGCCGGTGCAGTCCCCGGAAAGCCAATTCATCCAGCTGCCCCATTTGGCCCCCAACCAAGTAGGCTACGACTGGCACGTGCGGATATGCCCCGAAGCAACCGGCAAGAACGCCCGGCAGGAATGGTCGCCATGGAGTGCCTGGCAGACCATCCGCGTGGTGCCGCCCGACCTGCTCACCCCTCCCACCCCCACCGCCTTCTCCGGACACCTCTCCCCCACCCCCCAGTGGATAGGTGCCATCACCAAGTCGGATGCACACCTGCCCGAAGGCCGCTGGAGCAACGAGGTGTTCAAGAAAGACAGTTTCAAGACCAAATGGGCGGATGTCGATACGCTCTCGGCGCGAAGCATCCTCCTCAGAAAGACGTTCCTCTCCAACCGCGATGTGGCCGACGCCGTGCTGTATGTCAGCGGCTTGGGGCACTACAAACTCTCCATCAATGGAAATTTGGTGAGCGACAGCGAGTTTGCGCCACTGTGGAGCGAATACAGCAAGACGGTGTATTACAACACTTTCGACGTGACGAACAGCCTGCAACTGGGTGCCAACGCCATCACCGTGCTCTTGGGCAACGGCTTCTTCAACGTGCAGCGAGGCACACGCTACAGCAAACTGCAAAGCAGCTTCGGCCCGCCCCAACTGCTCCTGCGCCTCGACATCACCTACACCGACGGGACGACAGAGCACGTCTTCACCGATGAGAGTTGGCGGTGGACCCTCAGCCCCGTCACCTTCAACAGCATCTTCGGAGGCGAGTCCTACGATGCGCGCCTCTTCCCCATGGGGTGCGAACACCCGGACTACGACGACGGCAAATGGATGCCGGCGGTCGCCGTGGAGGGTCCGAAAGGCCAGTTGCGCCCGGAGACGGCCCCCCCGGTGAAGGTGATGGAGCGCCATGCGGTGAAAAGCACCCACTACATCGAAGCCGACTCCATAGAGGCCGCCTCGGCAAAGACCAAGCGGCGCATCACCCCCGGAGCCTTCGTCTGCGACATGGGGCAGAACCTCGCCGGCTTCCCGGAAATCACCGTCTCCGGCCGCCCGGGGCAGAAGGTGACACTCATCGTCTCCGAACGCCTCACGCCCCAAGGGGCGTGCGACCAGGCGCAGACGGGCCGCCCCCACTACTACGAATACACGCTCTGCGGCGACGGGCGCGAGACATGGCACCCCTCCTTCTCCTATTACGGCTTCCGCTACATCCAGGTGGAGGGAGCCGTGGAAGCAGGCAAGGCGAACCCCGACAGCCTGCCCGTGCTGCACAGCCTGAGAAGCTGCTTCGTCCATAACTCCGCACGTGAGACCTCCACCTTCTGGTGCGACAACGAGCGGATGACGAAGACCCACCGCCTCATAGAGCGCGCCGAACGCTCCAACATGCAAGGCGTGCTCACCGACTGCCCCCATCGCGAGAAGTTGGGATGGTTGGAGCAAGACCACCTCTGCGGCCCCTCGCTGCTCTACAACTACGACATGACGACGCTCATACCCAAAATCATTCGCGACATCGTGGACACACAGAAGGAGAACGGGATGGTGCCCACCACGGCGCCGCAGTATGTCTCCTTCGGCAACCTCTTCGACGACTCCCCGGAATGGGGCTCCACCCTCGTCATCCTGCCCTTCATGTACTACGACATGTATGGCGACAGCACCTTGGTGGTGGACAACTACGAACCGATGCGGCGCTACGTGGACTACCTCACCTCCCGGGCGGAGGACGGCATCGTGAGCCACGGCCTCGGCGACTGGTACGACTACGGCCCGCGAAAGCCGGGCTTCAGCCAAAACACGCCGGTGCCGCTCGTCGCCACGGCACACTACATCTACGACCTGCAACTCGTGGCGGAGGCAGCACGGATGACCGGGCGCACTGCCGACGAGGCACGCTACCGGGCGCGCTACGACGAGGTGGTGGAGGCCTTCAACCGCCATTTCTACCACCCCGACTCATGCTACTATGGCACCGGGAGCCAGACGAGCAACGCCCTGCCCCTCTTCCTCGGCATCACCGGGGAGCACAAGGCCGACGTGCTGAATGCCCTCGTCAGCGACATCCACGCCCATGGCGACCGGCTCACCACGGGCGACGTGGGCAACCGCTACCTCTTCCGCGTGCTGGCCGACAACGGCTACAACGACCTGCTCTTCAAGATGCTCAACCACGACGAGACGCCGGGCTACGGCTTCCAGTTGGCGCAAGGGGCCACGACGCTGACGGAGCAGTGGGACCCGCGCCAAGGTTCCTCGGAAAACCATTTCATGCTCGGGCAAATCGACGAGTGGTTCTTCCGCACATTGGCCGGCATCAAGCAGAAGCCCGGCACACACGGCATGCGGCACCTCGTGATAGAGCCGTGCGCCGTGGGCGACATCAGCAAGGTGAAAGCCTCCATGGAGACCCTCTACGGCAGGGTGACCATCGACTTCGACAAGCGCGACTCCACACTCATCGTCGATGCCCCTCAGGGATGCGTGGTGGAGCGTTCCCGCTACGCCCGTCCCCGCGAGCAGTGGGCGGCACACTTGCTCCCGCTCTACCCGATATGTACAAACGGAGAGGTGGACTACAGCCTCTTCGACTATTCCTCGTGCTATGACCCGCAGCTGCCAGGCCTCTGGGTGGGTGGCTCCACGCTTCACGACGGGGTCTTCGGCAACAAATACGAGGGGTTCCACCTGCGCCCGGGCGTGTGGCGCAAGATGGAGTTCGGCTTCACGTTCCTCCAAGTGTCGCGCAACCTCTACCGAGGGGTCTTCGGCGTCTCCACGGCTCTGCAGTTCGCCATCGAGAACTACCAACTCCATCGCGACGTGGTGGCAAAGAGAAAGGGAGACAAGACGGAATTCGTGCCTTCGAACGAAATGCTGCGTGACAACTACATCAACAATTTCTCCGTCCGCATCCCCCTGCTATTGGGTGTGCAGACGAGAAGTCGCGTCCTGTCGCTGCAGACGGGCATCATCCTGCACGGCGACCGCCTCACCTACCGCAACCGCTACCCGGACGAGAAGGAATCAGTGGGTCAGCCTTTCCATGGCTATCATTTCCGTGCCAGTTATACGGCCATCGCCGCCATCGGCCCCGTCACGCTGTCGTTCACACAGAGCCTCGTGCCGCTGTTCCAACTCACCAACGGCGTGAAGGCCTACCCCTCCTCGCTGTCCTTGGGTATCGACTGCTGGTATTGGAACCGCCGCATCTGCAGGGAAAGAAAGCGGTGAAAAAACAAAATCAGGTAGCCTGTCTCCCGACAAACTACCTGACAAACTTACTAAAATTAACCACTAAAAAAACTAATTTATTTCTTGTTCTATGAATTGAATGCTTACAAATTTACGGCATTTTTCTCAAGCCACCAAATATTTTTTCATTTTAATTTCAAAAACACGTTTTTTCGGGAGGAATATGTCAAAATCGGACAATATCTTTGTCTTTTTGAACAATTTGGAAGCGGCAAGACCGTCGGCATGCACCCATTTCACACGAGAGCAAGAAAAAGCCCCGGGATGCTTGAGCATGACCCGGGGCAGTCAAAAAATATGAAGTTTCTTTTTCAGAACGTGTAACCAACGGAGCAGAGAATCTGGTGGCGTTTGTTTTCCACTCCCGTAAATCTGACAATGTTGTCCCAGTCGCTGTAATTATTGTCCTCGTAGGATGGGAAGGGAGCGAAATCTCCCTTTGTCACGCTGTACTGGTAGGCCAGGTCGAAGTTCCAGTTTTTCTCTATCCTCCACCCTATGCCGAATGTCAAGCGGTTGGTGTCCTTCCAGTTGGTGAAGTCGGTGCTACTGGAGTAGTAGGAGCCGGGCGAGTTGACAGTACCGTCCTTGAACCCGTCCTTGTCATACATGGCCGAGACGTAGTTGTAGCCAGCCCTCAGTGCGAGTTCCGGGATGACTTTGAACTCCCCACCGACCTTGAGCGTGCAGACGCCCTTCAGCGTTTGCTTGGTGTGCCTGTTCATGTGCTTGTCGGAAGAGCTCGACTCGTAATAGTCGTAGAAGTCGTAGGACCCGCCGTCGTTGATGCGCGTGTCGGTGGTGCCGTAGTCGGCGTAGTCGATGCTGGCTCCGAGGGCGAGTTGCTTGCCGTCGGTATAGCCCAGGTTGAGGCCGAATTTCCATGGCGTATAGACCTTGTAGTCATAGACATCCTCGGAGAAGGAGGTGTTGTTGAAGTCGGTCACCTCGGTGTAGTTCTCCGTGGTGAGGCGGTACCATGTAGGCGTGGAGATGCTTGCTCCGATGAGGAAGGGCACGTACTCGACAGGCCTGAAGATGGCACCGAACTTGATGTTGTAGCCGGAACCGGTGATTCGCCGCTCGTCATAGACGTTGAGTCTTTGCAACCCGATGTTGTTGGGCGTTGCTATTTGCTCCGTGTAGTCGGAGATGTGCTTGTAGTGCACGTCCTCCACTCCCACGGTGAGGCCGAGATACACCCTGTCGTTGATGTTCCCGCTGAGGTTCAAGTCGTATGCCCCGATATATCCCTCATGAGCCCTGTCGAAGTCGTATGACGTGGCGTCATAGTAATATGCGGTTTGATTGTCGTAGGCATAGAAGAGGTTTTTGGCGAAGATGTCGTCGAGCTGGTTGCAGGTGACATAGTCGGCGTCGAAGTTGATGGTGCCGTCGCGGTGGGTGTTGTATAACAAACCGTTGTAGAGCTTCATGTAGGAGTTCTTGTTCTGCGAGGCATTGTTGAGGTTGTCGTCGGCGGAGAGGATGTAGTTGAAGTTGCGGCTCTTGTGGTAGTTGAAGCCCATGTTGAGGAAGGAGTTCTCTCCGCTCCTGGTGGAATAGACGAAGCCTATTTGGTCGAAGCTGAGTTTGGTCTTGTCGCCCTCGGGGTAGCTGGCAGCGTCCTGCTGCGACACCATTCCCACGGTGCCCTCCACCTTGTTGTGGCGGAAGAGACCGATGCCGGCGGGGTTGGAACTGATGGAAGAAATCTCCCCTCCCAATGCGTCGGTGGCACCACCCATGCCCACGTAGCGGGCCGTACCGTTGAGGTCCTGGTTGATGATTTTTGCATTCTCGTATGTCTCCTGCGCTGCCACGGGCAGTGCTGCGATGGCGACTGCCATCACGAAATATATCTTTTTCATTTCCTTCAAGATTATTAGATGAATGATGGTAGGATATGCTTATCTTCTGGTGCGTCCGCTGCCGCCGAAGGAACCGCCGGAGCGTGAACCACCGCCGCCGAAGGAGCCGCCGCTGCTGGAGTGCGAGCCGCCACCGCCGCCGCTATAGGAACTGCCAGAGCTGCCGCTGGAGCGCGAACCACCGCTGTAGGAGCTGCTGCCGCCGTAAGGAGTGCTCCAGGAAGGACTGCTACTCCTGGAAGGTGCACCGGTAAAGGTAGAAGAGGTGTTGCCACTGGGGGTATAGTTGCCGCTGCCTCCGAAGCCTCTGGCACGCGTGCCGGAGTTGGCGTATGTGGAGCGCGTAGCTCCGGTGCGGGAGGACGAGCCAGAGAAAGTGCCTCTGGAGACCTGCCGACCGCCGAAAGTGCCGTTTTGTGCCGTGGAGTAACCACGTCCCCTTGTCATGCCGAGGCTTGCCGGCGAACTCTTGGCAGGCATTCTGGAGCCTTCGGAATAGTGTGCGTAGCCACCTCCGCCATGGTGGTAGCCGCCATGGTAGTAGCTATAGTAACCGTAGTAGCCGTAGTAGGGGCTGTAGTAGGGTCCCCACCATCCACCATAGCCACCCCAATAGCCATAATACCACGGGTCATAATACCACGGGTCGTAAAACCAGGGCGACCAGAAGGAGTAGTAGCCCCAAGGGTCGTAATACCATGGTGAATACACGCCGTAGTAGTGGCCATACCTCCATCCGAGGTAGTTATAGAAATAAGGATTGTACCATCCGTAATAGTCGTCGAAGAGTCCCATCCTGGCGGAGTAACGGAAGTCATCGTCGTTCTTATATACGAATACGGTGTCAGTCTTGGGATAGGCCCCGTCGCCCGGTACGAACTCGATGATGTCGTTGCCGATGGAGTCATGCATGAGGGAGTCATGGCCCATGATGGTGTTGATGCTGATGATATTGTGACGGTTGTACTCGTCCACATCAACATCGAGCGGGCGCGGTGGGGGCAGCGTGCGGCTGGTTTCCGCTGCCGGGACCTCTTTCTTCACCTTGTCGGTCTTCTTTGGCACAAAGTACATGTCGTCCTGTGCCAACAATGCGAGTGGGAGCAGTCCCATCCATAATGAGAGCAAGATAATCCTTTTCATATCAGTCATTATTAGGTGTTTACAATTTCACGATGCAAATTTATAACATCTTTCATAGCAAAATTAAGGAAAAACCCTAAACAAAGATAGGTTTTTCCCTATTTTTTTCCTTTTTCCTCATTTTTTAACAACTTCAGCAGGGAGAAAGAGCGGAATAACGACGCGGAATAGCGGAATAACGTCATGACGGAATAACGTTATAACGCCGAAAACGGAATAACGATATCACGGAATAACGTTATAACGGGAATAACCCCATAAAAAAAGTGATTATTCCGCTTTTTTTTATACCTTTGTCTCCCAGAAGACAAAGGACGAAAGACATGAGATATCTATCAGCAACCTTCCGGCTGAGCGGCGAACATCTGCTCCCGGAGATGAAAGAGACAGCCCTCGACCTGGTGGCGGGGCTTTGCGGCGATGCCGGATTTGAGAGTTTCGAGACAGCGGGCGACACCCTCGTGGGTTATGTCCAGGACGACCTGCTCGACCGCGCCCTCCTCGACGAACTGCTCGCCGCCTTCCCCATGCCCGGCGTGACGGTGGACTACGAGTTGCAGGAGGCAG
>CADBBP010000162.1:13866-17530 GCA_902792855.1 uncultured Prevotellaceae bacterium
CACCACGCGCATGATGGTGGAGCAGCTCCTCTCGATGGAGGTTGGCGGCCTTCGCGTGCTCGACTGCGGCTGCGGCACCGGCATCTTGTCGATTGTGGCGAGCAAGTGCGGGGCCGGCGGCGTGGTGGCCTACGACATCGACGAGTGGAGCGTGGAGAACACACGCCATAATGCCGTCCTGAACGGTGTGGACAACATCGAGGTGCTTTGTGGCGACAGCCACGTGCTCTCAAAAGTAAGTGGTGTGTTTGACGTAGTACTGGCCAACATCAACCGCAACATCCTCCTCGCCGACCTCCCCGCGATGCGCAAGGTGCTTGCCGACGGGGGAAGGGTTGTTGTCAGCGGTTTCTATGAGAGCGACGCACCGGCACTCGTGGAGGCGGCCTCCGCCCTCGGCCTGTCGCTTCAGTCGAAGAAAGTGTCGAACGGCTGGGCGTCGCTGTCGTTCTCCTCGTAGAAGGTGCTGTCCGTCTCCAAGCTGTCCGTCTCCTCCATCATCAGGGTGTCGAGGGGGGCCTCCTCCGGGATGAGCAGTTTTTCCAGACCGAAGCGCGAACCGTTGTAGATGTCGAGGTCCACGAAGCCCTTGATGCCCGGCAGGCGTCCCACGTCGGTATGCTGCCAGAACTTCCACGCCCCGCGATATTGTATGTCGGAGACGTAGTAGTGCGCTATCCAGAAGGGGTACGGGTCGAAGCGCTCGTCCTTCAGGTAGCGCTCCTTGAATTTGTAATAGGTGTAGATGATGGGCTTCACATGGTATTTGTCCTCCACGATGTGAAGCCATGCGAGGAGTTCCATTTGGAAGTCCTCGTCGCTCATGGTTTCCGCCTTGGCCTCCACGTCGAGCATCGGCGGCAGGTCCCCGGTCTCCAACTTTACGTTGTCGAGAAAAAAAGAGGCCTGCTCCCTTGCCGTGGAGATGGTGCTCCAATAATGGTAGGCCCCGCGGATGAAGCCATGCTCGCGGGCCTTTCTGAAATTCTCCTCAAAGCAGTCGTCAAGGAAGTCGGAGCCTTCGGTGGCCTTCACCATGACAAAGGTGAGGGTGTTGCGGTCAACCATGGCATTGCTCAACTTCGTCCAGTCAATCTTCCCCTGGTGGTGGCTGATGTCGATGCCATGGACGGAGAAGCCCTGCGGGTAGGCAGGGTCGCCATAGAGGGCCCTCCAACGGAAGCCGAAGGGTTCCACGAAGAGAGAGTAGAAAGCCCAGGCATAGACCACGGCGACGACCGCCACGGCCACCCACCGGGCGGCGTGGGTGCCGGAACGGGCCTCCCCCGCCCCCACCTTCCGCACCCTGTCGGTTCCTTTTGCGATGGTATGGCTTTTCCTTCTCTTCTTGGGCATGAATGCAATATAAGAAAGTCGGACACGCGCCCACCTTGCTGTGGTGGCGGCAGGCACGTGTCCGACGGCAGGTTGGCATTACCCTCCGCAACCCATGATGGTTAGCGGCGGAGGGGTTGTGCTATTACTCGTGCTCGAGGGCGAGCGTGATGGTGGTCTTGTCGCACACCTCGGAGGGTCCCCAGTACTGGATGGGGCCGGGATAGAGGTAGCATGTCTCCAAGGCCCACTTGTCGCGCTGGGCGGCGAAGGTCTTGAACGGGTTGCCTTCAAGCTCCACGAGGGCTTTGCGGATGACGGGCTTCATCTTGCCGTTGCGGCGCTCCATGTTCATCATCATGGTGATGGGCACACCGCCGGCCTTCCATTCGTCGTTGGGAGCGGTGGTGTTCTTCACGATGGCCATGTAGCCGGTCTTGCCGTTGGCGATGAGCTGTGCGGCGCTGGCGCCAAGGGCGTAGCAGTAGTCGGCGTCGAAGTTGGACGGGGCAGCGCAGCGACCCTCGTAGCCGAAGAAGTGGTGGAGGGTGGCGAACTTCCCAGTGAACTTACCTTCCTTTGCCCACTTGTTGAGTTTGGCTTCGCACATGTCGGAGAGGAGTTTCTCGGTCTCGATGAGCGACACTTGCACGTTGCCGTGGGGGTCGCGGTCGAGTGAGAGCTGGTGGGCGACGGCCTCGGGGAGGGTGTCGAAGGTCTCGGCGTTCTCCTTGCTCAGGTGAGCGAGGATGTATGCCCTCTGAGCAGCCGGCTCCAGGTCCTTGTATTCTTCGCCATGGTTGGCGAGAAGGTCGTTGAGTTCGCTGATGAGGCGTCCGATGGCGGGAATGAACTCGATGAGTCCTTCCGGCACGAGCACCACGCCGAAGTTCTTGCCCAGGGCGGCACGTGCGGCCACGGCATTGCAAATCTGCTCCACGATGTCGTTGAGCGTGAGGTCTTTTGCCTCCACCTCCTCGGAGATGAGGCAGATGTTGGGCTGGCACTGCAGGGCGCACTCCAGGGCGATGTGGCTGGCGGAGCGACCCATCAGTTTGATGAAGTGCCAGTATTTGCGGGCGGAGTTGCAGTCGCGCTCGATGTTGCCAATCAGTTCGGCGTAGGTTTTCGTGGCGGTGTCGAAGCCGAAGCTGGTCTCAATCTGCTCGTTCTTCAGGTCGCCATCGATGGTCTTGGGGCAGCCGATGACCTGCACGCCGTAGTTCTTGGCGGCATAGTATTCGGCAAGCACGCATGCGTTGGTGTTGGAGTCGTCGCCACCGATGATGACAATGGCTTGGATGTGGAGTTCGCGGATGATCTCGATGCCTTTCTCAAACTGGTCCACCTCCTCAAGCTTGGTGCGGCCGCTGCCGATCATGTCGAAGCCACCGGTGTTGCGGTAGTTGTCCACGTAGTCGGCAGTGATCTCCATGTAGGCATGGGACACCAAACCGCCGGGTCCCATGAGGAAGCCGTAGAGCTTGTTGTCAGGGTTGAGTTTCTTCACGGTGTCGAAGAGGCCGCAGATGACATTGTGACCGCCAGGGGCTTGACCGCCACTGAGGATGATACCAACGTTGAATCGCTTGTCCAGAGCCTCGTCGCCCGGAACAAACTCCACGAGGGGCATGCCGTAGGTGTTGGGGAAGAGGGCCTTAATGTCCTCCTGATTGTCAACACTTTGAGTCGGAGCACCTTCTTTCACCTTGACGTTGCCTTGAAGTGCTTTTGGCAGTTTGGGCTTGTAAGCTGCCCGTGCCTGCTGCAATACGCTTTTTTCCATAATTGATGTAAATAGATGTATGTAATTAATCGATGTATATATACAAAATCGTGCAAAGTTAACACTTATTCTTGAAATGACCAAAAAATATCGAAAACATGATTGCCTTATTTATAAGATTTTTAGACATCAACACGCAAATTACCACGAATGCGCAAAAAAATGAATGATGCTGGCAACACCAATGTCAGCCAATAGTTGAAGGGTTTCCTTTATCTGTTTATGTAATTCCATAACACAAGAGACCCGATGCGCACCTCAAATCCAGAAACCATAACCACGGGTCGGTACAACAGGAGCCAATCTTCATCTTCCCATCATTTCTGAGCATGTCAATCAATCGTTGACAAAAAAAACAACTGTTAAAAAGACAAAATTTCCGATTTCGGCAAAAAACTGCATTTTTGGATAATTCGATGTCGCCATTCCCATCTGACGTTTTGAATCATCTACGAAAAATAACATTTTGGCGCTTATGATACAAATAGAAACATTTTTGAGACGAATCGAAAAACATATTATAAATATAATAAGTAAATTTGC
>CADBBP010000163.1 GCA_902792855.1 uncultured Prevotellaceae bacterium
CACGCACAAAATGGAATGAAACCATTATCGTTGCTGGCAAAGAAGTGAAAAAGAATCTTTATGGTCTCTTTGACGATACGCTCAGTGCTGTCAAGGATTTCTCTGAATTTGACAAACTCCCAGGATTGGGAAGAATCACCACAACTAAGGATAATCCCCAACTGATTCCTTTCGTGTTTATGGTGCGGGGGGCATGAAAGGCCTTATGTGAAAAGGTCATCCAGTACAACTTCCTGATTAACATCCTTGGAGTGTTCGTTTGGAAACACACCATTTGTAGTAACCATGACAAGTTGAATGGAGTGTGTCTTGGTATGCTGTTTGCAGTTTAAAAATGCGTCAATCTTATTGGCCAGTTCTGTTTCGTATGACTTGTCGATGGTGAAGTTGTGTTCACTGAATTTCATCTCGCAGATATAGTCGGTACGTTCGCCTTTCCATTCCAACACAAGGTCAATCTGAGAAGTCTTACCGTTAGGTCCCTGCCCTCTCCAACAGTAGTTGCGGTTGATGGTGGCGATGCGCAGCTTGTCCTTTATCTGTGCCAGATGTTCAATGCAGAGCATTTCAAAAGTATTGCCAGCCCAAGTATAGAATTTCGAGGTGCGCTGTATAGTACGCCAGTTACCTGCATCAGCTCCCTTTCCATGTATGAAGTGGAGATAGAACATGGAAAAGAAATCCTTCAGCTGATACACAATTTTATAATTAGACAGCAAGTCAAAAATCAGCCATTTTTGAATTTTTTTCCAAAAACGGCTGATTTTTAGGAAACTTTCTTTTGATTGAGTCCCATAAATGGCAGGTTAAGATGTTTCATTACGAAAACATCATATTCTGCATTTCCACGAATTAATCAAAAATTTTTTGCAAAACGCAAGCCATTCATAACAATTATCCTTATTATGCATATCTATGGACAACAATTAACGTATAATTACTAAGTCCTCCCATTTTTGTGCTCTTATGAGTAACAATTAATGTTTAATTATATGGTAATTATATGTTTTATGATATTCGCTGAATAGATATAAAATGAGGACTTTTTGATAAAAAGCATTTGATAAATTCAATTGCTAAGGTTTGAACCATCGTTTATAATAACTTTTTTATTATATTTGCACCAAAATCCTTTAATATGACATTACAAAAGTGGATTAAGGATAGAGCTATTCATGGATTTCCCACGTTTTCTATAGAGGACGTAAAAAAGACAGGGATGTACTCTTCAGAGCAAATTCTCCAGAACGAACTATACCGACTTTATTCTAACAAGACTATCTTTCACCCCAGCCACGATATAGTGATGATATTGATTTGGTTCAGATTTCACCTTGGTATAAGGAAGATGAAACAGCGCAATCCTAACAACCACATTTTCAAAATATTTCGGTTATATGATTCTTAAGAAATACAAGCACACTTAAAATTCTTGAAAGAATGCTCACCTATATCTCCAACTCTGACCACTATAAAGATGTGCTTTCACGGGTTCAATCCGTGAAGCACTTGCTTTGGATTGGAACAGCCGACATCAAAGACCTCTATGTGGAGGTGGGCAAAGAGAAGAAGCCATTTCTGGCACTCATTGCCCAACTCATCAGGCGTGGCGTGGAGGTGAGGCTTATTCATGCAAAAGAACCTGGTCAAAACTTCAGAGAGGATTTTGACAAGTACCCAGTGCTCTATGACCGCTTGGAGCGAGTGCTATGTCCGCGTGTTCATTTCAAGATGCTTGTCTTTGATGGCAAGGAAGTGTATGTGGGCAGTGCGAACCTCACGGGTGCAGGAATCGGCATGAAGGCTGAAACGACTCGCAACTTTGAGGCAGGCATCTTGACGGATGATCCTGAAATCGTGGAACGAGCCATGAACCAGTTTGATGAGGTGTGGATAGGGAAACATTGCAAAAAATGCAAACGCAGAGATTTCTGTGCAGACCCCATCAAATAACTATTTTGATAAAACATTGCTTTTTCTTATACCTCTGCCGCCAGTTGGCAGAGGTCTTTGTTTTCTTTGCATAATACATGCACCCTCTAAACTTAAAGACTAAACCTTCAATCTTTTGATTCGGGTTTAATACACCTTAATTATATATAAGAACATCTAAACTTAAAGTAATAATTCAGTTAACCACGGGATTGTGCTCCCCAGCGAAACAAGAATTTACGCTCCAAGCATGCTTTCGATGTTTTGGATAAAAACGTCGCATAACATGAAACTTTTCTTTTGGTTGAAACATAATAATGGCAGGATAAGATGTCATTTTGCCTAAATTTGTTAAATTACAAACACATTCTGCAAGAAAAATTTGCAAAAAGAACGTGAAGTCAAAAGAAATTATTACTTTTGCAAGTAAATTTGCAGAACGTGCTTGAATGTCGTAATGCAATCAGTGTTTAACAATTAAAATTGAAAAACGAAAGAAGTAAACGAAGTGGAAAAATGGTAGGTGATTTTGTGGAAATCGGGTGCAGAATGTGCAGTCCATGCTCATAATGTTTCCCAAATGTTTCCCTAATTCGCCATAAGATGCTGATAATCAGTTCTCATTGGCCGCCTCCCAGGCCGCAGTAGAAGAATAAACATTTCAACAACCTTGTTTGGAAAGCCGCACTCCGGCGGCCTGTCAAACTATAAAAAAAGAATGTAAAAGATGGATGCTTTTGACAAACTTGGCACTATTTGCCTCGTGCTTTCAATTGTGGTGATGCTGCCCTTCATGTGGTTCACACGCAACGACTTCCTCGTCATGGCGCTCATGGCTATAGCCATAACGCCCATTTTCTGGATTGCAGGGCTCAACACCTTGGAGTTTCTTACTAAACCCTTCAGCGAGAAGGGGATGAAGGGGTTCTTCACCTGGGTCATCTCCATCATTCTCGCACTGGCAGTGTATGCCTGCTTCACCGTCATTCTGTATTATATCTTCAGTTGGTTGCAACTTACAAGATAGGTGATATCTGATACGTCGGTATGAAATTCGACATCTTGAAACCCGAGGCCTTCGCCGGACCTGGGGGAAATGACATACAAGAGGTGTTCCTCTTCCCCAAAGAGGGGGAGGCGACCATCCATGACAAACTATTCATTGTGGCCCGGAATGTCGGGAATGGGCAGGAGCAGTCCGGAGCGGGGGAATTCTTCGCCAGGACTTTTGCTGATGCGATGTTCCAAAACACATGCGCCGACGAGCCCCTCACGGATGAAATCTTGAGAGAGGCACTCCTTGAGGCGAGGGACATGATGGAGGAGAAATGCCCCGGCACGAAAGGGGTGCAGTTTGCCGTGCTTTACATGCACCGGCACGGATGCCTGGCCGCTCACTTGGGCGACACGCATATTTTCCATGTCAGGCCAAAGGGTAGGGAGATGCTCTACAAGTCGAAAAGTGACGACAGGAGATTCTCCACCGACAAGCACATGGAGCAGCCCGTGAAGGCAAGCATTACCAACGTGCAATATGGCGACTATTTCGTCCTCATGGCTGGCGAGGGCAGCAATGCTGTTACCGACAGTGAACTGATGGACGTGATTTGCGAGCCCGTGAACGACAAGACCAAGGCTGTCAGACTGAAGAAGATGACCGCCGGAAATGCTTCACAAACGGCTGCCATCATCGTGCATGTAAGTGGTGTCATGAGAGAGGCCATGGATGAACTGCTCACCGACAACGAGGCAAGCCTCACCGCGCCCATCACCATCCCCACACAACAACCAACACCTCGCCCCCAGCCTAAGGAGGAAAGAAAAACCACGCCGCCCAAGGTGGAGAAAGCCTACGAAGAGGCTCCTGAGGAAATGGAGACCAAAAAGAGCGGGCACGAGTTCCCTATCGTCACTGTCACCGCATTGGCCCTCGTGCTCATGGCGGTAGGCATTTGGTTCTGGGCGCAGAAACCCGTCGAGGAGAAGGTGCCTGAAGCACCCGTGGAGGTGAAGAAAAGCAAAGAGAAGGATACCATCAACATCCTGAAGAACACGCGTCCGAAGCCCGTCAATATCGACGACCCCAAGGCGGAGGAAAAGAAGGCGGAGGAAAAGAAAGCGGAGGAGAAACCCAAGCCACCGGTGGAAAAGGCACCGGAGGCTAATGCCAAGCCCGACACCACGGCAAGGTCATCCATACCTGCTACTCCCGCACCGGTTGAGAGCAGCGTACCGCAAAATGCCACGCCTGCACCGGCAACACCGCCGGCTAACCAACCAGCAACAACGCCGCCACCTGCCGGAAACGACCAAGGTACGGTGACACCAAGGCCCGTCATTCCGGACGATGAATGAGCCGAAGGGGGATTTCCCCCCAAACAATAGGTATTTCTCCCATCCCAAATAGGAGTTTTCCCTTTTGAAACCGTCTCAACAACGCTACCTTTGCAGCAGAAAACAAAGCAATAGCGATTGTGAGACGGTTTCAAGGTTTTTTTGATAGTATGAGTAATAGGATTTCAACAACAGTTCTTTGAATAATCCCTTGACTATTTTTTTCGGGCAGGACGGATGGGAATCCCTCCTGCCTTGCATATTTTGAGACAGGCGGACGGCGGAGAAGAAAAAAAACGCCTCAAAAGACGCTCGTTTCACTTGTTTTGCTTAATTTTGCAACTGAATGCTTCCACATGGGAGATATTGTAACACACCTTAATATATATGTATTTATGTTTGGATTAGGAACACCCGAGATTCTCCTTATCGCACTGGTCGTTCTGCTGCTCTTCGGGGGAAAGAAGATACCCGAACTGATGAAGGGACTGGGAAAAGGCGTGAAGAGTTTCAAGGAGGGAATGAAAAGCCTCGAAGACGACGAGGAGAATGGAAAAAATACTGACGAGGCGAAGAAGGAATGAGCCAAGCCAACAACAACGGCACCTTCTGGGAACACCTCGACGAACTGAGGGGCTGCATCATTAGGGCGTTGCTCGTCATCGCCGTATTGGCAGCAGGGGCCTTCGCTTTCAAGGAGACACTTTTCAACATCGTGCTCGCTCCGGCTCATGGAGACTTCATCTCCTACCGGTGGATGGGAGCGGAGGATTTCAACCTCAAGCTGATGAACACCGGGCTCACAGAGCAGTTCATGATACACGTCAAGGTGGCCCTATACACGGGATTGCTCCTCGCATCGCCATTCGTCATTTACGAACTGTTCGCATTCGTCTCCCCTGCACTCTACGACAGCGAGCGACGACCTGCCGTCAGGGTGGTGACGGCGGCCTATGCCATGTTCATCATGGGGACGATGGTCAACTATTTCATCGTCTTCCCTTTGACCGTCAGGTTTCTTGGGACGTACCAGGTGAGCGACGACGTGGCCAACATGCTTACCATACAGTCGTATGCCGACACGCTCATTTCCATGAGCCTCGTCATCGGACTGGTGTTCGAACTGCCCGTCATCACATGGATGATGGCCTTCATGGGCTTCTTGAAATGGGAACAGATGGCTCGCTTCCGCAAGCACGCCTTCGTGGCCATTCTTGTCGTGGCGGCTGTCATCACACCCACCACCGACATGTTCACGTTGCTTGTCGTGGCACTGCCCATCTGGCTGCTCTATGAGGCAAGCATACTTATTGTTAGAGTTACCAACCGTAAAAAGATAACGTTATGAGAAGAAAATGGATGATGCTCCTTTGCACCGCCGCCTTGATGTTGATGCCATGCCACATGGATGCCCAGGGCGTTCGCGACGCAAGCAACAGGCAAGTGGGCAAAGTGGAGAGCAATGGCGCTGTGCGCGATGGCAGCAACCGCCAAATAGGTAAAATTGAGAGTGATGGCACCATCCGGGACGGAAGCAACAGGATGGTGGGAAGGATTGAGAGCAACGGCACCATTCGCGACTCCAGCAACCGGCAGATTGGCAAGGTGGAGAGCAATGGCGTGGTGAGGGATGCCAGCAACCGCCAGATAGGAAAGGTGGAGAGCGACGGAACCATCCGCGATGCCAGCAACCGACAGATAGGAAAGGCGTACGGCGTCTCACAGCAGAAAAGTGCTGTGCTGTTCTTCTTCTTCGGACTGCTGTAGCTCAGGAGCGGGGGATGACGGTCACCGACAGGCGTTCCTTGTCGAAGAGGATGCCCTTTTGTTCGATGAAGGCGCCCAACACGCCTTCATCGGCCAAAGAGCGTGGCGTTCCCACACTGAAACCTTCTTTGGTCATCAGCCACACCGTGTCGGCAATCTGAAGGGCCAACTCCAAGTCGTGGGTCGAGAGGAAGATGGTCTTGTCGGCGGTGCGGCTCAGGTGGTGCAACGTCTGCATCATCTCCACCTTGCTCGGATAATCGAGGAAGGCGGTGGGCTCGTCAAGGAAGATGACGGGGGTCTCCTGGGCCAAGGCTTTCGCTATCATCACTTTCTGACGCTCACCGTCGCTCAGCGTTTGAATCATGCGATGCGACAGGGACGAAATGCCAACCAGCGATATGGCTTCACTCACTTTCTCATGGTCTTCAGAGGAGAGCGTGCCCCAGAAACCCGTGTAGGGACTGCGCCCAAGGGAGACCATCTCTTCCACGGTCATGTTGCGCACATCGGGACGGAAGGTGAGCACCACGCCTATCAGGCGGGCCAACTCTTTCTCGGCAAGTGTGGAAAGGTCGCGCTCGTGGATGAGGGCACGGCCGGAAAGGGGGGGCTGAAAAGCCGACAAGGTGCGCAGGAGGGTGGACTTGCCCACGCCGTTGGGGCCTATCAGGCAGGTCATGCATCCGCTGTGAAGGGTGGCCGTCATGTTCGTGGCCACCACCTTGCGGTTCTTGCGTGATGCGTAGCCTATCGTGAGGTTCTCTAATCTTACTGTTTCCATCGTCGTGTTGATAGCGACTGCGAAGTTAACAATAATCGTCCACTAACAACTACTTTTTTAGCATTCATTAACAGAAAATGGACGTCATTGCCCATTACCATTCGCCCATGAAGGCGAAATTCGGCATTCCAAGGCAGAGTGGCATCGTGGAGGAACTCCAAGGGGAGATTGTCTTCATGCCCAAGTATCGAAACCCGGACTTTGTCAGAGGGTTGGAGGGCTTCGACTACATCTGGTTGCTGTGGCTCTTCTCCGCCAATAGGTCAAGTGGCTGTGCAGCCACCGTCAGGCCGCCCCTTCTTGGAGGCAACCAGTCCATGGGGGTCTTTGCCACTCGTTCCCCTTTCAGGCCCAACCCCATCGGCTTGTCGTCGGTGAGGCTGCTCCATGTCGATTTGGAGGACGCGAGGGGGCCGGTCCTTCACGTTGGAGGTGCCGACTTGATGGATGGGACGCCCCTCATAGACATCAAGCCCTACGTGGAATATGCCGACAGCCATCCCGGCGTGAGGAGCGGCTTTGTCGATGAGCGTAAGTGGCAGCCCCTTCAGGTGCTCTTCCCCCCATCCTTGGCGCAGCGTCTCGACCCCCGCGACCGCGAGGTGGTGCAACGTCTCCTCGCCCTCGACCCAAGGCCCCACTATCACGACGACCCGCAGCGCATCTACGGCATGGCCTTTGGTTCCCACGACATCCGTTTCCAGGTCGCCGATGGCATCCTCACCGTCGTGGATGTCTGTCCCGTCTCATCATGAGAAGGATGGCGGCGAGCAATCGGATTTCGCATTTGGAATTGCAAAGCAATTCCTTACGGAGAACAAACTTGGCGCGGAGAAACCGACTGCGGAATGCCGATAACAAAATGGCGGCTGCCGAATGCCGATAGCGGAATGGCCGATGGAGAAGCCGCCTGCCGAATGGCGGGCGAAGCCCGATAAACAATCGCAACTTTGCTGCGTAAAAAATCACCCCGACCCTTTGATGGGTCGAGGGTACCATAGTGTCTGAGCACCGAGTAGGTGCGGTTGAGCCCCCTCCCGATGTCGGGAGGGGGACGGGGGGAGGGTAGGTACCCCTCCTTAGGATAAGGAGGGGGCGGGTTGAAAGTCAAGGAACCCTCCTTGTTCAAGGAACCCAAAAGGAAAGCCCCTCCTTAGTCAAGGAACCCCAAAGGAAAGACCCTCCTTGTTCAAGGACCTCTCCTTTGGAAAAAGGAAAAGGGCTCCTTGTTCAAGGAACCCTCTTTTGGAATAAGGAGCAAAGAGCCCTCTCCTTATGCAAGATAAATCGTGATTGAATGCATCACTTCTTTCGAGTGGTGCATTCATTCACCAGATAGACAATGCTCATGTACGGTATCCCCGTATTGGTCTGCAGACCAATCTCGCACGTTCTGCTGTTGGAATAGCCCACCTCGATGTGGTGCTCCTCTATCTGCGGGCGAAGCTTGCGCAATGCATACTTGTTCATCTCCGGGTAGGTGAAGCCTCGGTCGCCGGCGAAGCCGCAGCAGCCCACGCCCTCCGGCAGATACACCTTTGTGGAGCAGAGGCGTGCCAGGGCGATGAGGTCGCCAGCCACCCCCATTTCTCGTGTGGAACAGGTGAGGTGCAGGGCGATGGGGCGGTCGATGGGATGGAAGTCCAGCCGGTCTTTCAGGTAAGTCATGATAAACTCCGCCGGCTCGTAGAGCTTCATCTTGCGCATCACCTTCCGCATGCGGTGCAGACAGGGACTTTGTGCGCAAAGCACCGGGTACTTGCCGTGCTCGCTCGCTTTCCACAACGCCTCTTCCAACTCGCCGCTCTTGCGGTCCGCGATGTCGAGCATGCCCTTGCTCTCCCATATCTGTCCGCAGCACATCTTGTCCATGTTCTCCGGGAAAATCACCTCGTAGCCCGCCTTGTTGAGCAGGTGGCACACCTCGTCCACCAGTGGGTGCTCCACAGGGGCTTCTTTCGACAGGCCCATCGTCTGGTTGATGCAACTGGGGAAATACACCACTTTCAACTCTTCGCTCTCCGCCTTGCCCACGTGTGAGCCGGGCTTGGGCTGCTTCTTCTTCTTCGGCATGGCGGTGGTCCACAGCGGCAGGCCGAGTTTGTTCATACCCCGGCACACGCTCGTCATCATTTTGGGACCGAGGGTGACATGTCCCAAGTGTGCCACGTCGAGCACCACGCGCAGGCCGCTCTTGATGCCAGCCATGTGGTTGGCGGCAAACTCGCCCACTTGGTATCCCAACTTGTTGTCGAGCATGTTCATCTGTCGGATGAGGTGTGTGAGCTCGCCCGTGTTGATCTTCATCGGGCAGGAGGTGGAGCAGAGGCCGTCGGTGGCGCAGGTCTGGTCGCCGTAGTATTTGTATTGCTTCTTCAGCGTAGCCAGGCGCTCGGGGTTGGCGCCGGTGTTCTCCAAGTCGCGTATCTCACGCTGGACGGCGATGCGCATGCGGGAGGAGAGCGTCAGGCCGCACGACATGCAGTTCACCTCGCAGAAGCCGCACTCGATGCACTTGTTGGCGCGCTTCACAGCCTCGATGGTCTCTTTCGCGGTGGACACCTTCCCCTCGCCGTTCTTCAGGTACTTGCCACCGTCCGGCACGCGGTCGAAGTCGTAGTCGAGCACGGGCAGCGGCTTGAGGCACTTGATGAAGCATTCGGGGTCGTCGTTGAAAATCACACCTTGGTTCAGCAGGCCGTCGGGGTCGAAGATGGCCTTCAGCTCCTTCATCGCCTCGTAGGCCTTGTCACGCCATTCGTATTTCACAAACGGGGCCATGTTGCGGCCTGTGCCGTGCTCCGCCTTCAGCGAACCGTCGTATTCCTCCACCACCAAGCGGGCCACGGCGCGCATCATGTTCTCGTAGCGCTTCACCTCGCTCTCGCTCTTGAAACTCTGGTTGAGGATGAAGTGGTAGTTGCCCTCGAAGGCGTGGCCGTAGATGCAGGCGTCGCTGTAGCCATGGTCGGCGATGAGCTGCTGCAACTTCACCGTGGCCTCGGGCAGGTCGTCGATGTGGAATGCCACGTCCTCGATGAGGCAGGAGGTGCCTATCGGGCGCGTGCCGCCCACGGAGGGGAAGATGCCGGAACGGATGGCCCAGTATTTGCCATAGACGGCAGGGTCTTCGGTGAACTCCGCCGGGATGTATAGCTTGAAGGCTTTCAGGCACTCCTGGATGCGCTTGATCTTCTCCAACAGCTGCTCGTGGTTGATGCCCTTCGTCTCGGTGAGGATGGCCGTGAGGTTGTGGTAGTCGCCGGGCTTCACGCCGTCGATGCGGCCGGCGTCAACGTCGGCCTTGTATTGCAGGAAGACGGGGTCGTCCACGGAGTTGAGCGACATGTAGTCGAGCATCTCCGCACTCTTCACCACCAGGTTCTCGGCGCTCATCGCCAGGTCTTCGTCGCCGGCCTTGAGCTTCTTCATCGCCACCACTGCTTCGCAACTCTCCTTCATCGTGAGGAAATACACCATCGCGGAGGCCTTGAAGGGGTAGTCGCGCAGCGTGCGCATCGTCACCTCGGAGAGGAAGGCCAGGGTGCCCTCGGAACCCACCATCGAGTGGGCCATGATGTCAAACGGGTCGTCGTAGGCGATGAGGGGACGGAGGTTGAGGCCGGTGACGTTCTTGATGCTGTATTTCGTCTTTATGCGCTCCGCCAGCTCCTTGTCGGCACGCACTTTGTCGCGGAGGGCCTCAATCTTTTTCAGGAACTCGGGATGGCTCTTGCGGAAGGCTTC
>CADBBP010000164.1 GCA_902792855.1 uncultured Prevotellaceae bacterium
TTTTCCGTTCTTTAGATGTTGCCATAGGTCAATCCTCCTTGATGGTTTTAAGTAGCGTGAATTTGCAATAGCCATAACCGATGGTGGCATTGGCACCAATCTGAACGATTTTGTCCTTCAGTTTTTCACCCAAGACATTCTTCTCTTCGCGGATGATGGTGTAAAGGACGGTTTCTGCCGGAAGCACTTGCTCATACCATAGGTTCTTGCTCTCACCGTTGTCCAAAGCGTTGCGGGCGATGATGGGAAGGCTGTCGTTGTCACATAATGTACTAATGGAATCGGTTGCAAACTCCACTTTCTTGCCACCGTAGTCAGCTGGCTTTTTATAATCAAAGGATGGGTCAAATAAGCGAATCCTATCGTTCATCATCCCTATCACCTCGTTCGAAGTGACGTAATGAAACAAGGAATCCTTGTCCTGCTGAGGAAGGAAGAGTAATTTGGCATCAAAGAAGATGGCTTCTCCTTTATTCGCATCATCTTTGTTACTGGTTTTGTCTGAACCGAAGAGTCTTTTTACTTCTCCTTTCATGTCTGCCAAATGGCAGCAATACTCTTTGAGGGCACCTTTGAGCGAACTGGAATTGATGCAAGGCAAACTGGTCAGGGGGTCGCGCTGGATGGCTTTATCTACAATGATGAAGTCGCCACCATTCTCATTACCTACATGCAAATTGGTCTTTGCTGTGATTAAAAACACATGTGTATTCATATTGATTTGATTTTTGATTTATTGATATTCGTTGTAACCTATTTGTCTGAATTCTTTCTTGGCTTCAATAAGTGAAGCGAACTTTTGTTTTTCTTCCTCGCTCTTGAAATAGAAAACAGAGCCAGGTGCATACAGTTCGAAACCGTCACTCCGCACCAGCTTACCACTGAGTATGTGATAGGAAGAGACGTCATCCATCACAGAACTCAAAAAGCGGAATGGCATAAGGTCTGTAATGGCAAAGGCTGCTGTCTTGGCTTCCTCGCGGGGCAGAAATGTAGGAGAGAGCAAATAAAGAGCATTGGTCATACCGGAGAGCGTTTTGCTTTGTGTCTCTTTGGTTATTCCGATGATGAATTGAGAGTTGTCGCCGCCGACAGACACCATCTGTCCATTATATTGCTCAAGCGGCAGACAGTCATCGATTTCTGCTTCAAAAGCAAAGCAATAGCGGGCATCTTGGGCAAACCGATAGGAAATCTGTATGAACAAAGCATCTTCACCTGTCTTTCCCGTCTTGATGTCGCGAGAGATACCAATCCTGCGGTCTTCCTTGAAGAATTCACTTACCTGCCATTCTCCTTTCCCATCGGTGAGATACGTTTTGAGAGGCTTCTTGGCATTGTATACTTTTTTATCGATGTCAGGGAGTGAGACGGGCTGATAATTATGTGACCCATCGGATTGGGCGTTTTTATTCAAGTCCAATTCGCCAAATAGGGGCTTGAACTCCAAATCGGTACCATCTTTGGTGCGTTGCAATCGGACATGTGAAAGACTTTTAATCAGTCCAAATCTATTTGCTTCATGATTGGGATTGACAGAAAAACTCTTGCCCCCAATCAATTTCTTCGCTTTGTCCTTGTCAACGATTTTCCCATCTTTGAACACGTCTGCTCCTGCATTGCGCAAAATCAGAAACCGTAGCATACCCAATAATGAGGTTTGTTGGGGAAATAATGATGACTGGATGATGTAGCTTTTGTAGCGCTTGTTGAAACTGTCTTTATCATTGTCTCCCACTTGGAAGGTCATATCGCCTCCAAAAAAGAATTTGTCTATGGGTGTTAATCCATAACTCACATTACGGGTCAAACATCTGAAGCACCTTTAGAGGTGCTTTTTTTATGCCATCTTTTCACAAATCTCCGATTTTCAACGAAAATAATTGTGCGAAAATTTGCGTGATTGGAAAATTATCTGTAATTTTGCCCCGTATATTAAATGGAATTATAACATAAGGGTTAAAAATGCATAAAAAATGAACTCCAAGGATACAGGAAACAAGAAGGAAGGCAGTTCGAAGAGAAACGCCATCCGCGACAAGGCTGGCTACCCCGATTGGGTGGACCAATATCGCGGCACCGGGAAGGAAGTCCGCCGCATCGGCGGCAGGTTCTATTTGTACGGATTCGTCCCCGTGTACGACTCCCGGCGCAAAAGGACCATGAAGAAGGACCGCCAGCTTCTTGGGAGGCTTACGGAGCGGGACGGGCTCATCCCCAAGGGCTCCGGCGTCAGGGCCGAACGCAAGCCTCGAGCCAGGAAAGGCCGCCACGTCCGCTACACAGACGACAGGGAATACGGAATATCCTACTGGATGGAGTCGGCCGTAGGCCCGCAGTACTACACCGGCCTCGAGGAGGCCTTCGGCCCCAGCTGGAAGACCCTGGCGTGCTTCTCCCTGTTCCGCCTGGTGTTCCAAAGCCCGATTTGCGATTTCGGAGGGCACTACTCGCACAGCTACATCTCCGAGATGCTCCCCGGCGTAGCCGTCTCCCCCGAGAAGGTGAGCGAGGTCCTTGCCGAGGTGGGCTCACGCAGGCATTTGATAGTGAGCTACCTCCGCAGCTTCGCCGCAGAGCACGACAACATCATTTTCGACGGGACTGACTTCGAGTGCAACTCGGCCCTGATGGCGCACCCGATGCTGACGAGGCTGAAGAGCGGCGGCTTCGGTGCCGGAGTGGGGCTGATGTGCGGGTTCTCCGTGGCCAACAGCCTGCCCATATACTACAGGATCACGGACGGCGACATGCAGGACGTCACGGTCGTGAGGGACAGCTACAAGGAGCTCGCGCTGGAAGACCTCTCGCTGATTGCAGACAAGGGGCACTGCTCCGCGGGAAACATCGAGAAGTTCAACAAGTCCGGGGTGAGGTACATCATGCCCCTGAAGCGGTCGGTGAAACTCGACTACGACGCCATCGGCAGCGCCGACCAGGCCGCCCTGCTGAAAACCATGTTCAGCCACATGGGCAGGCACATCTTCCATGTCACCCTCCGGGAGAAGTACCACGGGGCCACGGTCCACCTGTTCCTCGACGAGTGCCTGCGGCAGGACGAGTCGCACGACGCGCTAGACCGGCTGGATGCAGCGATGGAGGCGAGGAGGGCCTCCGAGGAAAAGGCCGAGTCCGAGAACGCGGTGCGCAGGGCCAAGCTTGAAGAGGCCGTCGAGAGGGAGCTCAAGAAAAGTCGCAGGCACTACACGGACAAGCCGCTCGCCGAAGACCCGGAAAGGGCGAGCGAGGCCATGAGGAGACTCGTGGAGGGCACCGACGAATACGACGCAGTCACACCCAAGGGCAGGACCGTTGACGAGCTGGTGGCCGACTACCAGGCCAAGGCCAAGAAGTTCGGCACCATAGCATTGGCCGTCAACAACGGGGACGACGCACGGAAAGCATATATGAAGTACAAGTCCAGGGATTCCGTGGAAAAGATGATTGATGTCCTGAAAAACGTCGCGGAAGCCGACAGGATGTACATGCAAAACCCGGACGTGGCCGAGGGGTGGATGTTCTGCAACATACTCGCGTTGCACTTCTACTACCGCCTTTATATGAAACTGAAGGAGACCGGACTGCTGAACCACCATTCACCACAGGATGTGCTACTGGAAATGAGCAGGGTGAGGGCTGCAAAGATAGATGACAAATGGCACATAATCGAGTCTACCAATGTCAGGCATGAGTTCTTGGGGAAAATCGGAATTCTTATCCCGTATGGAAAAGAGTTGTGAGTTATGGCTTAATCATTACTTTATCTTAGATTCGGTTTCCAAATGAAGTACAAGAACATTATCCATTATTTAATTGTATTCATTTGCAAAATGTTTTTCCTATTTATAGCAGATTCCGCATGCATCCCGGCCCAATTCCTTTGCCTTTGTCAAGGTTACTTTCTCGATGGAGGCTGAACAATTTCTCAGTCCCCGACAATCTTTTGTGCTGTGGTATCTTTCTGACTTAGGTCCTGTACAAATATAAACATAAGTTTCACTGGCAAGATTACCAGGTTTTTCTATCATGACATTACCTGCCAGCATAATAAGGGTCAAAAGAAGTGTCTTCATTTTAATCTCCTTTGGTTACTTGTTAATTATCGTATTGGCGTATTCCGGTGATAACCGTTCAATCGGTTAATAATTTGTTTAATTGTCGGCAAAGTTAATAATTTTTTCTAAGACTTTCACCAGATTTCAAAATTCTATTTGATTTATGTGCTGTCCATTCTAATCATGCCTAAGATGAGGTCGAGCAGTTGCAAGGTCATGTTGGGAAAGGCGGTGCACTTGTTGGCATTGGCGACGGCGGCTGCCCATTTCAACGGCGCGAAATAAGCGAGCACGTCGCGCTCAGAAGGGAAGATGCGGAGGAACGCCTCCCCTTCGCATCTCTGCTTCTCTGATAAATTGTTCGGTCTCGGCAATAGCGCGCTCTTGTGCTGCCCTGATGTAATCTGCTGAAGTCGGTCGGCGATGAGTGTTGTAATTGTTGTCATGGTTGTAACTGTTGGGGTTGGGTGTGTTGAAGGCGTAGTCGTTTCTTGCCCATCTGGCAAGGCGCAGGGAGGTGTTCCAGGTGCGTTGCAGTTCGAAGCGCATCCGCGTGTTCGAGCGGTTGGGCTCGGTCCAATACTCGGCAAACTGCGAGATCATCTCCTGTCCGTAGCGGGCGGCGAAAGGCTGGAGTGTATCGACGAAGCGCTGGCGTCGCAGTTCAAGCCGCTCCTCATCGGTTTTCGTCGCAATTTCCTCGCGCACGCACGCGGTGGTGGGTGAGTTTTTTTCTTTTTTTTGTTTTTTTTCTTCTTTAGGGGGTGCAGGGGGGATTTCTTCGTTTTTTTGTTTTGTTTCTTTTTTGTCCGTCACAGTTTGCGTCACAATGTCGGTGGAAAGCGTCACGATTTGTGGTGATTCCGTCACGGTTTGCGATGAAAGCGTCACGTTTTCGGTGTTGTTCATCACGTATCTTGGTATGTACAGAAAGGTGCATGTGACTGTCCATGAGATGGTTGCGCCCGCTGCCACTGTCGAAACGTCGGTCATGTGGGGCATCCCTTGCGTCACGGTTTCCGTCACAGATGGCGTCACTTCCGTCACGTTTTGCGTCACAGGTTCCGTCACGGTTTCTTGCATGGTTTTCGTCACTCGGATGGGGGTGCAGGCATGGTCGGCGAGAACGACATCACCGGACTTGGCGAGACGTTGCAGGATGCGGGAGAGCGTCTGACGGTGCATGCCGAGTTCACAGGCGATGGCATAGGTGCTGCCAGTGACCGTTCCCTCGCTATCGCTGATAAAGAGAAGATAGTCCAGCACCATCCTGTCGCGCTGTGATATTCGTAGGGATGGATGTCGTGCAGTCATATTGATGTTTTTTTGACTGCAAAATTACGTCACATCACAGGAGTGTGACATGTCATTTTGAAATCAAGAGGAAAGAATTTTATAAGGAGATAGGGATTTTTATTGAAGGAGTTAAGGAGTTAGGGAGTTAAGGAGTTTAGACATTACTCCTGCCAACCTGCTGCTTTTATAGATTATATTTGGGAGACGCCTCAATGAGACGTCTCTACTTCGTTCCACCACGCAGTTGGACAAAATGGTTGTCCCTTGTTGTTTTATGTTGTTTGACAAACCTTAAACCTATCGTCTATCTTTGGGCAAATTTCGATACTCAGACGGCAGGATGCCAAACATCTTTTTGAAATTGGCGACAAAAGCCTTGTGGGTGTTGTAACCCACACGGTCGGCAATCTCGCCGATGGGCAAGTCGGTGTCACATAGCAGTTGGGCAGCACGTTTCAGTCGCACGTTGCGGATAAAATCGGCAGGCGAAATGCCGAGCATGTTGCGCAACTTGCTGTAGAGAGCCGAGCGACTCATGAAGACATCCTGCGCAAGTTGGTCAACGCCGTAATTGTCATCGGAAAGGTGAGCCTCGATAGCCTTCAGCATCCTTTCCGCCAAAACCTCCTCCTCGCTGTTGACACTGATTTTCTGGGGGTCGATATTGGTGTTTTCAGCAAACTGATGGCGTGCTTCCTCACGCAGTTCAAAAAGTTGGTTCACACGTTGGTCGTTCTCCCGTTCCAATTTCTGGCGCTTCCTCTTCAGGTAAGAGGCGATACCAAAGGCAAGGAGGAAGCACCCGACGAGCACATAGGCAAACTTCGCCCACCACGTCAACCAGAAAGGCGGATGGATAACGACCTTCTGCCTCGCCACCTCTCCCCACTTGCCATCGTCGATGGCCGTCTGCACCTCGAAGGTGTAGGAGCCAGGCGGCAAGGCACGGTATTCCACCTCGCACAGGCTGCCGTCGGTATAGGCAGGGAATTGCCAATCATCCTCCAAGTTGACCAACCGATAGCGGTAACGGGTATGCGACGGTGTGGCATAGTTGAGTGCCGAGAATTGGAAGGCGAGGTTGTTTGTTCCATAGTCGAAGGAAAGTGTATGCGTCAGTTTCTCTACTGGCAACATTTCCCCATCTACGCTCACGGCGGTTATCACAGCGGCGAATGGTGCCGTTTTCTCTTGCCGGAACCATTCTGGACGGAAAGCCACAGCACCGGAAGCATTAAAGACGAACACCAGTCTGCCGTCGGCTGTCAGCATGGCGGCACGCTCCATCATGTTGACAGCCGGTATGCCGTCCTCAGGTCCGTAATTGACGACTGTCGGCGTGATGCGCGAAACGCCGTAGGATGTTCCCGCCCAGACATTTCCCTGGCCATCGGCCACCAAACTTCTGATACAGTTGTTGGCGAGACATTCTATTCGCCTGCAAACAGGATCGGCAGCAGGTTCCAAGCATCGTTCAATCTTGAAAAGGCCGTTCTGCGTCCCCACCCACAAGTTGTTCCCGCCGTCTTTCAACATGCAGTTATACTTGCTGCTGTACCGTTCTATCACATCACTACAAGGAAATGTCGCAAGCGTGTCGTTTTCGGTGTCAAGCAGCAAAGCACCATTCTGCGTATAGACAGCCACCCACTTGTCGTCCAAAGGGCAGGCACCCACGAAATGACGGTATTTCGCCAAAGCAGGCAAGCGCCCGCTGAGCGAGACAAATTCATGGCGGTCGGGATGCAAATAGCCCAACAGGCACATGGAGTCGCAAAGCAGGAATCGTCCGTCGCCCAATTCCTGAATAAAAGTGGTG
>CADBBP010000165.1:0-10671 GCA_902792855.1 uncultured Prevotellaceae bacterium
AGGTCAACGGTATCATGACCTATGACCGTGAAATCATCAAGATGAACGAGCAGAGGGTGCATGAGGTGAACCAGCGGTTGGTGAACATCTATGGTGAATAATCTCCCGCCCCGTCGGCCATCAACGACATCCAACTACGCGGCTGCTTGCCCGGCGAGACCGAATGGAAAGAATACACAAGCGGTTCGTTCAAAGTGACCAAAAAAGCAGAGGCCGTCGGTGGGAATCAACCATGAAAACGCTTGGGAAAAAGCACATTGTTTCTGATTTGTAGAAATTTTTGAAAAATGTGAGGGAATCCGGCGAAAAAAACCGAAAAAATGAGTATTTTTGCATGATAAAAAGCATCATCGGGTTTCTCTTCAAAATCAACCCCAAAAATAGATGAGAGAACCGACAAACGAATCTCCACAAACAAAGCCCGGAACCTCATGAAACATTATCTGAAGAAGTTGGAAGACACCATCCACGAGCGATGGAATCAAAAGGCTCTATGTGACTACGAAGGCGACACCTTCACCTACGCAGACCTTGCAACATGCATAGAACAGTTCCGCTTGTTCCTCACCGAAGCCGGAATAACCAAGCGCAACAAGATTGCCATCTGTGCCCGCAATTCTGCCCGATGGGCGGTGACATTCTGGAGCATCAATGCCAATGGCTGCGTGGCAGTGCCTCTTCTGGCAGATTTCCATCCCAACAGCGTGTCCATCCTCACGCACCATTCCGACAGCGTGATACTTTTTACGGAAGACAGCATCTGGAATAAGTTGAATCCCGAACGAATGCCCACCTTAAAGGCAGCCATCAATGTGAAGGATGGCCAGTTGCTGTGGAGCAGGGACCAGAAGGTGGCGAAGGCTTGGGAAAACCGCGAGCAGATATTTTCAAAACGCCATCCCGATGGGTTGCAGCCGGAGAAGGTGTCGTATTTCACGAACAACATGGACAAGCTGGCCATCATCAACTATACTTCAGGAACCACCGGCAACCCGAAAGGCGTGATGCTCACCTATGGCGCCCTTTCGGATACGGACGAATTCAGCAACAGCCATTTCCCCAATCATCCAGGAGAAACCATCGTTTCCATGCTGCCGATGGCCCACATGTACGGCCTGGCCATTGAGTTCATCCATCCCAATGTCGATGGCGTGACCGTGTATTTCCTCGGAAAGACCCCTTCGCCCACAACGCTGCTCAAGGCGATGAAAGACGTGAAGCCCTACATGGTGGTTACGGTGCCTTTGGTGATGGAGAAGATTTATGCAAAGTCCATCCAACCGACATTGGAGAAAATGCAAAAGTTCTTCAGCATCCCCTTTGCCAAAAAGTTGATATACAAGATTGTCTGCAAAAAGCTGCTCTCTGCCTTCGGAGGGCGTGTGCGTTGTTTCATCATGGGCGGTGCGCCTCTCAAGCCAGAGGTGGAGCAATGTTTCCGCGACATACGTTTGCCTTTCACGGTGGGATATGGAATGACGGAAGCCTGTCCGCTGCTCGGCTGGGAATGGTGGACGGAGTTTGTGCCAGGGTCATGTGGAAAACCTGTGCATGAGTTAAGGATAGACTCCGACGACCCGAGAAACGTCGCCGGTGAAATCCAGGCGAGGGGGCAGAACATGACCATAGGCTATTACAAGAATCCCGAAGCCAATGCGGTGTCGTTCACCGATGACGGATGGTTCCGCACCGGCGACTTGGGCACGATGGATGAAGAAGGAAACATCTTCATCAGAGGGCGCATCAAATCGATGATTCTAAACTCCTCCGGCCAGAACATCTACCCGGAAGAGATGGAAGCCGTGTTGTCAGGGTGCCCCTATGTGGCCGAATCCCTTGTCGTGGAGCGTAGTGGCAAACTTGTTGCCCTTGTCTATGCGGACATTCCGGATGACCTGGACGCAGCGTCGAAGCAGGGCATCCCGGAACTGATTCGCTCCACGGCCAACAAGTCGCTTCCCTCCTATAGCAAAATCAACAAGGTGGAACTGATGGACACACCCTTTGAAAAGACGCCCAAGATGAGCATCAAGCGCTTCTTGTATAAGTAACCTTGTGATGACAGGAAAGTGAAAAGAGTTTGATTTTGAAAAAAAGTGCGAGAAAATTTGGCGGTTTCAAAAAAAGTGCCTACCTTTGCACCGCTTTTCAAGAAAGGGCGTTTAGCTCAGTTGGTTTAGAGCATCTGCCTTACAAGCAGAGGGTCGGCGGTTCGAATCCGTCAACGCCCACTTTGGGGTGATTCCCCGTGGCCTTTCGGGGTTGCGGGGATTTTTCATTTTTTTATCATTTATTCTTTGTGGGAAAGATAATTTATTCGTAACTTTGCCCCGATTTAGCATTCGACACCATATCATAGTATGACCAGTCTTGATACATTGACAGCCATTTCGCCTATTGACGGCCGTTATAGAGGGAAAACAGAACTGTTGGCAGGATATTTCTCCGAATATGCTCTTATTAAGTATAGGATACGCGTGGAGATAGAGTATTTCATTGCTCTATGCCAACTGCCGTTGCCTCAGCTCAAGGGTTTCGACCCGGCGCGTTTTCCCATCCTCAGGGCCATCTACAAGGATTTCACCGAGGCTGATGCCCGTCGTGTGAAAGACATTGAGAAGGTGACCAACCACGATGTGAAAGCCGTGGAGTATTACATCAAGGAGCGCCTCGACCAGGCAGGTGGCTTCGACGACGTCAAGGAGTTCATACATTTCGGTCTTACATCACAGGACATCAACAACACCTCCGTGCCGCTGAGCATCAAGGAGGCTCTTCGTGATGTGCTGATGCCGTTGCTCGACGAGCTTCTGGCTCAGCTCGAAACCTATGCCGAGACTTGGAAGGACGTGCCGATGCTGGCAAAGACCCATGGGCAGCCCGCCTCTCCAACAAGATTGGGAAAAGAGGTGATGGTCTTCGCATACCGGCTGCGCAGGCAGATGGAGCAGCTCAAGGCTTGCCCCATCACCGCCAAGTTTGGAGGTGCCACAGGCAATTTCAACGCACACCATGTGGCATATCCCGACATCGACTGGCGTGACTTCGCCAACCGCTTCGTGGCTGAAAGCCTCGGATTGGAGCGTGAGGAGTACACCACTCAAATCAGCAACTACGACTGCCTGGGTGGGCTCTTCGATGCCATGAGGCGCATCAACACCATCGTCATCGACCTCGACCGCGATTTCTGGATGTATATCTCCATGGAGTATTTCAAGCAGAAAATCAAGAAAGGGGAGGTGGGGTCCAGCGCCATGCCGCACAAGGTCAACCCCATCGACTTCGAGAACAGCGAGGGAAACATGGGAATGGCAAACGCCATACTCCAGTTCCTCGCCGCAAAACTTCCGGTGAGCAGGCTTCAGAGAGACCTCACCGACTCCACCGTGCTGCGCAACGTAGGCGTGCCAATGGGCCATGCCGTCATCGCTGTGGAGAGCACGCTCAAGGGATTGAGAAAACTCATTCTCAACGAGCAGAAACTGAGCGACGACTTGGAGGCCAACTGGGCTGTCGTGGCGGAGGCCATGCAGACCATCCTGAGGAGAGAGGCATACCCCAACCCTTACGAGACCCTCAAGCAGCTCACACGCACAAACACCAAGATTGACGAGAAGGCCATACACGATTTCGTGGAAGGGCTCGATGTCAGCATGGAAATCAAGAAACAGTTGATGGCTGTCACGCCACACAACTATACAGGAATTTAAACACTTTATTTTATTAACCGGCCGTGAGGCTATAAAATTATTATGTATTATGGATTTTGAAAACGAGAACAAAACCGAGGAACTGTCCAGCGAGCAGGGTGCCGGTGGCCGCGAAGGTTATCAGTCATCAGGACAGAATGGCAACTATTCAAGAGACTATCGTGCCGGCGGACGCCCGCAGCGCCCCCGCATACACACACAGCGAACTTATTCGGCTGAACAAAAGAATGATGATGAGGGTGGCTTCCGTCCCGAGGGCTTTGGAGCCGGATTGCAAGGCGGCCAGCGTCCCTATCGTCCCCGTTACAACAATCAAGGTGATTACCAGCAAGGCGGTTACCAGCCCCGTCAGCAGGGCGGCTACCAACCCCGTCAGCAGGGCGGCTACCAACCCCGTCAGCAAGGCGGCTACCAGCCCCGTCAGCAAGGCGGCTACCAGCCCCGTCAGCAGGGCGGCTACCAGCCCCGTCAGCAGGGCGGCTACCAGCCCCGTCAGCAAGGCGGTTACCAGCCCCGTCAGCAGGGCGGCTATCAGCCCCGTCAGCAGGGCGGCTATCAGCCTCGTCAGCAGGGCGGTTATCAGCAGCGCGGTGGCTATCAGCAGCGTGGCGGCTACAACCAGGGATATCGCCCACACGGATACGACCCCAAATTTAATATGAAGAAACGCATCGACTACAAGGAGGAAATCATCGATCCCAACGAGCCGATACGTCTTAATAAGTTCCTGGCTAACGCCGGCATCTGCAGCCGCAGGGAGGCCGACGCTTTCATCCAGGCAGGAGTGGTTACGGTCAACGGACAAGTGGTGACCGAACTTGGCACGAAGGTGGCACGCACCGACGAGGTGATGTTCCACGACCAGCCCGTCAGACTGGAGAAGAAAGTCTATGTGCTCCTCAACAAGCCAAAGGACTATGTCACCACCAGCGACGACCCACAGCAGCGTAAAACTGTTATGGACTTGGTGAAAAACGCATGCCCGGAGAGGATATATCCCGTGGGACGCCTTGACCGTAACACCACCGGTGTGCTCCTCCTCACCAACGACGGAGACCTCGCCAGCAAGCTCACACATCCCAAGTTCTTGAAAAAGAAGGTTTATCATGTCTTCCTCGACAAGAACGTCACCGCTCACGACATGAGTCAGATTGCAGAGGGCATCACCCTCGACGACGGTGAAGTGAAGGCCGATGCCATCGAGTATGCCAGCGACACCGACAAGAGCCAGGTGGGAATAGAGATACACAGCGGCAAGAACCGCATCGTGAGAAGAATTTTTGAGAGCCTCGGATACAAGGTGGTGAAACTCGACAGAGTGCAGTTTGCCGGTCTCACCAAGAAGAACGTCAGAAGGGGCGACTGGAGATTCCTCACAGAGAAAGAGGTGGACATGCTTCGCATGGGTGCCTTTGAATAAGATGTTTTTATTTTGAAACCAATAATGGAAAAAATCATAAGAACAAAAGTGGTGGATGTGTTACGGCGCACCGATTTTGGAGCGACTGTAAACGTCAAGGGATGGGTGAGAACACACCGCAGCAGCAAGGCTGTAGATTTCATCGCCATCAACGACGGTTCCACCATCAAGAACGTGCAAGTGGTGGTCGATCCCGGGAAGATTGACCCAGAAATTCTCAAGCAGGTGACCACCGGTGCATGTGTCAGCGTCACGGGCGTGCTCGTGGAGAGCATGGGTGCCGGGCAGGCAAGTGAGATACAGTGTGAAAGCATTGAGATTTATGGCACTTGCGGTGCCGACTACCCGATGCAGAAGAAGGGACAGAGCTTTGAGTATATGCGCCAGCATGCTCACATGCGCCTGCGTACCAATGTCTTTGGTGCCATCATGCGCATCCGTCACAACATGGCCATGGCCATCCACACCTATTTTCACGAGCACGGCTTCTTCTATTTCCATACACCGCTGATTACGGCCAGCGACTGTGAGGGAGCAGGCAACATGTTCCAGGTGACTACCAAGAACCTCTACGACCTGAAAAAGGACGAGGATGGGAAAATCATCTATGACGATGACTTCTTCGGACAGCAGACATCGCTCACGGTTTCCGGACAGCTCGAAGGCGAACTGGGTGCAACGGCGTTAGGTGCCATTTACACCTTCGGACCTACTTTCCGTGCCGAGAACTCCAACACGCCGAGGCATCTCGCAGAGTTTTGGATGATTGAGCCTGAAGTGGCCTTCCTCAACCAGGAGGAACTGATGGACTTGGAGGAAGATTTCATCAAGTATTGCGTGAGATGGGCTTTGGAGAACTGCAAGGACGACCTTGAGTTCATCAACGACAACAAGTTCATCACACCGAAGCACGACCTTATTCCGCGCTTGGAAGGGGTGCTCAAGGAAACTTTCGTCCGCTTGCCCTATACGAAGGGTATAGAAATCCTTCAGGAAGCCATCAAGAATGGAAAGAAGTTCGAGTTCCCATGCAACTGGGGCGATGACTTGGCTTCCGAACACGAGCGCTACCTGGTGGAGGAACATTTCAAGAAACCTGTCATCATGACCGACTACCCTGCCAGCATCAAGGCTTTCTATATGAAGCAGAACCCGGCACAGGGTGAAGGCTCCGTAGGCTATCAAGGTTGTGTGGCTCCTGGTCCCACCATGCAGGGCACCGATGTGCTCTTCCCGCAGATTGGAGAGATTATCGGTGGCAGTGTGCGTGAGGAGAGTTATGATAAACTGATGGCTGAGATTGAAAATCGTCAGATGGAGACCGAAAAACTGTGGTGGTATCTTGATACCCGTAAGTATGGTTCGTGTCCTCATGCCGGCTTCGGCCTCGGCTTCGAACGTCTGATCCTCTTCGTCACAGGCATGCAGAATATCCGCGACGTCATTCCTTTCCCAAGGACACCCAAAAATGCAGAGTTTTAATAAAAATCGCGAGGCTCACAAGGAGCCTCGCGATTTTAGTTATTGTGGATTATAGTTGCTATAGTATCTATAGTTGCTATAGTGCCTATAGCGCTCTTGTCATTGCTTTTCTGCGAGGACGGCCATGATTTTGTTTTCTATCTCTTCGCAGAGTTCGGGGTTGTCTTGGAGCATCTGCTTGGTGGCATCGCGACCCTGGGCAAGTTTTGAACCTTCGTAGGAGAACCATGAGCCGCTCTTCTGGATGATGCTGTGCTCCACACCGAGGTCCACCAACTCGCCGTATTTGGAGATGCCCTCGCCGAACATGATCTCAAATTCCGCCTTGCGGAAAGGAGGAGCCACCTTGTTCTTCACCACCTTCACGCGAACCTGGTTGCCGATGGCTTGGTCGCCGTCCTTGATGGTTGTCACACGGCGGATGTCGATGCGGACGGATGCGTAGAATTTCAAGGCATTGCCGCCAGTGGTCGTCTCCGGTGCAGGCCTACCTTGTTGTCGCCCATGTCGCCCTCTATCTCCGACTTTGGTGTCAGGGCGGCAACAGAGTCGATGACGATGACATCGATGGCGGATGAGCGGATGAGTTGGTCGGCAATCTCCAAAGCCTGCTCGCCGTTGTCGGGTTGGGAGATGAGGAGGTTGTCCACATCGACGCCAAGGTGTGCGGCGTAGAAACGGTCGAAGGCGTGCTCGGCATCGATGAAAGCGGCTATGCCGCCCATCTTCTGGGCCTCTGCAATCACATGGATGGCGAGGGTTGTCTTACCTGATGACTCCGGGCCGAAGATTTCGATGATGCGGCCACGGGGGAGGCCGCCAACGCCTAAGGCGGCATTGAGGCCGATGCTGCCCGTGGGAATGACTTCCACATTCTCCACCGGTTCCTCGCCCATCTTCATGATGGAGCCTTTTCCGAAGTCTTTCTCTATCTTTGCCATCGCGGCTTGGAGGGCTTTGAGCTTGCCCTCCTGTGTGCCGTCGGTCTGTGAGATGATGTCTTTCTTTGCCATTGATTTTGTTGTTTCGTTGTTTCGTTGTGACGTTATTCCGTTGTTTCGTTGTGGCGTTATTCCGTTATTTCGTTATTCCGTTATTTCGTTATTCCGTTATTTCGTTATTTCGTTATTTTGTTATTTCGTAATGACGAAATTTTTATAGCTCCAAGTCGCCGTCGAACACTTCGTGCCAGGGGAGGCCTTTTTCGTTGAGCAGGGCCATGAAGGGATCGGGGTCGAACTCTTCCACATTCCATACGCCGGGCTTTTTCCAGATGCCTTTGAGCAGCAGCATGGCGCCAATCATCGCCGGGACGCCGGTGGTGTAGCTAACGCCCTGCATGCCTGTCTCCTCGTATGCGGCGCGGTGTGAGCAGTTGTTGTAAATGTAGTAGGTGCGTGGCTTTCCGTCTTTTATGCCGCTGATGCGGCAGCCGATGCTTGTCTCACCTTCGTAGTTCTCGCCAAGGTCTTGTGGGTTGGGAAGGACGGCCTTGAGGAACTGCAGCGGCACGATTTTCACCTTGGCAGTCTTCGTGGGGTCGCTGGCCAGCGGTGCCTCGTACTCAATCTCGTCGATGCGGCTCATTCCGATGTTTTGTATCACGTCGAGGTGCTTGATGTATTGCTCGCCGAAAGTCATCCAGAAGCGTGCTTGGCGCAGCGTGGGGTAGTTTTTCACCAAACTCTCCAGTTCCTCGTGGTGAAGCAGGTAACTTTCCCGTGGGCCGATGTTGGGGTAGGTGAGGGGCTGGTGTATCTCCAGCGGCTCGGTCTCTATCCATTGTCCATCCTTGTAGTAGAGGCCCTTCTGCGTGATTTCACGGATGTTGATTTCGGGATTGAAATTGGTGGCGAAGGCCTTGTGGTGGTCGCCGGCGTTGCAGTCCACGATGTCGAGGGTGTGCATCTCGTCGAAGTGGTGCTTTGCGGCGTATGCTGTATAAACTCCGCTCACGCCGGGGTCGAAGCCGCAGCCGAGGATGGCGCAAAGACCGGCTTGCTCGAAGCGCTCCTTGTAGGCCCATTGCCAGGAGTATTCGAAATGCGCCACGTCCTTGGGCTCGTAGTTGGCTGTGTCGAGGTAGTGGCATCCACAGGCCAGGCAGGCCTCCATGATGGTGAGGTCCTGATAGGGGAGGGCCAGGTTGACCACCAGTTCGGGCTTGTAGCTTGTCAGCAAGGCTTTGAGTTGCTCCACGTCGTCGGCGTCCACTTGTGCCGTCTTGATGTCGAGCGTGTAGCCGGCCTTGTGGATGGCAGCAACGATGTTGTCGCATTTCCGCTTTGTGCGGCTGGCTATCATGAATTCAGTGAACACGTCGGCGTTCTGCGCAATCTTGAACGCTGCTACGGTGGCAACGCCACCGGCGCCTATCATCAATAATCTACTCATATTGGTTTTTTATGGTTTTTATGGTTGTTTTCTTCATGGTTGCAGTTCATCGCTCCGGATGCCCAAAGCGTTCATAAGCGAGTAGCCAAGGAGGTCGGAGCGGAAATCACCGCCGCCGACGGGCTGCATGGTGAGGAGGGTGACGCGTTTATTGTCGGGCACGCGGCGGAGGGCCTGTCTCACGCGTGGCACACTCTCATCGTCGGGAACCAGCACGATGCGCTTCACATTGTCGGAGTTGAGCGCAAGGTGCAGGATGTCGAGCAGCAAGTCCTCGCGGGAGATGATGCTCTCTTCGCTGAAGGCGTTGAGGATAAATTCGCCAAGATGGTCGCGGAAGGCCTGTCCGTTGAGTTCGTCGTGCAGGTTGCCGGGGGTGAAATATTCCATCCGTGTCTTTCCCTTGCCGTGCACCAATGCCACCTGGGTGACATCATCGCCCTCGGTGACGCCGCCGTCGAGAGCCATGCAATCAATCCAACGGGGGAGGTCGGCATTGGGAAGGGGGCGTTCCAGCATGCGCTCGAAATTAACTATCAAGTCGAAAGCCACGCGGTCGGCATGGTCGGCGTCAACGATGATCATGTTGTCGCATTTCACTTCCGGGTTGATGATGCTGTTCATAGGTACAAAGTTAAGCATATTTTTCCTAAATATGCGCGTGTGCTCCTTTTTTTTCGCTTTTTTTAGGACATTGTCCATTATCGGGTAATACTTACGGCGTACTTTTCATGCGAGAGCAACTTTCGTTGTGAAAAACGTGAAAACCATTGCCCGCGATGTTGTGTGTCGGCGGGCAATGGTTTTCACGAAAAGGCTGGCGTGGTGGAAGGCTTAGAAGCGGAAATCGAACTCCACGTCAACGAAGTTGTAGTCGTGGTTGCCGGGGGCGAGCGAGCGGTCGTTCACCCGGGCATACTCGGCGGTGATTTCCAAGTTCTTGTTGATGAAGTAGTTGGCACCCACCTCGTACATGGTTTTCTGCGTGTCGGCATTCTTCTGTGGGCGATAGCACTGGTAGCGGGCCTTGGCGTGTAGTTTCGACTTGATGACGGGGACGATGCCGAAGACATACCATCCGTCAGCCTTGTCGCCCTTGGTGTAGTCTATTGTGGTGTTGCCGCTTCCAGGGCTCGATACGCCCCATCCCTGGCTGTGGACATACTCCGAGCGGAAGGTGAACTCGTCCTTGTCCCACTCGGCGGAGAGACAGTAGCGGTTGAGCGTCACGCTCTGGTCGGTGCCGGCGTTGGTTGTCATGCCGCCGTGGCTGCCGTTCCATCCGAAGGCGCCGATGCGCAGGCCCTTGATGGGCACCACCCATACACCGCCGATGATGTCTTTGCGCTCGTCCTTGTCTTTGCGGTTGATGCCTTCACCGTTGTAAACACCCACTTGGTAGTGGAGGAAGCGGTGTCCGTCGGCTGCGGGGAAGAGGTCTCCCTGCAACTGGATGCCGATGTCGCGTCCGCCGGAGGCTTTCTCGCCGGCGCGGTCGCCGAAGCCGGAGAGGCGGTTGATGACGTCAGCGTAGGCATACCATCCCTGTGTGATGGGGTGTGTGGGGTTTTCAAAAGTGAATGCACGTTTGAACTGTCCCACGCGGATGCGTGCTTCCTTGTATTTCACCCATTCGGCATAGAGGTCCACGAGCTGCACGGTGGG
>CADBBP010000165.1:10694-13468 GCA_902792855.1 uncultured Prevotellaceae bacterium
ATCATCCTCAGCAGACGCAGGTTGAAGGAGTTGTTCTCCGCACCTTCTTGGTCGGTGCCTTGGTATTGCAGCATGCCATAGCCGCTAAACTTGAAGGTGTCATACCATTTTTTCTCTTGCGCGCTTGCGCTCGTCACGAGTAGTGTGAGGAGGCATGCGATGAACATCTTTTTTTTCATAGTTGTTTGGGTTTAGGTTGTTGGAGTAATGATTGTTGTCGATGTGTTTTTCTGGATTGAGGGAGCTTATTCCCTCTGCGTGAGTAGCACCACGTTTTCCACATGGGGGGTGTGGGGGAACATGTCGACCGGCTGTACGGCGACCACCTCGTAGGCGGTGTCGAGGTCGGCCAGGTCGCGTGCCTGCGTGGCGGGGTTGCAACTGACATAGACGATGCGGCGCGGGCGTGCGCGGAGGATGGTCTGCACCACGTCGGGGTGCATGCCGGCACGTGGAGGGTCGGTGATGAGCACGTCGGGTCGGCCGTGCAGGGCGATGAACTCATCGGTGAGGATGTCTTTCATGTCTCCGGCGAAGAACAGGGTGTTGTCGATGCCGTTGATGCGGGAGTTTTCCTTGGCATCGTCGATGGCTTCGGGCACATACTCGATGCCGATGACCTGCCTGGCTTGTCGTGCCACGAAATTGGCGATGGTGCCGGTGCCGGTGTAGAGGTCATAAACCAGTTCGCTGCCGGTGAGGGCCGCCAGTTCGCGTGCCACGGAGTATAGTTCGTGTGCCTGCTCGGTGTTCGTCTGGTAGAAACTCTTGGGGCCCACCTTGAAGCGCAGGCCCTCCATCGTCTCGAAGATGTGGTCGGAGCCTTTGTAGGTCGTCACCTCCAAGTCGCCGAAGGTGTCGTTGCATTTCTGGTTGTCCACGTAGAGCAGCGAGGTGATTTGCGGGAAGCGGTCGGCGATGTGCTGGAGCAGGGTCTCGGCACGCTCGCGGTCGCCTTCCTGCTCGAAATGGAACTGCACAAGCACCATCCACTCCCCGGTGTTGGAGTTGCGGATCATGATGTCTCGCAGCAGGCCGGTCTGCCGGCGTATGTCGAAATAGGTCATCCCCGTGGCGTCGGCAAAGTCGCGTATGGCGTTGCGTATCTCGTTGTGCAGGTTGTCCATGAGCATGCACTGCTCGATGGGCAGCACCTTGTCGAAAGCTCCGGTGATGTGGAGGCCGATGGCGTTCATGTTGTCATATACCACGCCGCTTTCCACCTCCTGGCGGGTGAGCCACCGCTTGTTGCAGCATTCAAACTCCATCTTGTTGCGGTAGGCAGTGGTCTGGGCGGAGCCTAAGATGGGGCGTGGTGTGGGAAGCGTCACCTTGCCGATGCGGGTGAGTTGGTCGATGACTTGCTGCTGCTTCATCTTCAGTTGCTCGGGGTAGGGGAGGATTTGCCATTTGCAACCGCCGCAGACACCGAAGTGTTGGCACAGGGGCTCCTGGCGGAGGGGGCTTGGCGTTACCAAGCGGATGACCTCCGCCTCGCAGTAGCTCTTGCGCTTCTTGCGGACTTGGATGTCCACCACGTCTCCCGGAACGACGAATGGCACGAAGACGACTTTCTCGTCCACGTGGGCGATGCACTTGCCTTCCGCCGCGCAGGTTTCAATTTCCACGTTCTCGTAGATGGGCAGGGGTTTCTTCTTTGCCATGGTGTGTGTGGTGATTATAGTTCGTCCATTTCCTCGCCCGTGCGCTCCATGATGGATGCGGCGAGGCTGTCGGCTGCTTGGATGATGGCCACGAGCGGGTAGAGTTTCCTTGCCGTGTCGTAGCTCCGTGTGTCTTCGAGGCTGTTCATGTTGATGCCCCAGGCACCCATGTGCCAACGGATGGCGAGCATCTCGTCGTCGTTGAGCACCAGACCGCTGCATAGCAGGAGCACAAGTGACTTCTCGCCGTGGCCCATGGGAAAGTTCTTGTAGCTCACTTTGTAACCCTCGGTGTCCTCCCAGGTGCCGATGGCGGTCTTGCGGCGCTTCACGGTGGGCTTGTAGATGTCGCTCTTGCACACGTCGTGGAGCAGGCTTGCGATGATGATGCTGTCGCGCTGCACCTCTGTGGCGAGGGTGGGCTCAATGGCCTTCATGGCCTCCCATACGGCGAGGGCGGCCTTGTAGGTGTTGAGTGAGTGCAGCACCAGTCCGCCTTTCTTGTTCAGATGGTGCCCGGCAGAGGCGGGGGCATCGAAGAATCCCATGCTTTCCAGGTCTTCCAATGTCTCCTCCACGCCGTCGCGCTTTGTGGAGCGAAGCAGCTCGAGAAACTCTTCCTTATTTTTGTCTATGTCTATATTCATCGTTTTCGCTATGTGCGCTACTTATGTGGTATGCTATGCAAAGCTTGCTTTTCGTGAAATTTTGATATGTGTGTGCAAATATAGCAATAAGTTTTGGCTTTCTTGTTCTTTTTTTTGAAAAAATGAGGTGGCGGGGGCTTTTATTGGTATAGTGGCTATAGTATCTATAGTGACTATGGGCGCTGTAAAGACCATCGGCCTCCATCGGCTCTATAAAAAAGCCCCGCGTCTCGCAGGGTGCGGGCGCGGGGTTGTTGTTGTGGTGGTAGAATCAGCAAGTTGCTGGTTTCTCCACTGGGATTTTGTCGATGCGGGCCTGATGGCGCCCACCCTCGAATTCAGTGGCGAAGAACTCGTCCATGATGAGTGAGGCGGTGTCTTCGTCGATGAATCTTCCGGGCATCACCAGCACGTTGGCGTTGTTGTGCTGGCGGATGAGGTGTGCGATTTCCGGTATCCAGCA
>CADBBP010000165.1:13541-14651 GCA_902792855.1 uncultured Prevotellaceae bacterium
CTCTCTAATCCGCGTGCCAGTGCATGGCCGAAGTCGCTATAGTCGCAAGAGGCCTCGGAGTAGGTGCCGTAGTCCTTCCACTTGTAGCCGTTGTCGTCAAGGTATTTCTTGACGAACTGCTTCAGAGCGTAGCCGGCGTGGTCGCTGGCTAATCCTATCGTCTTCACTTCCATGGCAAGAGTGCTTTACTCGGCCAGCAATTTCTTCACTTGCTCATAGACGTTCTGGCCGGTGTAACCCAGTTTCTCGTCGAGCACTTTGTAAGGAGCGGAGAAGCCGAAGCTCTGCAGACCCCAGACGATGCCGTCGCCGCCCACGAGACCCTCGAGGGTGACAGGCAGGCCGGCGGTGAGGCCGAACTTCTTCTTTCCAGCGGGCAGCACGCTCTGCTGGTACTCCTTGGGTTGCGAGCGGAAGAGGCCCTCGGAAGGTACGCTCACCACACGCAGCTTCACACCGTCGGCGCGAAGCAGGGCGGCTCCAGCCTCCAATGTGGAAACTTCCGAACCGGAGGCGAGGAGGATGACATCATAGTCCTCGTCGGAACCTGCGACGACGTATGCTCCCTTCTCTGCCTGGTTGTAGTCGTTGCCCTCGGGCAGCATCTCGATGTTCTGGCGTGAGAAGATGAGTGCGGTAGGAGTGCTGGTGTTCTCCATGGCCATGCGCCAGCAGACGGTGGTTTCCTCTGCGTCGGCGGGGCGCACCACGAGCATGGAGTTCTTGCCGTGATGGTTCTTCAGTTTCTCCATCAGGCGGATTTGTGCCTCTTGCTCCACAGGCTCATGGGTGGGGCCGTCCTCGCCCACGCGGAAGGCGTCGTGTGTCCAGATGAATTTCACTGGGAGCTCCATCAGGGCAGCCATGCGCACGGCGGGTTTCATGTAGTCGGAGAAGACGAAGAAGGTTCCGCATGCGGGGATGACACCACCGTGGAGGGCCATGCCGATGCAGCAGCAAGCCATGGTGAGCTCTGCCACGCCAGCCTGGAAGAAGGCACCGGAGAAGTCTCCGCGAACGATGTCGTGGGTCTTCTTGAGGAAGCCGTCGGTCTTGTCGGAGTTGGAGAGGTCTGCGGAGGCGCAGATCATGTTGGGTACTTGCTCTGCG
>CADBBP010000166.1 GCA_902792855.1 uncultured Prevotellaceae bacterium
TGCGCCATAGATGTTGTAATGGGTGTTGTCCTCCCTCCCCTTGGGAATGGAAGGGTTCTCCCCTGGTTTGAACCACATGTGCAACTTTTTCGACCCTTCCGGGCCCAGTTCCTGTTCCAATTGATGCGTGATGGCGTTGGCATCGATGAACGGGACATTGAGTTTGTTGGCTACGTTTCTCGGCGCGATGCGATAGTCACCATGTGTGTCCACAAGGACTTCCCCTTCTTGCTTTTTCTCCCCGGTGTATTCCGTATCCCTGAGTTTTTCGTCGTCATCATTCTGGGGAGCCTGTGCAACGAAATTCCTCCTCACCACAGCGTTGCAAAGGATAGGCAGTCCACCTTTCGCCCTTGTCTCATTGACAAACTTGGCGAGGTTGGCATCAAAAGTGGACCCTGGGTCAGTATGCCTGTCCTCCTTTGGTTTTTCGTCGTTATGCCCGAACTGTATGACGACATAGTCGCCCGGTTTCAGTTTGTCGAGCACCTTCTGCCATCTGCCTTCGTCGATGAAACTTTTCGACGAGCGTCCGTTGACGGCGTGGTTGTCCACAATGATGTCATCGGTGAAGAATCCCTGGAGCGCCATCCCCCACCCCCTTTCAGGCTTCTCGTTGTCGATGGGCTTGTTAGCCATGGTGGAGTCGCCAATCATGAAGATGGTGGTCTTTTGCTTTTGCGCCGCAGTGAGGGCGATGATTGCAGCCAAGAGGCAGAAGAACGTTTTTTTCATAAATACTGCTTGTGATGAAATTGATAGGATTTCAGAAATGATGTTACAGTTTGGTGAGGCTGATGATTTCCTCGGGTGTGACCGTGTTTTGCTCACCCGTGTCCATGTTCTTTATCGTCACTTTCCCCTGGGCTATTTCATTCTCACCAGCAAGGGCCACGAAGCGAATTCCCTTCGCGTTGGCGTATGCCATTTGCTTCTTCATCTTTGCCTTGTCGGGATAGATTTCGCAACTTACCCCACTTTGCCTGCATTTGGCAGCGATGGGAATGCAATACCCGATTTCCTTGTCTCCAAAATTGATGAAGAGCAGTTGAGTGGCAGCCACGGCCTCCTTGGGATACAGGTCGAGGGTGTTGAGCACGTCATAGATGCGGTCTGCTCCAAACGAGATTCCCACCCCGCTGAGGCCCGGCATGCCGAAGATGCCCGTGAGGTTGTCGTAACGCCCACCACCGGTGATGCTCCCCATCTGCACGTCGAGTGCCTTCACTTCGAAGATGGCTCCGGTGTAGTAGTTGAGGCCCCTGGCAAGTGTGAGGTCGAGTTCCACCTGGTTGTTCAGGTTGCATAATTTCAACGTGTCGAGTATGGTTCGCACCTCCTGGACACCTTTCTTCCCGATTTCAGAATTCTCCAACCACTTCTCCATCGTGTCGAGTTTGTCGTTGTTGGAGCCAGAGAGCGTGATGATGGGTTGGATGCTGTCAATTGCCTGTTGCGACAATCCTTTCATGGCCAATTCAGCATTCACAGCCTCAAGTCCTATCTTGTCGAGTTTGTCGATGGCCACTGTGATGTCGATGATTTTGTCCTCTTCCCCCACCACCTGGGCAATGCCGGAAAGGATTTTCCTATTGTTGATTTTGATAGCCACCCGGATGCCGAGTTTGGTGAAGACAGTGTCAACAATCTGCATGAGCTCCACCTCGTTGAGCAGCGAGTCGCTTCCTACGATGTCGGCATCGCACTGGTAAAATTCCCTGTATCTTCCTTTCTGTGGTCTGTCGGCCCTCCATACGGGTTGTATCTGGTATCTTTTGAAAGGCATCTGCAATTGGTCGCGGTGCATCACGACATATCTTGCGAACGGCACGGTGAGGTCGTATCGAAGCCCTTTCTCGCAGAACAAAGCTGCGAGATGCGGTATGTTTCTCTCCTGCAGTTCTTCTTCCGTTACTTTTCCAAAGAAGTCGCCGGAGTTGAGCACCTTGTAAAGCAGTTTGTCACCCTCTTCTCCATATTTTCCCATGAGCGTCTGCAGGGTCTCCATGGCAGGAGTCTCTATCTGCTGGAAGCCATATTGGGCATAGACCTCCCTGATGGTGTTGAAGATGTAGTTGCGTTTCGCCATTTCATTAGGCGAGAAATCGCGTGTCCCCTTGGGTATGGTTGGTTTTTGTGGCATGATGGTTATGAAAGAGTTTGACGAATGATGGTTTGCTCTCTATCGGGGCCTATCGAGATGATGACAATAGGCGTATGGAGTTGTTTTTCCAGGAATTGCACATAGTCCAAGAATTCTTTGGGGAACTGTGTCTCACTGGTCATTTTGGTCATGTCGGTTTTCCACCCCGGCATTTCCACAAACACCGGTTCGATGTTGTTCTCGATATCGTATGGGAAATCCTCGATGACCACTCCGTCTTTCTTGTATGCCACGCATGCCTTGATGGTGTCGAAGCCGTCGAGCACGTCGCTCTTCATCATGATGAGTTTGGTGACACCGTTGACCATGACGGAATAGCGCAATGCCACGAGGTCGATCCATCCGCACCTTCTCTCCCTACCGGTGACAGCCCCGTATTCATGCCCGAGTTGCCTTATGGTGTCTCCAGTGCTGTCGAAGAGTTCTGTTGGGAAGGGACCTGCTCCCACCCTGGTGCAGTAGGCTTTCATGATGCCATACACCTCTCCGATTTTGTTTGGCCCGATGCCCAGTCCTGTGCATGCCCCTGCGCAAATGGTGTTTGATGAAGTGACAAAGGGGTAGCTTCCGAAATCGACGTCGAGCATGGTGCCCTGTGCGCCCTCGCAAAGGATGGACTTTCCTTGTTGCAGCAGTTTGTTGATTTCGTGCTCGCTGTCAGTTATTTGGAATTGCTTGAGATATTCTATTCCTTCCATCCACTTTTTCTCCACATCGGTGATGTCGTAGTCGGTATATCCCAAGTTTCGCAGCATTTTCTCATGCCTGAGTTTGTGTTGTGCGTATTTTTCCTCGAAATTGTCGAAGATGTCTCCCACACGAAGTCCGTTTCTCGACACCTTGTCGGTGTAGGTTGGGCCAATTCCCTTTCCGGTGGTTCCTACCTTGCTTTTTCCCTTTTCAGCCTCGAGAGCGGCGTCCAGCACCCTGTGTGTGGGCATGATGAGGTGAGCCTTTTTGGAGATGTGGAGCCTTCCCTTGAGGTCGTGACCGCTTTTCTCCAAGTCCTTGGCCTCGTCCATGAAGAGGTCGGGAGCCAATACCACACCATTGCCGATGATGTTGACCTTTCCCCCTTGGAAGATGCCAGAGGGGATGCTTCTTAACACGTATTTCTGTCCTTCAAATTCGAGTGTGTGTCCTGCGTTGGGGCCTCCTTGAAATCTTGCCACCACGTCGTAATGAGGTGTCAGCACGTCCACAACTTTTCCTTTACCCTCGTCTCCCCATTGGAGTCCGAGCAGCACATCAACTTTTCCTTTGTTCATTTCTTGGGATTATTTTTTGTTTTCGTTTTAGCGTTTTTTGCCTTCGCCCTGTTGATTTTTGTCTGGCATGATGTACACACACCATAGAGATATAGTGCGAAGCCTGTTTGGTGAAACCTTTTTATCTTCATTTTCTCGACAGCCTGAGCCACTTGGGCAGCCTGCACCTCCTTCACCTTTCCGCAAATGGTGCACACCTGATGGCAGTGGTTGTCGTTTTGGAAACTGGCCTCATACCTCGTTCCTTGTTGGAAATTATGCCTTACGACAAGCCTGAGCTTGATGAAGAGGTGAATGGCATTGTATAGGGTCGCCCTGCTCACCCTGAAGGCTTGTTGCTCCATTTTGGCGCTCAGCTCCTCGAGTGTGAAATGCCCTTCCATGTCATAAATGGCTTCGAGAATGGCATATCGTTCCGGGGTTTTCCTGCACTTGTTTTCCTCCAAGTAGTTGGTCAGGGTAAGCCTCACTCTCTGCAATGTATTGTCATCCATCGCTGCATATTGTTGTTTGCGGCTTGCAAAGTTACTAAAAAGGTGTTGAAGGGCAAAGAAAAAGTGTGATTTTTTATCAAGCCACCTGAAAAGGCCACACCTTGGTTGTTGATGTCGCGGCGACCGTGTTGCAGTGAGTTCACTCCCCTTTTACGAGCCATCTGAGGGCGAAATAGGCCTCCTCCTGCATGCGGAAGAGCCCCCACCACGGTTTCATGGGCATGTATCCCGGCTTCATCTTCAGTTTCCATGGCAGCAGTTTTGTATCAACGTCCTTCCATATCATTTTCATCACTTGGATGCCATACCGGGCATCCTCACTTGACAGCTTTCTCCTGTTTCGGACGTAAAACATATAGGTTCCCACGAGGTTGAGCCATCTTTCCTTCTCGTATAATTCCAATAGTCTTTGCTCCACATGCTCCTGTAGCATGATGCGCCGCATGTTCTTGTTGGCCAAGAGGTAGTCGAAGCGCCTTGGACTGATGGAGTGTGTCACCGACGCCTCGTGTTGCCGGTAGAAATACACCCCCTCGCATTGTCTCACCTGCCGTGCATGGAGGAAATGCAAACGTGTGGTATTGTCATCGCTGTAGGCTTTGGACGAGTCATCGAACGGGAAGCGCTTGTGCAACTCCGTCCTTACCATGTAAAGGCCATGGATGGCCCACGTGAGACTTGCCTCGAAAGCCTGTTTGCCGCTCATCACGTCGAACGATGGCATGGGGTATTCCCGCTCATAATTGGGGAACACCTGCCTGAGTTGGAAGAGCACACAGTCGGTGTCGGGGTGTTTGTCGAGCACGTCGGCCGCCACCTGTAGGGCATCGGGAGCATACCAGTCATCACTGTCAAGCATGCAGATGTAATCCCCCTCCGCCATTTGCAGTGCAATGTTGCGCGCCTTTGCCTGCCCTCCATTTTCCTTCAAGTGCAACACCTTCAGTCGATTGTCTCTTGCTGCGGCCTCGTCAAGGATGTGCGGTGTGTTGTCGGTGGATGCATCGTCCACGCACAGCACTTCCAAGTCGGTCAATGTCTGCGTGAGTAGGGATTGAAGACACTTCTCGATATATTGCTGCGCATTGTAGGCTGCAACGAGCACGCTGACCTTACTCACGAGCGAACCTCCTCTTGACTTTTTTCTTAAGGGACTCCCACAACGACGTTTTCTTTCTCAACACCATAATGGAGACGGCAAGGCTGGCACATCCCAACAGCATTCCCACCCCCCAATAAATCAATGGGTTGGAGACGAAGGTCACCAAATAGGCCAGAATGCCGAAAGGCAGTTGCATCATGGCATAAATCCTCACCCTGCACGACATGTGATACCCATACTTGTAGCGTGTATAGACGAGGATGAGGATGAAGTCGAGCACACCGACGAACGTGATGGCAATGCCACACCCCATTAGTCCCCACTTCCTGAAGCCAAGGACGACGCACACCACGAGAAGGATGTCGTAAACAGCCTCGAGGAAAAGATACGACCACGAGTCGCCCTTGGCAAGCGGCAGGTATGCCATGGGCAGCTTGATGGCCCTGAAATACATGGCGAAGACCGTGACCTGCATCATCCCCACCACTGGTGTGAATTTCCCGGAATAAAGGAGTGGCATGAGAATGGGCAGTGCGATGGTGAAGAAGACGAGCAATGGTGAAACGAGGAGCAGCGACACCTCTATCTGTCTGTTGACGATGGTGGAACTTGTCGTACATAATTTGTTGCTTGCCGAGAGCCTTGGGAAGAAGTCGGTCTCCATGGCAGAGAACACCATCCCGGCGTAGGTCATCGTCATCATATAGCCTGCGCTGTATAGTCCCACCGTCTCGAGCGACGAGGTGTAACTGAGGAAAGAGCGGATGACGAAATCGGCGCCGCTTCCCAAGATGCCCGCCACGACGAAGGCGATGCCGAGCCTCACCATTCCCATCCCTTCAGCCAAACTTTTCTTGTCGCGGGCCAGGGCGATAGGGAACATCCGGTAGGAATAACCTATGGTGAGCAGCATCTGCATGAGAGCCATGATGACGAGTGAAGGCACGATGGCTTTCTCTCCAAAGAAGAAATATAGCGGCACCGAAACGAACAATGCCGCCAGGACGTTGTAGATGGAGATGGATGCGAGGTGCTTCAACTGCCTTGCTCCCTTTAGGATGGCCATCTCCCCACCCGTGACCGCCATGATGGCCACGATGGGCGAGAGCAAGACGAAATGCAGGGTGTGGTCTCCCCATCCGAAAGTCCACCAGCTGAGTTGGTGGCTGAGGAGGATGCACAGCAACATGCCGGCCAGTCCGGTGAGCAGGCACCACGACCGCACCATGCGGACGATGCGCCTTAGTGTGCTCTCGTCTCCATTGTCGAATGCCTCAGAGATGCTCTTCACCGCACTCATGGAGATGCCGAGGTTGGTGGAGTTGGCAAGCAGGTTGATGGTGGAGTTGAAAAGAGAAATCAGACCCATTCCTGCGGGCCCAAGAATCGTTGCGACAAGTTTATTGCGCACGATGCCCACCAGAATGTTCATACCCTGCACTCCGCCAAACAAGCCCGTGTACTTGAGTATATGGGAATAACTATCGGTCTGCTCCGTCTTTTTCATGTGTAATTATGTAATAAACGTGAAAACGTAATTTTTATTATGTGAGAGAGATGCTTTTGTGCAACATATTGGCATTGCTTGCGCAACAGAGTTGCGATTATTTACCAGGCTTTACCCGAATAAAAACAAAAACTTTGTTTTTTGTTTTGGATTCCAATCTCGTATCATTATCTTTGCATGATGAAATTGAGCATAGTAGTACCGGTATATGGTGTGGAAGAGACGCTGCCGCGCTGCGTTGAGAGCATCCTCAGCCAGTCGTATGACGACTATGAACTGATCTTGGTGGATGACGGCTCTCCCGACGGCAGCGGTGCCCTGTGCGACCACTACGCCACCATCGACCCTCGTGTCATGGTGGTGCACCAAGCCAACGGCGGCCTGTCGTCAGCCCGCAACAAGGGCATCTCCCTCTCCACCGGCGACTATCTCACTTTTATCGACAGCGACGATTTCATTGGCGAGAACACGATCTCTGTGCTGATTATCCCATCTATTGGCACCACGGCAGTCCCGAGGCCACCCTCCTCAAGTTTGGTGCCCACAGTTATGACGATATGACCGACTACTGGCTCTCTTGCAAGGCCTACACGCACACATACGCCTGCAACAAAGTGTTCGCCCGCCGCTTGTTTGATGGTGTCCGTTTTGTAGAAGGCCGCAAGTTTGAGGACGCCCACACCCTTCCGCTGCTGTTGAAGCGTGCACGGCTTGTCTGCACGACCGATGACGGGATGTATTATTACACATGCAACCCCTCCGGCATCACGATGAACCCCGGAGCCGCCGGCATGCGCGACCTGCTCGAAGCCCACGTCACACAACTGGGCCGTCTTGGCCTTGACGGCGAGTTGACCGAATATTTCACCCATGTGCTCAACATCCAGCTCGACGCCTACACCGCCTCTTCCGACACGCTCCTGCTCCCCACACCACCGCTCCCCCTCCATGCCATCCTCAACCTTGGCGTGGGTTGGAAGAGCAAAGTGAAACTCATCATGCTCAAACTATTAGGAATGAAGAACCTATGCAAGTTACACCGTCTGTTCCACCGATAGAAAGCCGCCCCTTGGTCAGCTTCATCGTGACCTATTACAACATCCCCCTGTCGCTTCTCAACGAATGCCTTGAGAGCATCCTCGCCTTGTCGCTCACCAAGGAGGAGCGCGAGGTGATTGTCATCGACGATGGTTCGCCGGTATCTCCTTTGGAAGCCATCTCCGACAAACTTGGCGACATCCTCTACATTCGCCAGAACAACCGCGGCCTTAGTTCCGCCCGCAATCTGGGCATCGAGGCTTGCCGTGGGAAGTACATCCAGTTTGTGGATGGCGATGACAAGTTGAACACGATTGTCTATGAGCACTGCCTTGACATCGTCCGCGACAAGGACCCCGACATCGTGACCTTCTACCTGTCCGAAAAGGAGGAACACACCGTTCCTAATGAGTACGACGGCCCGATGGAGGGTTCGGAGTACATGCGCCGGCACAACCTTCGCGCATCTGCCTGCGGCTACATCTTCCGCAAGCTCACCCTTGTCAATCTCCGCTTCACTTCCGGCATCCTCCATGAGGACGAAGAGTTCACCCCCCAGTTGTTCCTCCGTGCAGAGAAGCTCTATGCAACGAATGCCAAGGCCTATTATTACCGCCATCGCAGCCAGTCAATCACGCACGAGGATAACAAGAAATGGATTCTCCAGCGCCTTTCCGACACGCGTGGCGTGCTCTACCGTCTCTCCGAGCGTGCCGACACGCTTCCCACGGCGGAGCGCGAGGCGTTGCAGCGCCGCATCGACCAGTTGACGATGGACTACATATACAGCGTCATCACGCTGACGCACAACGGTCGTTTCTTGGAGAGATGCGTTGAGGAGCTGAGGCAGAAAGGCCTGTTCCCCTTGCCCGACAAAGACTACACCCAGAAATACAAATGGTTTCGCCGCATCAGCAGCACCCGCCATGGCCGTCGGTTGCTGTGCATGCT
>CADBBP010000167.1 GCA_902792855.1 uncultured Prevotellaceae bacterium
TGATTTGTACAGATTTGTACGATTTCTGCCCGTTAGGGCACTCCTTTTTTAGTCACCATATTGCTAAATATCGTGAACATCATTTCCAATCGTACCTTGAAATAATTTTGTAAGGTAAGAAATTGTTGGATAATATTTGTCTCAATAATTGTAATATAATCATTGCCATAATTATAAATAAAGGGAGCAGCCCCATTTGAAGCTGCTCCCCAATATTTGCCGATTTATTTCTTGATGCTATGAAATTTCGATGGCCTTGGCCTCTTTCTTCTCCTCTTTCTTCACCTTCGGCAGGGTGACGGTAAGGATGCCGTTCTCCACCTTGGCGGCGATGCCTTCCTTGTCCACATCCTCCGGCAGCGTGTAGTTCTGCTCGTAGTTCGAGTAACTGAACTCACGGCGCAGATAGTGATGCTTCTTGTCCTCGTCCTTGTGCTCCATCTTGTTCTCGATGGCGATGCAGAGATTGCCGTCGTCGTTGATGCTCACGCGACAATATTCTTTCTTGATGCCCGGAGCGGCTAACTCCATGACGTATGCGGTTTCGTTCTCCTTGACATTGACTGCGGGTGCCGTTGTATTGGCGCGAGGCATAAAATCATTGTCCAGAAACTCGTTAAACAACGTTGGAAACCATTCATTGCGGAAAAGTGCTGGTAACATAATCTTTACCTCCTAATTATATTTTAGTTATACGATGTTGTTTGAGATGCCTTGGATAACTCCTTGGCTCTCACCCTACTTCTTGCAACAAACGTGCCATTGCCCCCAAAGTGACAAGATGTCGCACCCCTCTGACAAAATGGCAAGGCTTGGCACTTTGTTGTTCACCTAAAAGACGGTGTAATCCTATTCTTTGTAAAATACGAATTGTCAATAATTTATCACCAATTAATCATTAATTGCCATTTATGAAAAATCTCGACCAGCGATTGGAAATGATGTTCACGATATCTTGCAATATGATGACTAAAAAGAGTTCCCTCACCGAGGTGACTTCCTTTGCTATTTGCGTCTTTTGATACCAAAGGAATTTTCATCCGTAAGGAAATGTGTTAATATCAAGGCGTTTTATTTGCTGCAAACAAAAAAATAAGTAACTTTGTAGTCAAATACGCAAAACTATGAAGAGATTATCAACGATTGTTGTTTTATGGTTCCTGATAATGGGACTGGCAAATGGTCAGCACAAAGCCTCCGTTGACAAATCGGCACCTTGCGGCCCTGTGCCGACGGAAAACCAGTTGCGCTGGCAAGAGATGGAGATGTATGCGTTCATCCACTACTCGATGAACACCTATACCGATGAGGAATGGGGCTTCGGCAACGAGCCGCTGGAGTTGTTCAACCCTTCCGACCTCGATTGCCGTCAATGGGCACGCGTCTGCAAGCAGGCGGGTATGAAGGGCATCATCTTCACCGCCAAGCACCACTGCGGCTTTTGCATGTGGCCTTCGAAATACACGGAGTACTCGGTGAAGAACACGCCATGGAAGGACGGCAAGGGCGACGTGGTGCGTGAACTGGCAGACGCCTGTCGTGAAGAGGGACTGAAGTTCGCCGTCTATCTCTCACCTTGGGACAGGAACCACAAGGACTATGGCAAGCCGGAATACGTGACCTATTTCCGCAACCAACTGCGTGAGTTGCTGACGCAGTACGGCGACATCTTCGAGGTGTGGTTCGATGGTGCCAACGGTGGTGACGGGTGGTATGGCGGCGCCAATGAGACCCGGCGTATCGATGGCAAGACTTATTACCAGTGGGCGGAGACATTCCGCATGATACGGGAACTACAGCCGAAAGCCGTCATCTGGAACGACGGAGGTGACCGCGGCGACCTGCGCTGGGTGGGCACCGAAGCCGGCAACGTGGGTGAGACCAACTGGAGCCTGATGCCCGGCAAGGGCGACACACCTTGGCACATGTTGCACTACGGCGTAGAGGACGGCGATGTGTGGTGTGCTGGCGAGACCAACACCAGCATCCGCCCGGGGTGGTTCTACCATGAGACGGAGAACGAGCACGTGAAAAGCCTGTCGAAACTCATGGACACCTACTACAAGAGCGTTGGACGCAACTCCTGCCTCCTGCTCAACTTCCCCATTGCTCCCAACGGCCGCATCCATCCAAACGACAGTCTGCGGGGCATCGCGTTCAACAAGATGATTCATGAGGTGTTCAAAAACGACCTCGCCCGAAAAGCAAAAATAAAAACTCAGGGGAATGAGACCCTTGTCACATTCAAGAAGCCGACGGCTTTCAACCGTTTCGTTGCTGAGGAAGACATCCGCTACGGCCAGCGTGTGAAGAAATTCTCGCTCGAGGCTTTGGTTGATGACAAGTGGATTTCCCTAAAAGATGCACTCGTGGACAATGGCGACGGACTGACCACCATCGGCCATCGCCGCATCATCTGCTTCCCCACCGTCACCGCCAAGCAACTCCGCTTCACCGTGATGGACGCGAAGTGCGAGCCCATCATCAAGCGCACCTCCGTCTATTTGGCACCAGAGCTGACGGCCGACATCCCCGACAGTGGGGAGAAACGCAGCAGCAACCTCCACTACTTCTTCAGCAGTCCCAAGCAGATGTTGATTGACTGGGACACCGAGCAGACCATCACCTCGTTCCGCTACCTGCCGCCACAGAACACGCGTGAAGGAACTGTCACCCATTACACCCTCTGGGCTTCTACCGACTGGTCGAACTGGACAAAAGTCGCTTCGGGCGAGTTCTCCAACATCGTCAACAACCCCATCTGGCAGACCATCAAGTTCCAACCCGTCAAGGCAAAAATCCTCCGTCTCGATGCCGACCGACTGGCATCGGGAGAACGCATGGCCTTTGGCGATATAGACATAGAAACGACCATCCCGGCACAGACACAAAACCTGCAGTCAGGCAAAGGAGCAGCGGGAACGACAGCCCCCGACTGGGAAAACCCCGCCGTGCTGGGCATCAACAAACTTCCCTATCACGCCACGCTGCAACTGCCTTCGAAATGGAAGGAGTGCAAGGAGATTGTCTCGCTCGACGGTGAATGGCAGTTCCATTGGAGCCGGAATCCAGAGGAAAGGCCCGCCGACTTTTACCGTGAGGATTTCGATGTGAGCAGTTGGGACAGAATAAAGGTGCCGGGCAACTGGCAGACACAGGGCTTCGGCACGCCCATCTACACCAATATCGACTACCCCTTCAAGCGCAACCGCCCCAGCGTGACGAGTGAACCGCCACGCGACTGGACGGCCTACGAGAACCGCAATCCCGTGGGGTCGTATGTGACGTTTGTCAATGTGACCAAAGAGATGCTCTCTCAAAACCTGATTCTTCATTTCGGTGGCGTGCATTCTGCCTTTTACGTCTGGGTGAACGGGCAGAAAGTGGGCTACAGCCAGAACTCGATGTCACCCGCTGAGTTTGACGTGACGAAATACGTCCGGGAGGGCAGGAACAAACTCGCCGTGGAGGTCTATCGCTGGTGTGACGGCAGTTATCTCGAGGACCAGGACATGTGGCGGTTGTCGGGCATTTTCCGCGAGGTGCAGTTGTGGGTGCGTCCGCTGGTGCACATCACAGACTACCATGTAGAGGCCGTTCCCAATGCCGACTACTCAGACTTCACCGTCAAAGCCAAAGTCTCCATTTGCAATACAGGCAAGAAAACCGTTAAGAATCAGTTGGTTGAATTGGAGATTGCTTGCCCCGAACTATATGGAGTCAACACGGATCCGGGCCATCGGAATGCTACCAACTACCGTATCCCCAAACTGCCCGCTGGAGATACGATTACCGTTGAACTCAGTTTCCACTACGCCACCCCGCCTCGTCTGTGGTCTGCCGAGAAGCCTTGGCTTTATCCTTTCACTTTGGAATTGCTTGGCATGAAGGATGACAAAAACTATGAAAAATTTGAATATCACTTTGGCGTAAAGCGCGTGCAGGTTGTCGGCGAGGTGTTCAAAATCAACGGCAAGAATGTGAAACTGCGCGGCGTGAACCGGCACGACCATCACCCCCTGACCGGGCGCTACGTGGACGACGCCACCTACGAGGAGGACATCCGCCTGATGAAGCAGGCCAACATCAATTTCCTGCGCACGAGCCACTACCCCGACCGCGAGTACCTTTACGAACTCTGCGACCGCTGGGGCCTCTATGTGATGGACGAGGCCAACCAGGAGAGTCACGGCTATGGCTATGCCAACGAGGAGATGGGGCACGATGCCGCCTGGCGCGACGCCCATGTTGACCGCGCCGAGTCGCTGGTGAAGCGTGACTTCAACCACCCCTGGCGTGACTTCAACCACCCCTGTGTCATCCTGTGGAGCTTGGGCAACGAGGGTGGGGTAGGGCCGAACATCCAGGCCATGTATGACAGGGTGTGCCAACTCGACTCCACCCGTTTGCCCTTCTATGACTGCCATCCCCGCTACTCTGCTCTCCACGACTATGGCTATCCCACTCCCGAGGTGCTGAAGAGAGAGGCCGAGAAGGAAACGGAGAAGCCGCTGATAGCTCGTGAGTATGCCCATGCCATGGGCAACTCCATGGGCAACCTGCAGGAATACTGGGATGTCATCTACGCCGACTCCAGCATCGTCGGTGCCGCCATCTGGGACTGGGTGGACCAGGGACTTGTCAAAAAGGAGAACGGAGTGGAATTTTTCGCCTATGGCGGCGACTACGGCGACAAGCCCAACCTCGACGCCTTCTGCATCAATGGACTATTGGCTCCTGACCGCAAGCCGCATCCCCACTATTACGAAGTGCAGCATGTGTATCAGCCTCTCCACTTTGAACTCCAAGACAACAGGCTGCGCATCATCAACCGTGATTTCTTCACGGATGTCAGTGAGTACGATATCGTCTGCGACACCACCGTCATCGATGGAGAACGATTGCTGAATGTCTCCGCACGCCTGAAGGAAGACAAGCCATGGGCAAAAAAAGGATTCGTCGTGGCCAGCGAACAGTTTGTACTCTCTCCCTATAACTTCCCCGAGGTGATGAAAATCGCTGACAAGGCTGCTGCCAAGGGAGTTGTCATCGACGGGAACAACCTTGTTTCTTGGATTGTCGATGACCGTGAGATGCTGCAGGCGCCGCTTGAACCTTATTTCTGGAAACCCGAAAACGACAACCAGCATGCCGCAGGTTTCGCACGAAACTCAGCCGTATGGAAGGAGGCCACTGATGTCACGGTGAAATACACCGTCATCAACGACCACAGCATCCTGGTCGATGTGAATTATCATCCCACAGGCAACGGCAAGCCCCTGCTCCCCAAGTTGGGCATGAGGATGCGCCTGCCAGCAGACTTCACTGGCATCGAGTATTTTGGGCGTGGACCGTGGGAGAACTATCCCGACCGCAAGCGAAGCGCCTTTATCGGGCAATACAAGATGCCGCTGACAGAATTTGAGACCGAATACGTCCACCCGCAGGACAATGGCTGCCGGACTGATGTGCGGTGGTTCTGTATCACCAATGGGAAGAAAACTCTTAGAATCGATGGTCTGCAGCCTCTCTGCATCCGGGCGTGGGACTATGGCGAAGAGAATCTTGAAGGTGTCCGCCATCCCCACGAAATACAGCGTGGCCGTTTCGTCAATTTGAATATCGACTTGAACATCCATGGTGTCGGCGGCGTCGATACCTGGGGACAGCCCACTCTTCCCCAATACACTATCGACGGGAACAAACCTTACCATTATGGATTTATCCTCGATTGGCAATAGTCCGTTCATTTATCCATACGATGATGGACATTTCACCACATCAGGCTCTCCATTTGCAATGCGAGGCTAATCATTAAATAAGACAACAAGTGAAAAACTAACGAGTATGAAAACGGCTTTCAAATTCAAGGAATATATCTGGCTTGTGGAAACTATTCGCAGGGCCAAGAGAATTACGTTGGCGGAGATTCAGGAGAAATGGCTCCGAAGTTCCCTGAGTGAGGGTGTGGAATTAGCCCGTTCCACGTTCAACCGGCACAAGGATGCCATTCAAGACATGTTCGGTATCTATATCGAGTGCGACCGTCAGAATGGCTATGAGTATTATATCGGTAATGACAAGGTGTTGGAGAATGATAGTGTGCAGAACTGGCTCCTCTCCACGCTTTCCGTCAACAACATCATCAGCGAGAGCCTGTCGATGCAAAAAAGGATTTTGCTGCAGTCTGTTCCTGCTGAGGATGGTTATCTGAAGATGGTCATCGAGGCGATGAAGAGGAGCGTGAGGATTGCCGTCGAATACAGGAAGTATGGAACCGACAACCCCAATCACCTGAACTTCGAGCCTTATTGTCTCAAACTATTCAAGCAACGCTGGTATATCTTGGGCCATTTCCACCGTGACGCAACAGAGGAGAAGCCGGAGTCGGACTACTTCGGGATGTTCTCATTCGACAGGATTTTGAACATGGAACTGACCGACACCAAATTCAGAATCGACCCAGACTTTGATGCCCAGGAATACTTCGATGAGTGTTATGGCGTGCTTGTCGGCGATGACACCAAGGTTGAGCGGATTGTCGTCAGGGCGTATGGATATCAAAGGTATTATCTCAGAGACCTGCCCATACACAAGAGCCAGCATGAGATTGTCATGGGAGAGAATTTCTCCGATTTCGAATTTTACATGCGCCCGACGATAGATTTCAGCGGCCATCTGATGAGTCTTGGAAGCCAGGTAAAGGTGCTCACACCGAAGTGGCTTGCCGACGAGATACATGCCATGCACTTGGAGGCTGCGGCACTGTATGAGCCGGAGGAAGATGGGCGTTGCTCTTGAAATATCAACGACTTTTGCAGCAATGGCAAAATGAGGATGGAATGATGATGAACATCGTTCTAACGACGTTGTGACATCAACTTTTCCAACTCAGCATCGGATTTCTCGTAGATTTCTTCTTGTTTGAAAAAATGGGTGAGCATGGTGGCAAAAACCTTGTTCTTGTAGATGAACACAAAGTCGTAGTAGCCAGGGGTGGTCTCATCGGGATGAAGGTAAAACGACCCCCAATCGCTGGTCTCATCTTCATCGGGATCTTTGTTCAAGGCTAATTCTTGAATGTAGCCAGGGGTCTTGTCATTCAAAGAGTTTTTCAAGTAAAAGCCTTGGTCTTCCTTGTGGATGAAAACCATTACCGTGATACCTGATTTCGCATTGGATTTTGGATGGAACTCTATCCATTCGTCAAGTTCGAATACAGAACGGATTCCTTCCGTGGCATGTGGTTTGTGGTTGAAATTTTCGCTTCCACAACGGTTGCCGAATAAACTCAAGGCGGTCATTACAGGCTGTTCTCCCTCTTTGAGGTTGACGAAATAGAGTTTGCCAAGAACCATTGTATCTTGAATTTGCGAGACATTGGCGGCGTTGTTGATGGGGGTTGTTGCTTTCGCGTTCGCGCCATTGTTGAAGTTGACTGTCGATAATGCGGCGAGTCCAGCGGCTAAGAATATGGCTATTTTCTTCATCATTCCAAATACCGCACCACTTTGATTTAATGATATTTATAAGTTCCTTTGTAGCAAGATTTTGCTTGGGACTTTTGTCATGCCGAAAGTCTCACTTGCCTTAGTGGTGCAATAGAAGGTAAGTAATACTCCGACACTCTTGCAAAGATAGCAAATAAATAAAGGAAAAAGCACTGTTGAACCAATTTTTTTTCTTTTTCGTCATTTTTCTCTCGCTTGTGCCGCGATTTAACTACGTTGAATCGCATTGTCGCTCGGAAAAATACTGAAAAACAAGTTTTTCGTCATTTTTCTCTCGCTTGTGCCGCGATTTGGGACAACAGGATGATACCTTTGCAGTGCCTTGGGAGTTCTTTGGGGCGACCTTCAGAACAGAGGTGTGGTCCTCTCTCGTAGAGGAGCACACCCGTGCGACCCGGAAACGGGGGATGTAATCAAATTACTGAACAGCCATAACCAAGGCAATTTCAGAAGAGGACATACGAAACAACTGGCGAAGAGAGCCGTGCTCTGAAAGCGAAACAAAACAATAGATATGATGATTCAAAAATTCACAATCAAGGGAATCCGTAAGTTCAATGAACAAAAAGTCATTGAACGGACCATGATGCTCTTCAAAGACCATGCCGACAACTTGCATGTCATCAAACGGTATGTCACCCCTACGGACAATGAGGTGGAATCATTCACTTTGATGGCAGAATGTGTTTCAACTCAAGGTGTCAGCGTCAAGCTTAGAATAGGTGAGACAATCCTCGTTGAATTGCCTTGGCTTGCTTCCGAATGGGATGTACGTCTTTGTTATGCCTTTCTGAATGCGGTGATGAAAGTGCATCGCATGGCGAGAATCCTTGATGAGAAGGAGAAATCAGTGAAGCTGACCGATTGCGATGCCGAGGACCAGTGGAACCAGCGTCTCAAGAACATGGCGGACATCCTCAGCAAAAGCGAAAGAATGGCGTTGGCTGGCGTGAACCGGGATTTCTATTTGGAACCGTCATCCTATCGAAAGGATGTGAGGGAGGCCAATGGCGCATCGGCCGCTTTTCAGGATTTTGCCTTCTTGCAGTGGATTGAACCGGAAAGAAAGGATGTGATGGAAGAAAAACGGCACGTCACGGATGACGAGGAATACAGTTCCATCAGGGTGGTGGACAATACCGAAGATGTCTTCATCAGTGCCTGCCAATATGTGGGAATGATGAGGAAGAATACTTGCAAGATGGTGAAATTCGAGGATTTCTGCCAGCTGATGGATGGGGTGGGGGAGTTCAGAAGAATGGATGCTGCCCAAGCTTTTCTCGACAAGATGGATGAAGAACGATGGCGCGGTCTGTTTGACAAAGCCGTGGGCATCGTCAGGGAGAATTTCCGCAAGACCTTCATCATGCGATGGAACACGGACATCAGCAACTACAAGTTGTGCGAGTTTGAGGAAGCGATGGATGATTTCGAAGTTGATGGTTTCTATTATGACTGGAGCATCTGGGACCACCAGAAAGTTCATTACGGTGACAAGTTCTATATGGTGCGCACCGGGGATGGAAGGCACGGCGTGGTGATGCGGGGAACCATCATCGGCACGCCCTATCCCGACGAAGACTGGAGCGGCAAGGGCCGGAAGGTGTATTATGTCCGAATGAGCTTGAGCCACATGGTCCACCCCGAAAAGTCGCCGCTCTTGCTGACAACGGAAGAGTTGGGCAAGGCCATGCCAGGTTTCAACTGGGAGGAAGGCCACTCCGGAATGCTTTTGGATGACATCGCTGCCATGCAACTCGATGAATTATGGCAAGACTATGTGGAAAGGAGCCTTGATGGAAGAACAAGAAAGATGATGTGCAAGATATAAATGTGTGTGCCACCGAGAGGATTCATTGGAAAAAAGTGCTATCTTTGCATGATGAAGACAGCTTCATCGGAATGATTTGGATGGTGATGACCAATTCGAGAAGCATGTCACTCCTTTCAAAATGGCAACATATTTATGATTATGGACAAAAACGACAATAGAATAGGCATATCCCTTGCTCTTTTACAAGAGAATGACAGGGAACAGTTCATCAAAGACAATCAATGGGCATTCAGATATGGAGCCCAAATTGAATTTGGCATGCGCGATGAACGCACTGAAGAAGGTTCTGAAGTTATCTCACGAAGAACGATTGAGCGAAGCATCGACGGTGAAAATGCCGAAGCATACCGCATTGTGCAAGATGGCAACTATGTGGGTGGCGTGGTCTTGAGCATTGACAAAAAAGCAGGAAAGGGCGAACTGGAGTTGCTTTTCGTTTCACCGGATGTCCACAGTCACGGCATCGGACAAGCAGCATGGAAAGCTGTTGAGGAACTTCATCCAGAGATTCGTGTATGGGAAACCATCACGCCTTATTTTGAGAAACGGAACATTCATTTCTATGTCAACCGTTGTGGTTTCCAGATTGTGGAGTTTTGGAACAAACACTTCCATGGTCCTGCTGTGCCAGAGGAAGAATCAGGCAACTGGAGCGAAGAAGATGAAATGTTCGTATTCCGAAAAGTCATCGATTCCTCCTGCAAGTGAACGCCAATTTATGTGGGAGCCGAGAGCAAAACCAAACTTGCATGAGGCATGCCGAGGCGAGCCAGAAATCGAATAAAAATGGCACTTTATTACTGAAGTTTCCCACCCTCACAAATATCGTAAAAGTTTTATTTATCACGAATTTGAGAACCAGAGGTCGGCGGCCAAAGGGAAAGCCAATTTGAGAATTCATATACAGATGAAGAGAATTATGAAGAATTATCGTCGCAAGCGACGCGAACCATACGCAAACCTTACGCAATAGAGATAGGAAATGACTTGTCATTTTCAATTCCCTTTTGCTGCCGACCTCTGGTTCTCAAATTCGTGATAAAAACGTGGGAAACTTCAGTTTATTATTTGACAATCCATTCAAACAAACCGGCAGCATTGTCATCGGGCAACTCCACCTCCAAGCGCAAGGCACCAGTTTTGACAGGAATGAAATTCACGGTACAGGCGGCACCCTTGTCCGTGGGATAGTTGTCGGCACCGCTTACGGGCAGCCACTGTCCCTGGGCATCCTGGTAGAGGATACGCCATGACTTTGGCACCCTGCATCCACCCCATGGGCCGTCGTCGTACCAATAGACGGTGGCACTCTGCACGGTTGATTCCTTCGGGAATTCATAGGCGAGCCACTCTGTGGTTGCCTTCTTGGGCCACCAATGGGTGTAGGGCACCGAGCGGTCGTTTTCGTCTTTCGGCACCAAACGGTCGTTGATGGATGACAATGCAGGCATCTCTGACGAGGTGGTTACCTTGCTTTCGCTGGCCAGTGTGGCAGGTTGTGAAGGGTTGGTGGCTTTCAGGTCCTGAGGCAGCCAGACGCGCATCTTTCCGCTGCCACGATGGCACCATGCATAATAAGGAATCAGTGTGAGCGTCTGGTCCTGAGCTTCCAGTCTGCCCTGCTTGTCGAAGTTCAGTGTCTGGGCGTTGGTAGTTAGTGTCTGTATGGGTGTGCCGGCAATCTCCCCCTTGCCGAGTACGAATTGCGGCGTCTGATTTTAATAAGAACCCCCATGATGTCAAAGTTGTTGTCCGGGTGTTCGGCACAATAGACCAACGGGCCACGCTCCACACTCACCATGCCACGGTCTGCCTCCACTTTGTTGTTTGCGCGGACAGTGCGTGCCTCCATGTCAAAGTGTATCTGCACCTTGTCGCCCTTCCTCCACTTGCGATCGATGGTGTAATAGCCATCCTCCGTCAGCTGGGCATCCACTTCCCGTCCGTTCACTTTCACAGAGTAGTTGAGGCGTTTGTTGTCGGAATACTGGTAGAGATTGCTGGGCACAACTTGATTTCTGACCCAGCCGGGGATGCGGATTTTCATGGTAAACTGTCCCGCAGCATTCTGGTCCACCGTCACCACGACATCACCATTCCAAGGATATTCTGTTGACTGGCTCAGCTCAACTTTCTTGCCATCAACACTGAGGCTGCTTTTGTTTGAGAGAAAGAGGTTTACATAAACATTGCGGTCATTCACGGCATAGATATATCCTGGCAGAGAGGGAATGAAGCGGCAGATGTTGCTCGGGCAACAGGCACAACCGAACCAAGCCTGGCGCTGATGTTGTCCCATCGACTCCAATGGGTTGGGATAGAAGAAGCCGTTTCCCTCCAGTGAGACGCCGCTGATGAGCCCGTTGTAGAGCGTCCGCTCCAGCACATCGTAGTATTTTGAGTCACCGTGGAGCAGGAACAAACGATAGTTTACATAGACGTTGCCAATGGCTGCACAGGTCTCGCAATAGGCGCTCATGTTGGGCAGTTCATAGTTCTTTCCAAATGCCTCGCCATTGGAAGTGGCACCGATGCCGCCTGTAATATAGAGTTTTTTGGTGACGATGTTGTCCCAAATGGCATCGATGGCCTTGATATAGTCCTTGTCGCCAGTCAGGGCGGCCACGTCAGCCATGCCGGCATACATATAGGCTGCGCGAACAGCATGTCCCACAGCTTCATCTTGTTCGATGACGGGTTTGTGGGCCTGGGAGTACTCATGCACGATGGTGGTCTTGCCACGGTAGTCGAGGAAGAATTTTGCCTCGTCGAGATACTTCTTGTCACCCGTGACGAGATACAGCTTGGCCAGTGCCATCTCTGCTATCTGGTGACCGGGTACCACGCATGCCTGTCCGGGATTCGGGCCCACCTCACGGCAAACACAGTCGGCATAGCGGATGGCAATGTCGAGAAATTTCCGGCTGCCTGTGGCTTGATAGTGAGCGATGGCTCCCTCCACCATGTGTCCGAGATTATAGAGTTCATGACTCAAATCCTCTTCCTTGCTCCATCGCTTGTCGCCTGCCCACTCGTGGGGTTCCTTCGGATTCTGGGTTCGCGAGGTGTATAGATAACCGTCAGGTTCCTGTGCCGAGGCTATCACGTCGAGCACGGAGTCAATGTACTGCACCAGTTTCTTGTCAGGATAGGTCTGCAGGATATACGAGGCACCTTCGATGGTCTTGTAAGGGTCGGTGTCGTCGAAGGAGAGGCCTCCCACCTTGAACACCTTTGATGGGTCCTTCAGGTGTTGGGCGGCATTCGAGAAGTTGGTGTAGCGTCCGGTCTCCTCACATTTTGAGAAAGCGAGTGGGATGGTCACCATTCGGCTGGCTTCGAGACGTTGTCCCCAGAAAGTTCCCGGGGTTACCTTGACACTTGTAAACGGCACGGGATTGATAGGGTATCCATGAGCCGAAGTTTTTTCCTGCTGTGCTGAGGCGGTCAGTGTCACACCTGCCATCAGAATGATTGTCAAAAGTCTTTTCATATCGTTGCTGTTTTCTTATTAGTTTTACAAGGAATCCTGCGCCCGAGGCGAGCTTTGTCTTCAAATTGTCATTGGGTGTGAGAGGTTTTTTTATTGTGCTGCAAAGATAGTGCTTCCCCATAACAATGGATAAAACAATCGTCCAAAGTCCATGGCAAAATCGTCCAAAAACACCATTCCCACAGAGGTTTGGACTATTTTCGCATCTTCTTGGACGATTGTTTCATTCGGTCTCCTTCTTTTTCTATTATTTTGTAGCGCAATCTAAAACGAACAAATATTACTAATCCAACAAACATAACAAACAATGAAGCAAAGAGCATTGTTACTGACGAGTTTCGCCTTGCTGACATTTTCTGCAAGTGCAACCAAACAGATGACCGTCATCACCCCTATTGAAGAGGTATCTTTCACCCAGGTACACCTGAATGATGGTTTCTGGTCGCCACGCCTTGAAATCAACCGTACCGTATCCATCCCCTCCGCATTCCATGAGTGTGAGGTGAACGGACGCTTCGACAATTTCGCGTTGGCCGCCGGACTCATACAAGGAGAGCACAAGGGAGATTTCTCTTTTGACGACACCGACCCATACAAGGTCATCGAAGGGGCGTCGTATTCCCTGGCTGTGCACTATGACGCCCGGCTCGACCATTACCTCGACTCTGTCATCAACATCATCGCCCGGGCTCAGGAGCCGGATGGCTACCTGACCACTTGCGTCACAAATAAATGTACGCGCCTGAGCGGATGGTGGGGCACCCATAAGTGGGAGAAAATCAACTC
>CADBBP010000168.1 GCA_902792855.1 uncultured Prevotellaceae bacterium
CTTTGACTTCCCCGATAAACAAAGGGTTTTAACACACGTCTAAAAAATGTTAAAGGAGATTTAGGATGCCGCCTTTCTTCGTCTGTAATCATCCAATGCATTAACCAGGAAAGCCATCTCCTCGGCGGTGTCGTCATCGGCGAGCAAATTCCTCATGATATCCTCCAATCCCCATCCGCATATTTCCGCAATGCCTTTCAACATCCTTTCAAGGCATTCCAACAGGACGTTCCATAGTGACAACTTCATCAATTCCCCAGCCATGGATGCGAACAGCTCCCCCATGGTCTCATATTCAGAGAACCGCAGGTCGAGGGCGGCCACGTCGTAGGCCATGAGGGTGATGGTGATGTCCGCAACCTGGCAGTCGAAGTCGTTGGACTGGCATCTTCCCAGACCAAGGTTCTGGCGGCAGTCCTTTATCAACACCTCTATCGACCACCTGATTTGGTATGTCTCGAAAGCCTTGACGAAGGTCATCCTGGTGTCCGTTGTCACCAAGATGTTCCACGTCTTGTTGTGGCCGTACTTAACGAGGAAAATCCTCACGGGGATGCCGGTATGGGTGTACTCGCCATTGAGTGCGATGTACAGGCAGTGGTATTTCCTGCACTCATGCATGTGCTCTCTCTCGTGAAGGGCGACAAGTTCCAGGGCGTTGTGCCACCGGCCTTGCACCTTGTATCTCGTTTTGTCCATCTTGCCCATTCCGAGGTAGCGCAAGGCGTCTCCCCCGATGTCGGCGCTGGCTCTCAGCAATTTCTCGCAGAGGTACCAGCTGTCCGCCAGGATGTATTGCGGGCGGATGCCATTCCTCCACGCCCTGCGCAGCATCGAGATGGCGACGTCTATCTTGCTCTGGTCGGCCTCCGACGCCCTCTCGCGTCCGGGGGCGTCTTTCGCACGGCTCTTCTTGTATTGGGACTTCCTTTGGGCGGCCGTCAAGCCGAAATCGCCCTTGCTCCCCTTTTCGCGGTGGATGCTGAAGTCTATTGGAATGGTGGTCACGCCATCGGACACGCACAGGATTTGCAACTTGTAGCCCAGCACGCATTTCGACAGCACGTGGTCGAACACGCGGCTCACGAACTCGCCGTTCGTCGTGGTCTTGGCAAGGGTGGAGTCATCCAAGATGAAGCAGGTCACACCCTTGTAGAAGTCCACGCCATTCCGACGGAATATGGCCACAAGGTGGATGGCCATGGCCGCAAGCAGCCGGCGCCAGTCCATCCCCGAGCGCCCGAGCATGCGGTAGAAGCAGTTCTTGCCGACTGCGAGCAGATTGTTGAACTTCGGGGAATACATTGAGCAAATCGTCTCACCCAACACCTTGAACATGCACATGGCCTGGATGACTTCCGAGGCGGAATGTCCACATTGTTTCACCATGCCAAGCCTTCTTAGGGTTTGAGATAGACGAAATAGACCGAACAAATGAAAAATATCCCGCCCAATGTGATTTTTAACATTGGTGAGCTTGGATATCTCGCTGAAATCACCTAATTTTGCAATCATAACAGTTTCTATCATAACAGTTTCTCCTAATTAGTTGTACAATAGTTTCTTATCACCTACAAAGGTACAACTTTTTTTCGAGAAACTGTTTCTTTTCTACTTATTTTTCAAACTGTTACAAAAAGGTGGGAAACTTTAGTATTATAATTTGCGACAAGGTCGAGCGCGTGTTGAAAAAATCGCCCGTATTGCGCCCTGGCTTTATAGACCGGCTTCCAATAGTTGCTCGCAGATGCTCTTCATGCCGCTTATCGACGGATGACCGTTCTGCTTCTCGATATCGTGGAGTTCAACGAGTTTTACATTGAAGTGCTTGCATACTTCACGCATCGACTCGTTGACCTGGTCTTTCAACTCCGAATTTAGGATGAAGCAAATTTCCGCCTTGGAATAGCGTTTCTGCAGCATGTCTATCAGGCAGGCAAGTGCCGGACGGAAATTCTTGCAATCTTCTTTTGTCCAGTCCGAGTACTGATACTCGCCCATGGGTGAGTTGGCCCAAGCATCGTTGGTGCCACCAAAAACAAAGATGATGTCTGGATTGCCAAGACTGTCCACACGTGAAATGAAGTTGTTGCGCGAGGCATCCATCCTGCCATATCCTGTGCCGCAAATGGTTGTGCCACCCCACGAGTCGTTCTTATCCAACTCGTAACCTTTGGCTTTGAGATAGAGGCTCCACCATGTCTGTTCTATCTCGGTGACATCGTTCCGGTCATTGGGATAGAAGGTTGCATAGTTGGAAGGAATGATTCCTGTAAAAGTGGAATAAGAATCACCAAGGATGGACACTTTCCTTGTCTGCGCGGTCACACCGACAAACGTTGCCGTCAGCAACAGCATTAAAAACAGTTTCCTCTTCATTTTGTTGATAATAAATAGTTCGTAGATAATCATTATTTGCTCACGCACGTCTTCCTCCTCCATTTCAGTTGGCAAAGTAACAATATTTCCATGAAACCACCAAGAAACCTAAATGATTTATGAGACTGAATATTGAAAATGTAGCTGAGCAGGCTTGCATTGGAAATGTGTTTAGCAAAATTTAACAGGGGAAAAAGGACTTTTCCAACCCTTAAACACAAAGTTTTTAGTATATTTGTAGCCTAAAAGCACACATCGTTTTGCATCGCTGAAAAAGATAAGAACATGGCCCTTTTAATCAATCTACCAAGACAAGCCCAAAACATGATGAAGATGAGTATAAAGCAACGATTGATGCCGATTTGTCTGGCATTCGCATTTTGCCTGCCTCACTGCAACGTGACGGCACAGACGGTGAACGACAACAACACACCGCTCCACCTGATGAAGCCGGCATATCGGATATGCTATGGCATACCTTCCACCGACGAGGTGAAAAAGACCATGGACCGCATCCTGCAATACATCGCCAGCGAGACACCCGCCGTGCTTGTGGACAAGAACACGGGACGTGAGGTGACGAAGATGAAGGATATCAACGAACAGACACAGTTGAAACAGGGCGGCTTCCGACTGACCAGCTACGAGTGGGGCGTCACCTACTCGGCGGTGCTGGCAGCCTATGAGGCAACGGGAAATGCCGCCTATCGCGACTATGCCTACCAGCGCCATCGGCTCCTTGCCGACATCGCCCCCGCATTCAAGCGGCTGCACGACGAAGGGAAGACCATCGACGGCAACGTGCGCCGCGTGGTTGACCCCCATGCGCTGGACGATGCCGGTGCCGTGTGCTGCTCGATGATCAAGGCCCTGCTGGCAGACCCCAAACTGCCCTTGCGACCTCTCATCGACAACTACATCGATTACATCATGAACAAAGAATACCGACTGCCCGACGGCACCTTCGCCCGGCTGCGTCCACAGAAGAACACGCTGTGGCTCGACGATATGTTCATGGGCATTCCTGCCGTGGCATATATGGGACGGCTGACAGGCGAGGCCAAATACTATGACGAAGCGGTGAAACAAGTGAGGCAGTTCGCCGAGCGGATGTGGGTGCCGGAAAAAAAGCTCTTCAGACACGGATGGGTGGAGGAGATGGTGCCACACACCGCCTTCCACTGGGGGCGTGCCAATGGCTGGGCCATCCTGACACTGTGCGAGGTGCTTGACGTGCTGCCCGAGAACCACCCCGGCCGACAGCAGATCATGGAACTGCTGAGGGCCCATGCCGAAGGGCTTGCCGCCTTGCAGCACCACGACGGCTTCTGGCACCAACTGCTCGACCGCAACGACACCTACCTCGAGACATCGGCCACCGCCATTTACGCCTACTGCATGGCTCACGCCGTCAACCGTGGATGGCTCAATGCCAAGGCTTTCGGACCCATCGCGCTGCAGGCATGGCACGCCGTCGCCTCATGCGTCAACGAGCGCGGACAGGTGGAAGGGGTCTGCGTGGGAACGGGAATGGGCTTCGATGCCGCCTTCTATGCCTATCGCCCCGTCCACGTGATGGCGGCCCACGGCTATGGACCTGCCATCTGGGCGGGAGCCGAAATCATACGCCTGCTCCAGCAGCAGCATCCCAAACTCAACGACAACGCCGTGCATTTCTATGACCAGGAGGTGCCCACCGACCAGCCCATCTTCAACTACGACGGGAAAATCAGGTTCTGACGCACCTGTCCTCCCACTCTACTTGCAGCATCATCACAAGGTGAATTTCCACAAGGTGAATTTCCACAAGGTGACAACGGTCAACAACGGGGTGACAGAAGAACTGTCATCAAAGTAGATTTACATGTCACCTGATGACTTGCGCATCCGTCTTCTTGATATACAGATTGTCATGGGCGGTGACGAGGACATAATACATTCCCTCTTCCTTGAACTGGTCGGCGAGAATGGTTCCTTTACTTACTGTTGTAAAGAGCACATCGTTGCCCCCGTCCTTATAATTGTCGGTATAGATGGGCGTGACGTTCTTGGCAGCCACGAGATAGGGTTGTCCGGTGCCCTCATACCAACTCTGCTCACCAACATACGCACCGTATGCCCATCCCGTGATTTTCCCAACGCTGACCTTGCACCAGTTGCCACTTTTTCCTCGTAGCACACCCGACCCCAAGCCATGGGAGAACTGGTACAACTTGGTCAGCACAGGGGCCTTCATGGAAGGCTTCTGCCTGACATTGACAAAGCCATCGTCAGAGGTGGCATACACGACCGTGAGCACATCTTGTGCCCAAATAGCACAACCCATCATCAGGGCTGCCACAACCGAAAGAAAACGTTTCCCGATATTGCTCATCTTTCCAAGTATTTGTGGTTCACCAATAGGTTGCAAAGATACAAATAGTTTTGGTACCAATGCCGTTCATTCACGATTTTTTTGTCTAATTCACGGAAATTCTTCGACAAGTGAAATATTTTCCTTACCTTTGCCGCAAATGAACCAATCCCACATATTAACACTTGATACCATCATGAAAAATCTAATCATCATCTTGGCATGCATGCTGATGCCATGCACAACCCAGGCACAAGCCTTCGAATATCCCGAATACGAGGGCAACAACGAGGAGATAATTGCGGTGAAATACCAAGGCAACCGACCGACCATCACTGATTTTGTCGATGCCTACCTCAACCACGCCAAGGAGAAGGAATTCTATGGCAAGGTGTATCGCGAATGGCTCAATTACAAACAGAAAAAACCGCTCAGCAAGCATGCCAGCATCATCTTGGACACCAAGAACGGCTACATGCACTATGAAATCATCCGTCCGGAAGAAAATGACACGTTGGTCATGGAGATGTGTTTCTGGAACTGTGCCGATGGCAAGCACAAACTAATCTGTGCCAATACGGTCTGGATGCTTGAAGGGGATTACGGATGGGACGAAGACTTTGGGGCATGGTTTTATCTCTACGACAATGCCACGAAGGTGATGCGAACCATTTTTGCCGAGGACATCGGAGCATTGTACGATAGTGACGGACTGAGCGTGTTCTTCCTTCCCCGCAAAGGAAAAAACATCAAGGTCTCGGCCGCCGGTGGTGGAGACCGCTGGGACGAGGAGTTGGAATGGGACGGCTATCAGTTCATAAAAGCCGGACCAAGAATAGATGAATGATGAAAAAAGAGAGGGGCTGGGGGTGAGGCTGCACTCAATGTTTCTCTTTTGCCTCCTCTTTAGCCTTCTTCTTCTCGGCTTTCAGTCGTTCCTTTTCCGCCTTGGCCTCTTCTTTCAACCGTTTCTTCTCCGCCTTGGCAGCTTCCTTTTGTCGTTTCCTCTCCGCCTTGGCCTCTTCTTTCAATCGTTTCTTCTCCGCCTTTATTTCTTCTTTCAGGCGCTTCTCCTCCAACTTGGCCTCTTCTTTCTCCAAGGCCGACCCTTCGAGTGCGTCGCGCAGCATCTCTTTGTCGAAAGTGAACACATGGCCGAACATCCCCACCGACAACAACTTGTCCTTTTCTTTCATCTCGATGTGGGTGGTGTTGAACAAGAAGTAATTCGTCACTTTCAATTTATTGGAAAGCACTTCCTCTATGGTTTTAACGACAAGGTTCTTGCCGACCCTGGTGAGGCCGTTGTCTGCAAACCCTCTGTTGGCAGCCTCCTCGTCCACATACTCTTTCACGGCTTTCATCATGGCCGACTTATGGGCTTTCTTGTCGGGCACTGTCATTGCCATCACGAAAGCTATCACCACGACAATCACCAATCCAATCAGTTTTTTCATCCTCTTTCTTATTTCAATCGTTCAGTAAAAATATAGTTTAACCCATTAGCATTCAAGGCAAAGCCTAAATGCATATTGACATTTCTGCCAAAGCAGGCCGCTAAATTAAGCAAAAAATTCAAAACACCGCTCACCAAAACGATATTTTTATCGCTTATCCGCATATTTCGCATGCACCTCACCGCCACGAGGAAAACGTCAAGAGGCCGGTGTTGGATATCATACGACAATTCAGTTTTTGGGCATAAAATAGTCGAAATCGCAGCAAAATTGGCAAAATCTATCAGACGCATGCTCAAAGACTGCCGAGTGTGAGCAACTTCAAGCATAACTTAATTTTCATTTTTCAATCTCGCAGGTCCATTTCCTGCCTCTCCGAAGGTGAGGCCGTCAGCACCATTGATTACCACATTGATGATATTGTTTCTACCAAGAATGAGGTTCACCAATTCCGTCACGTCGCTCACGGAGACCACCCCGTCGCTGTTGACGTCGGCATTCTCGATGACGCTGTTATCGTCTTCCATGCCCAGGATGTTGTCCACCAGCAAAGTCACGTCAGTCACGTTGACGGTACCGTCGCCGTTCACGTCACCTGTGGTATTCACATTGATGACCATGGCGCCGTTATGCAACTGGAAGTAGGCGCGACAAGCGTTCACGCTGTTGTCATTGTTGGGATAGTAGAGCGTGTTGTTTTCGCCCAAGAAAAACACCGAACGGTTGTTCTGCACTATACCTGCGGGTGAGATATGGCAGCGCCAGCGTAGTTGTTGACAAAGGTTCTGACGATGCATCCGCTGATGGTGGTGGTGCCGCCAGCACGGACGAACCCCACCAGGCCGGCGGCATGGAATGTGCCCGTCACGTCGCCTTCCACGATGAGGTCTTTGATTGTTGCTCCCCTGACATTGCGGAAGGGGGGCGGTGCCTTGGGTTTCAACATCTTTGATGTTGACACGGAGCGTCTTCCCGTTGCCGTCGAAGGTGCCCTGGAAGGGGTTCTGCTCCGTACCTACGGTGGCGGTGACCGCCGCAGCGCTGTTGTCCCATGTATTTGACAACTTGAAATGTTTGTCGGCATATTTGTTATGTCCTATTGATTATAGTTTGTCTATTAGTTCTCTGTATGAACAATTTGCTGAATTCTGTCCAATTACTATTTGTGTTGTTGCCGTGTCGGCAACAAAAGTACTCTTTTTTTAGTTCTCACGCAAGAATTCGGGTGATTCATTATTACAATTGTTGAAAAATCCGTTTTTAATCAATCAGGGGTTCGGTTTTACAAGATTCATTCTCTTGTAGGACGGATATGAAATCCGCCCCTACAGCAACACCGGCCTTTTGTCTATGATTTAAGGTGAGATTTGACTTTCGCTTCGCACGCAGCCCGTTGGTTCTGCCCGAGAGGGCACACAATGATTTCTACAAATCTAATAATCCAGTGACGCTTTCTGTGACAAATAAAAAAGGATAAAAATTTCGCATACATGCGAGAAAGCGAAAACCGAGGATTGACATTTTTACCCCATCATTCTTGTTGGTTTGGACTTTTTGTGTAAATTTGCATCGGGATATGGATAAGGGCTGTTTCTGCCACAACAACTAAAGTTTTTGATGATGAGTTACACATACAAATATCCGCGTCCGGCAGTGACTGCCGACTGCATTGTGATGACAAATGAAGAAGTGCCACTTGTACTGCTCATCGAGCGGGGCGATGAACCATTCAAAGGGCATTGGGCCTTCCCTGGCGGTTTTCTCAACATGGATGAGACAACAGAGCAATGCGCCATCCGTGAACTGGAAGAGGAGACAGGTCTCAGAGTGAGAACACTACACCAAGTGGGTGCTTACTCCAAGGTGGACCGTGACCCACGCGGACGAACCATCACCGTGGCTTATCTTGCAATTATCGAGGAGCCATTGGAGGTGAAGGGACAAGACGATGCCGCCAAAGCGGAATGGTTTCCTGTCAACAACCTCCCCCCTCTTGCCTTCGACCACGACGACATCCTGGCTGACGCCTTGGCTAAGTTCGGCGAACTAACGACAGATTGATTTTTCAATCTGTAATCGCCAGAATGATTTTAAATCAAATTTTAAATAAACATTCTAAATACCATTTCGAGGAGCGAAGCGACGACCACAATATTTCATCTTGCCATTTTCTTATTCCCATCATCATTGGTCGCTTCGCTCAAAATTCTATTTAAAATTTATATTTAAAATTATATTTAAAATCATATTTAAAATCATATTAAAAAAATTATATTTAA
>CADBBP010000169.1 GCA_902792855.1 uncultured Prevotellaceae bacterium
AAATCTATTTGCTTATTGATTTCTATCACACAAAAAACGACCGTGACGATTTTTGTACCGTTTAAAATTTTTGCCTTGTTTTTATCGTTGATTATCAACAATATATAATTTTTCTACAAGCTTCCATATAGGCTTCAACAAAATCTGACTTTTGTGTGTCTATCCAGGGCATTTCGTCGAAGAACACTACTTTCTTCCTGTTGGCTGAAAGATTTCCAAGATGCTCCTCCAGTGCATCAAAGGCATCAAACCAGTCATTGTACTTAGGAACAGTCTTCAAGCCTGCATACTGTTTCATGGCCTTCCCAAAGTTACGTAGTTGAACCCTTTGCGTGGAACGATGCGAGCCCACGAAACTGAAATCATAATCCATTTTGAAGTACTGATCTATGAGGAAGGTCTTTCCCACGCGCCTTCTTCCATATACGATAACAAATTCAGAACGGTCTGACTCCATGCAGTCCCGTAGCATAGAGCACTCTCTATCTCTCGAAATGAGTTTCTGTTCCATATTAATAACTATTATTTGCTGGTAAAGGTACAAACAATTATTGAGAAAAACCTAATCGTTAGCATATTTTTGCCCCAAAATACAGAAATTGTATCGTTTTTGGGGCAAAATAGAGTTAAAAGTATACTCTGAGGGTGACATATCAATGAAGTCAGATGCTGATGTGGCTATGAGATTGCTCTGGGCTGAACTCTATCACCATCCCTAACAGCGTAACGACCATAGAGAGAAGTGCATTCTTTGGATGTAAACGGCTTACTTCCATCAATATCCCAAACAGCGTGACGAGCATTGGGGATGGGGCTTTCAGGGGTTGTCCTATTAATCGAGTTTATCTCAACAAGGAAACTGAATTTGAAAACAACTCCTTCCTTAATTCTCTAATTCGTGATAAAAAAGAGTGGGAAAGTTCAGTACATAATTAATCCAACCGCAGGTCGAAATAATACAGGAGAGGAAGACGGGGGGAGAACCGGATTCTCACATCGCTGCCCTGAGGGCTTTCATGAAGCGGCGGTATTCCGTGGGGGTGATGTCACACTTGTTATAGACGCGCTCGTCGGGGTGTGCGCGCTTGTATGCCTTGCGCACCATCTCGTGCGTGACGATGTTTTCCAATGGGATGTCGTATTTGCGGATGATGGGCAGGAGATATTCGATGGCGCTGCTCACCTGGTCCTTGGTGAGTGGCCGCTCCACGGTGTTGCCCTGGAACTCTATGCCGATGGTGAAGAAGTTGCAGGCCTCCCTGCCATTGAGCAGCGACTTGCCGGCGTGCCACGTCACGGAGTCGGGCTCGGCCATGATGTAGCGCGTGCCGTCGTAGTCGATGACCACATGGGAACTTGCCTTGCGCTCCGGATTGGAAAGGATTTCCAGCGAGCGGGCCGCGGTGGTCTCCGCCGTGTGGTGGAGCACCACGCCTCGCACCTCGTTGAGCGTGTCGGGCTCGATGTTGGGGGTGGGGTAAGACACCTCACGGTATTTATTACCGTCGGACTGGCTCTGATGACGGGCAACGGCTGCGACCACCACGACGGTGGCGAGCAGGCAGAGGAGGACTCTCAAGGAGCGGGATGCAAAGATGGTTGGCATGAGTTCATCAAATTGGAACGGCAAAGGTACATGGTTTTCAGAAAAGATGCAAAAAAAACATAACTATTTTGCTCCGTCCGCCACGATTTGCTATTTTTGCAAACACTAAAAACCAAACCATGGAAAGAGGAAAAACCATTTGCAACACGCTCAAGGCCGTGCGCCAGGAGATAGCCTTGTGCAACGACATCGACTACACCCCCGTGGAATGCAACCACAAGGGCGACTGCCTCGGCACCTGCCCCAAGTGCGAGGAGGAGGTGAGATACCTGGAGCACCAACTCAGCCTGCGCCAGGCCATGGGCAAGGCGGTGAGCATCGTGGGCGTAGGCGTGGGCTTGGCGGCCCTCACCGCATGCAAGACGCACAAGAGCGTCACACCCCCGGAGATACCCGACCCCGAAGGCCTCATCATGCCCGAAGTGGAGCACCGCCTCATGGGAAAGCCCGCCGCACCAAGGGAGGAATGGGAGCAGCCCGCCCCGGCCGACAGCACGGTGACCGACTGCCCGCTCCACCCCGTCGCCATACCGGCCGACAGCACCGACGAGGAGAGGCTCTTCGGCTACATCGACGAGCAGATGCCGGCTTTCCCCGGAGGACAGCAAGCCCTCTTGAAATACTTGGAGGACAACCTGCGGTTCCCCGCCTCGATGAAGGAGAAAGGCCCCTACGGCAGGGTGATTGTAAAATTCGTCGTGGAGAAAGACGGCACCATCACCAACGTCAATATCCTGCGCGGCCTCGGGGCGGAAGCCGACGCGGAGGCCATGCGCGTGGTGAGGGAGATGCCTAAATGGAGGCCCGGGAAGCGCAGCGGAGAGGCGGTGCGCGTGCAGTATTCCCTTCCTGTCAACTTCCAAAAGCCGTGACGCCATGGAGCGGGCACCATTCATCGCCGTGGCGAGACACCGCCTGTCCATCGACGGAGAAGGCGTCACCACCCTGGCGGCCTTCCACGGATGCACACTGCGGTGCAAGTACTGCCTCAACGAATGCTGCCTGCGCAGCGACGGCATGTGGCGGGAACTGTCCACAGAGGAGCTGCTTGAGATGGTTCGCCCCGACAACCTCTATTTCCTCGCCACAGGCGGCGGCGTGACCTTCGGCGGCGGCGAGCCATGCCTGAGGAGCCGCTTCATCGAGGAGTTCGCCACGATGATGGACAGCCGTTGGCGCATCACCCTTGAGACATGCCTCAACGTGGAGCGGCACCACGTGGAGCGGCTGGCTCCCGTCGTGCAGCAATGGATCATCGACGTGAAGGACCTGTCGCCCACCATCTACAAGAACTACACCGGGCGCGACAACTCCCCCACCCTCTCCAACCTGCAATGGTTGCTGCAACAGGAAGACATGGCGGAGAAAATTGTCATCCGCCTGCCCCTCATCCCCGAATACAACACCCCCGACGACGTGCAACGCAGCCGCACCACCCTCGAAGAGATGGGGGTGAGGCATTTCGACGAGTTCAATTACATCATCAGGTGAGGATGCTCCCTTCGCCGTAAGGAACTCCTGTGCCGCAACAATGTTGCAACAAAAGCCAAAAGGCCCAACCTACCCGGCGGTATCACATCAAGCCATAAAACCTTTATCCCTAATCCGGCGAAATGCCGTAAGACCGTATTTCAGCAAAAAAGCGGAATGCCGTTATCCCGTTAACCCGATATCCCGCAAAACCGTCAATCTATGCCGCTACATCTTTGCGGCTCCCAATATGGCCAACCCTCCCAACTTTAAAAATGCGAAGACTGGTCTTGACGCCTCGTTCACCCACCGCCCATCATGCGTGCGGATGGACATCGAAAAAGAGGCCGTTTTCATCCGCATGCTCGAAAAATCGTAGTTTTATTTTGTTTTGCGCCCGATTTGGCGTAACTTTGCAGCCGATGGAGAAAGAGCCACTGATAGGAAAGAGCCTTGACGAACTGCGACAACTCGCCAAGACGATGGGAATGCCTGCCTTCGCCGGCGGGCAGATGGCCGAGTGGCTCTACCGCCGACACACCACGAGCATCGACGAGATGACCAACATCTCCAAGGCCGGCCGCGCACGCCTCTCCGAGAGCCACGACATGGGACTCATGCCCCCAAGCGCCTGCCAACGCTCCATGGACGGGACGGTGAAATACCTCTTCCCCACAAGCCACGGCCAGCACGTGGAGACGGTCTATATCCCCGACGGCGAGAGGGCCACCCTGTGCGTCTCGTCGCAGGTGGGCTGCAAGATGCGGTGCCGCTTCTGCCAGACAGGACGTCAGGGCTTCCAGGGAAACCTCACCGCCGGCGACATCCTCAACCAGGTGCTCGCACTGCCAGAGCGCGACACCCTCACCAACATCGTCTTCATGGGGCAGGGCGAACCCATGGACAACCTCGACGCCGTGCTCAAGGCCACAGAGGTGCTCACGGCACCATGGGGCTTGGCATGGAGCCCGAGGCGCATCACCGTGAGCAGCGTGGGCGTGAAAGAGAAGCTGCAACGCTTCCTCGACACGAGCGAGTGCCACGTGGCCATCAGCCTGCACACACCGTTCGCCCACGAACGGGCGGCCCTCATGCCGGCCGAGCGGGCCATGCCCATCGCCGCCGTCGTGGAACTGCTGAGAAAATATGACTTCGCCCACCAGCGGCGCCTCTCCTTCGAATACATCGTCTTCGAAGGGGTGAACGACAGCCTGAAGCACGCACGGGAGACGGCACGACTGCTCAACGGCCTACACTGCCGCGTCAACCTCATTCGCTTCCACCACATCCCCGACACCAACCTGCAGGGAGCCGGCGAGGAGCGCATCATGCAACTGCGCGACTACCTCACCTCGCACGGCATCTTCACCACCATCAGGGCGAGCCGAGGGGAAGACATACAGGCAGCCTGCGGACTGCTAAGCACAGCCAACAACAACACATCCACCACATAAAAACACCATGGAAGAAAACAAGATACGCATCGCCATCACGCACGGCGACACCAACGGAGTGGGATATGAGACCATCTTCAAAGTCTTCGCAGAGCCCGCCATCCTCGAACTATGCACACCCATCATCTACGGCTCGCCCAAAGTGGCAGCATACCACAGGAAAAGCCTCGACATGCAAGTCAACTTCGCCATCATATCCAGGGCGGAGGACGCACGCGACAACCGCCTCAACCTCCTCACATGCTTCGAAGAAGAGGTGAAAGTGGAACTCGGAACACCTACAAAGGTGTCGGCGACGGCAGCACGCAAAGCCCTTGAAAGGGCTCTCGCCGACCACGACGCCGGACTGGTGGACGCACTGGTGACAGCCCCCACGGCTCCTGTGGCCACCAACGAAGAAGGGGCGGGCGCCACCAGCGACCAACGATGCATCGAGCATGCCAGCGGCCTGGATGGCAAGAGCCTCGACATCCACCTGAACAACGTGCTGCGCATCGCATCGGTCACCGGGGAAATTCCCCTCGGCGACGCCCTGCGAGAGATACGCAAGGACCTCATCGTGGACAAGGCCACCGTGTTCTTCAACAGCCTGAAGCGGGACTTCCGCATCGCCAACCCACGCATCGCCTTGCTGCAAGTCAATCCCCAGGACGGATCAGAGGAGGAGGAGATACTGAAACCCGCCCTGGCAGAACTCAACAACGCCGGCGTGGGGGTGTATGGGCCTTACGCCGCCAGCGAATTTTTCAGCCAGTACAGCCACACGCTCTTCGACGGCGTACTCGCCATGCACTACGAGCAAGCCATGACACCGCTGAGGATGCTCGGAGAGGAGGAGCGCATCACACTCACCGCAGGACTGCCCATCGTGCACACCACCCCGGGCAACGGCCCTTGCTTCGACATAGCAGGAGAGGGCACGGCCGACGAGGGCGCGCTGCGAGAGGCCATCTACCTGGCCATCGACACGCTGCGGCACCGCGAGGAGTTTGACGAGCCCATGGCCAACCCCCTCAAGAAACTTTACCACGAGAAGCGCGACGAAAGCGAGAAGGTGAGATTCTCCATCCCCAAGAAGCACGACTGACAACCATGGGGAAGAAATACCGCAACGGCTTCTTCATCTTCGGACTGGCCGTGCTGGCGCTCATGGTGACACAACTCGACTTTCACGAGGCGTGGCAAGGCATCAGCACGGCCGGATACTGGTTTGCTGCCGTCGTGGTGCTGTGGGCTTTCCTCTACATGTTCAACACCCTCTCCTGGTACATCATCATCCACAACGGGCTGCCACGGAAGTCCGCCGTCAACTATTGGTGGCTCTACAAAGTGACAGTCTCCGGGTTCGCACTCAACTACGCCACGCCGGGAGGCCTGATGGGGGGCGAGCCATACCGCATCATGGCCCTCAAGCCGAAAGTGGGGGTGGAGAAAGCCTCCGCATCGGTCATCCTCTTCGCCATGACACACATCTTCAGCCATTTCTGGTTCTGGCTGCTGTCGGCAGCGCTCTATGTCGCCACGCAGGAGGTGAGCCCCGTCATGGGCATCATGCTCGCCGCCATCGTGGCTTTCTGCTCCCTCGGCATCTGGTTTTTCATGAACGGATACAAGAAAGGGCTGGCAGTGAGGGCGATGAACATCCTGCGGCACCTGCCTTTCATCAAGGGATGGGCGGAGCGATTTGTCACCAATCATAAAAAACAACTCGACAACATCGACCAACAGATAGCCGCTCTGCACCGACAAAGTCCCAAGGCATTCGTCGCCGCCGTCTCGTCGGAACTGACCTGCCGCGTGGTGTCGGCACTTGAAATCTATTTCATCCTCTTGGTGGTGACACCGGATGCCAACTACCTCGAGAGCATTCTCATCCTCGCCTTCACAAGCCTCTTCGCCAACATGCTCTTCTTCATGCCCCTGCAGCTCGGAGGGCGAGAGGGCGGCTTCCTCATGTCGGCGAAAGGACTGCAACTCACCACCACCGCCGGCATCATGGTCGCCCTGCTCGTCAGGATAAGGGAACTCATCTGGACGGCCATCGGACTGCTCCTCATCAAAACCGACGAGAAGGAGTGAGAGAAGAGGCCGTCATTGCTGTAGGGGCGGATTTTATGTCCGTCCGCTCGCCCGTCAGGGCGAATGATGAGCGCGTCCTCCCTTCTTTTCTGGCTCACTTCCTCATACCGCTCCTTGTCGGCCTCGTAGCGCAGCCGCCATTCATTGAAGATGATGTTCACGGCACAACTTGGCTCCTCCTCAGGCATCTGGCCACTTTCGACGTAGCGATAGACGTGCCTGAAGAATCTGGCCAGTTCCTCGTTGCTCAGTTGTGACGACATGCGCATGATGTTCTCGTGTATGATGAAATTCCGCGTTTCGCGATTGGCGTTTGCTTGTTGTCCTTCCATGGTAATTTGCGATAA
>CADBBP010000170.1 GCA_902792855.1 uncultured Prevotellaceae bacterium
TTTCATCCCAGTTACTTGTAATTTGTCTATAAAATTTCATTATCTTAATCCTAAAGCTTTTAATATTTCTGGATAATTACTATATATCTCTTTAGCCGCTTTTATAACATCTTCTGCTTTTGCAGAGCTTGATGTCAAATTCGCACATCCACAAAGGATGAATACGAATACATAAATAATTATATTCCTCATCAGTATGCAACTCTTTTATTTAGTCCATGTTCTTTACGGCACATTAATAAAAAGCCTCGGAGTCTTTTCGGCTACAAATATACGAAAGTATTTGGAAAAGGCAAAGAATAATGGTATTATATTTAATGATTATCCGCAATTATCCGTAAAGCGTGTCCAAAAATGAATGTCAAGTTCGTTTACGCCAAGAACTGGCATCCAATGTAGGGAATTACTTCATGTAATTCCCTACGTGCACACTCACCTCTTGGCGATTTCCTTTTGGCGACGAGGTGGTTACGGATAGATGCGGATAATCATTTTATATTTTGCATGTCACACCTTTGGCATCTTGCACGTCTTGCGAGGGTACAAATCATAATTGTGGGAGTCATATTTATATGAGAAAACACATTATTTGGACGCACATGATGAGAAAGACGATACTGACAATGCTGATGGCCGCCGGAGCCTTGTGTTCCCCGGCCCAGGTGGGCGACATCTCCACCCACCGCCAATACCTCAGCGGCAAGGGGTGCGACGACATGGTGGAGTGGGACTTCTTCTGCACCGACGGTCGCAACTCCGGCCAGTGGACGAAGATAGGCGTGCCATCCTGTTGGGAGTTGCAAGGTTTCGGCACCTACCAATATGGCATGCGCTTCTACGGCAAGGCAACCCCGGAAGGCATCGCCGACGAGAAGGGGCTTTATAAATATGAGTTTACTCTGCCCTCCGAGTGGGCCGGCCGCCAGACCTTCCTCGTCTTCGAGGCCGCGATGACCGACGCCAAGGTGACCATCAACGGCAGGAAGGGCGGTTCGCACCAAGGCGGCTTCTACCGCTTCATGCTCGACGTCTCCGACCGCATTTTCTATGGCAAGAAGTCCAACCGCTTAGAGGTGGAGGTGAGCAAGGAGAGCGAGAACACACAAGTGAACATGGCCGAGCGCCGCGCCGACTACTGGAATTTCGGCGGTCTCATACGCCCCGTCTTCGTGGTGAGCAAGCCGGCCCTCAACATCCACCGCGTGGCCATCGATGCCGGGATGGACGGTCGTTTCAAGGCCGACGTCTTCCTCAACCGCTCCATCCCTGGAGCCACGGTGGAGGTGGAGGTGCTCGACGCACGAGGCAAAGTGGCCGGCAAGGGCCGTTGCCAAGGCGGGTCCGACCACCTGAAGGCCGACTTCACGGTGCCCGGTCCGCTGCTGTGGACGGCGGAGACCCCACACCTCTACACCGCCGTGTTCACCCTACGCGGGGCTGACGGCAAGCCACTGCATGTGGAGCGTGAGAAGTTCGGCTTCCGCACCATCGAATACCGTGCGAGCGACGGCGTGTATGTCAATGGCCACAAGGTGATTTTCAAGGGTGTCAACCGCCACTCCTTCCGCCCGGAGAGCGGCCGCACCCTGTCGAAAGCGAAGAACATCGAGGACGTGCTGCTCATCAAGAGCATGAACATGAATGCCGTGCGCCTCTCCCACTACCCCGCCGACCCGGAATTCCTTGACGCCTGCGACTCCTTGGGGTTGTATGTGGAGAACGAACTGAGCGGCTGGCACTGGGCACACGAGACGGTAGTGGGCCGACAGTTGGTGGAGGAGATGGTGACGCGCGACGTCAACCATCCCAGCGTCATCTTCTGGAGCAACGGCAACGAAGGCGGGTTCAACTACGAGTTGGAACCATCCTTCGCCGAGTTCGACCCCCAGAAGCGCGTGGTGCTATACCCCTGGGCCAACCGCAACGGCTTTGAGACCAAGCACTACCGCTCGTATGGCGAGACGGCTGAATACATGCGGCAGAAGGAAATCTTCCTGCCCACGGAATTTCTGCACGGGCTCTACGACGGCGGGCACGGTGCCGGCCTTGCCGACTACTGGCGCCTGATGATGAGCAACCCCCGCTGCGCCGGCGGCTTCCTCTGGGACCTTGCCGACGAGGGCGTGGTGCGCACCGACCAAGGAGGGTTGGTGGACTGCGTGGGCAATTTCGGCGCCGACGGCATCGTGGGGCCCCATCTGGAGAAGGAAGGCTCCTACTACACCATCAAGCAGGTGTGGAGTCCGGTGCAACTCACCTTGGCCGACGGACGGCTGAAGGTGGAGAACCACTACGACTTCACCCGCCTGAAAGCCTGCCGCATGGACTACCGCTGGCTGGCCATGCCCGCCCCCTTCGACAAGAGTGGTGAGCGGGAATTGGGCAAAGGTACCCTGGCGCCGCCCGACCTCGCACCGGGCGAAACGGGGAACATGGACATCCCGAAGAAACCCTCCGGGGCCGACGTATTGGAAGTGAAAGCCACCGACCCCCATGGCATGGAAATCTTCACCTGGCGCTTCCACCTCGGCGAGAAGACCTCCCCCTCTCCCACCCCGGCCGCAACAGCCACTGCCACCGAGCAAGGCACCCAATACGAAGTGACCGCCTCCGGCCGCACCTACGTCTTCTCCAAAGAGGATGGACGACTGAAGGGCGTGCGCGTCTCCGGCAAAAACATTTCCCTAACCAACGGCCCTCGGTTTGTAGCCTCCCGCCGCAGCGACCGCTCCTTCGACCAGTTCTACAACCATGACGACAAGGAGGCCTTCAGCAAGAAGACCGAATACACCCTTTACGACGACCAAGGAGCCTTCGACGGCTTCACCCTCTCAGGCAACGTGCTTTCCGCCGCCTACCGCCACGGTTCCTTGGAGGAGGTGCGCTGGACCTTCCTCGACAGTGGCGTGGAGATGGAGGCCCGCTACAACTTCACCGGCGTGGTGGACCTGATGGGCGTCTGTTTCGACTATCCAGAGGAGCAAGTGAAGTGGAAGCGCTGGGTGGGCGACGGCCCCTACCGCGTGTGGCAGAACCGCATGGAAGGGCCTCAGTATGGCTATTGGCAAAACGACTACAACGACCCGGTGCCGGGAGAGACCTTCGAGTACCCGGAATTCAAGGGATATTTCTCCAACGTGGCATGGATGCTCTTGGGCACGAGCGAGGGAAGCATCGGCATACAACCACTCACCGACAGCCACGTGGGCGTCTATCAACCCCGCGACGGGCGCGACCACATCCTCTACACCCTGCCAAACACCGGCCTCGCACTGCTCAAGGTGATACCCGCCGTGCGCAACAAGGTGAACACCACCGACCTCAACGGTCCCTCGGCACAACCCTTCTGGGCACAGGGCAAAGACACCATCAAAGCCATCATCACCTTCGAGCCATGAGCAGGCACCTCCTTGGAAGCATCCTAACCTCCCTGCTGTTGGCAATGACCTGCCAGCACGCGACGGCCCAAGCCTCCGACGGCCTCGTCGTCAGAAGCCAACAGGCACACACCGTCCGCCCCTGGACCTTCTGGTACTGGATGTATGGTTGCGTGAGCGACGAGGGCATACGCTTGGACCTCAAGGCGATGAAGGAAGCGGGCATCGACGGCTTCTACCTCATGCCCATCAAAGACCCCACCGACGGGGAGCAATACGGAGGCACCGCCCGCCAACTGTCTGAGGAGTGGTGGAAACGGATGGACACCGTCTTCCACGTGGCCGACAGCCTCCACCTCCGTGTGGGCATCCATTTCTCCGACGGCTTCGCTCTCGGCGGAGGGCCATGGATCACCCCGGAGGAGTCGATGCAAAAAGTGGTGTGGACAGACACCATCGTGGAGGGGGGAAAAGCCCCCGTCACCCTCCGACAGCCAGAAGCCTTTCAGGGATACTATGAAGACCTCGGCGTATATGCCTTCCCACTCCAACAGCAAGAGACCTTAAAGTCCTTAGAGTCCTTAAAGCCTTCGGCCTCGGTGGAGTTCCCCTTCCGCAGCACGGAGCCTTGCGAGGTGGTGTTTACATACGAGCGGCCTTTCACGCTGCGCCATGTGCGCATTGTCACTGGCGGCAACAACTACCAAGCCCATCGCTGGAAGGTGTATGCCTCCGAGGACGGCGACACCTACCACCATGTGCGCGACATCGAACCAGCCCGCCAAGGTTGGCAGAACACCGACGCACAGGCCACCTACGCCATCCCCACGACCACCGCACGTTATTTCAAGTTTTGCTGGACACCTGAGGGCAGCGACCCCGGCAGCGAGGACATGGACGCGGCGAAATGGCGCCCCGTGCTGAAAGTGGCCGACATGCAACTTGGTTCGCAGGCCGTCGTGGATGGTTACGAGGGGAAGTCGGGACTGGTGTGGCGCGTGAGCAAAGCCTTCCCCCTCGACACGGCAGACTGCCTCCCCATGCCCTTGATGCTCCCCAAAGGGAACACGGCCACACTGCCCCCCGGCACCTGGCGCGTGTTGCGGATGGGCCACACCTCCACCGGCCACACCAACGCCACGGGCGGCGGCGGAAGGGGTTTGGAGTGCGACAAGTTCTCCAGGCCTGCCATCCGCAAGCAACTCACCCAATGGTTTGACACCATCTTCTACCGCAGCCACGCCAAGAGTGTGACACGCCTCCACGTGGACAGTTGGGAATGTGGCTCGCAGAACTGGGGCCGGCATTTCGCGCAAGCGTTCCAACAACGGCGAGGCTACGACCTGTTGCCCTGGTTGCCCGTCTATGCCGGCGTGCCGATGGTGAGCATCGAGCGCACGGAGCAAGTGCTGCGCGACATCCGACAGACCATCGCCGAACTGGTGGACGAGGTGTTCTACGACGAGATGGAACAGGCCGCCGAAGCATACGGTGTGAAACTCTCGGCGGAATGCGTGGCACCCACCATGGTGAGCGACGGCCTGCTCCACTACCGCCATACCGACTACCCCATGGGGGAGTTCTGGCTCCGTTCGCCCACCCACGACAAGCCCAACGACATGCTCGACGCCATCAGCGGCGCACACATCTACGGCAAGAACGTGGTGCAGGCGGAGGGGTTCACAGAGGTGCGCGGCACCTGGGATGAGACGCCGGCCATCCTCAAGCCGCTGCTCGACCGCAACTGGTGCCTCGGTGTGAACAGCATCGTCTTCCACGTGAACACCCACAACCCCTGGCCCGACCGCAAGCCGGGGATGACGCTCGACGGCATAGGCACCTTCTTCCAGCGTGACAACACGTGGTGGCCGGAGATGCCCGCCTTCACACATTACATCACCGAGACGCAGAAGTTGCTGCAGAGGGGGGAGCCGGTGGTGGACCTCGCCGTCTATATCGGCGACGAGACACCTCGACGAGCCATCCTCCCCGAACGGCTCACCACCATCCTCCCCGGACTGATGGGCGACTCGCTGCTGCAACTTGCCGCACTACGCGAGGCAAATGTCGGCACACCGTTGGAGACCAGTCCCGTGGGTGTGACACACACGCTCAACATGACAAAAGCCGATGACTGGACCAACCCGCTGCACGGCTACAAATACGACTCGTTCAACCACGACGTGCTTCGCGGCATGCACGTGGAAGACGGCATGGTGGTCACACGCGACGGCATGCGCTATGCCGCCATCGTGGTGCCGGGAGCAAGGAAGATGAACCCCGACAACATCAACACGGCTCTTGAGGAAATAGAAGCCCTGAGACAGCAGGGAGCACGCATCATCGACAGTCCGTGGACGGAGGGTGACCTCACCACCCTCGGCATCGACCCCGACATCTTGCTGCCCGAAGGCGTGGACTACACCCACCGCCATACGGACGTGGCCGACTACTACTTCATCAGCAACCTCACAGAGCGAGAGGTGGCCTTCCCCACCCAATGCCGTGCAGCGAGAAAGTTTTCTTATCTGCAAGACACCATGCACGACTGCCTCACACCTGCCGGCGACACCATCACGCTCGGTCCTCACGCTTCGGTGTTTCTCGTCACCACCGACGAGGAATACCGCCTGAAAAAAGTCACACCGCCCGAGGAGGCACTGTGCAGCAAGCGGCAGTTCACCCGTGTGGCGGAGGTGACGGGCGACTGGCAAGTGACCCTCGAGGAGAACGGCACGACCTTCACCACCAACCTCTCGCAAGGATTGGAGGCGCACGAAGACCCAAAGATAAAGTATTTCTCCGGCCACGCCTCCTACGAGAACACGTTCAAATACAAGGGAAAAGGGAAAGTGTGGCTGCATTTGGAGGAGGTGCACGACATCGCCACGGTGTATGTCAACGGCGTCTGCTGCGGCACCTCATGGCTTCCACCCCACCGTGTGGACATCACCGAAGCCGTGAAACGAGGCACCAACCACCTGCGCATCGTCGTGGCCAACACCTGGGCCAACGCGCTGCTCGGGGCCGACAACGGCACCCCACCCTACGACGGCATCTGGACCAACGCCAAATACCGCCGGGCGGAAAAGACACTATTGCCCGCAGGAATGGTGAAAGGAGTGTTTATTGAAAGGTGAAAAGATTAGGACTAAAGTTTTTCTACCTTTTTATCACGAATTTGAGAATTAAAGAATTTGAGGTTTGAGATTTGAGGTTTTTGGATGGAATTTATAAGAATTTGAGATAAGATGACAAGTCATTTCCTAACTCTATCGTGTAAGTTTCACGTCGATTGCGACGATAATACTTCAAAATTCTCTTCATTTGTTTATGAATTCTCAAATTCTTAAATTCGTGATAAAAAACACAGCATCGCCATAAAATTTGGTCGACACATCTTTTTTTACTACTTTTGCATGTAAATAGCGTCATCCATGATCACAACCATCAACAAAGGTCATCGCGGTGTGATACACACCGGGCACCTCTTCATGAAAAAAGCTTTTGCATTCCTGCTCCTCACCCTCGTCGCCACGGCCTCCAGTGCCAAGGTGACACTCCCCCGTATGTTTGGCGATGGCATGGTGCTGCAACGCGAGACCAACGCCAACCTGTGGGGCCAGGCGAGAAAGAACGCCACGGTGAAAGTGACCACCTCGTGGAACAAGCGCACCTACAAGACCACCGCCGACAGCGAAGGACGGTGGCGAGTGGCAGTGAGCACGCCCGAAGCCGGCGGCCCCTACACCATCACCCTCAGCGACGGCGAGACCACCACCCTGAACGACGTGCTCATCGGCGAGGTATGGGTGTGCAGCGGCCAAAGCAACATGGAGATGCAGATGAAGGGCTTCAAGGCCCAACCGGTGGAGGGAGCCATCGCCGACTGCCTGCACAGCAGCGACGACCAACTGCGCATGTTC
>CADBBP010000171.1 GCA_902792855.1 uncultured Prevotellaceae bacterium
AGAAGTTCTAGGAGCTCTAGGAGTTCTAGAAGTTCTAGGAGTTCTAGATTTTCTAGATTCTCTAGCTTCCCTCATCTAAAATTTTTAATTTTTCATTTTTCATTTTTAATTTTCTCCCTTCCTGTTGTCGCGCAAGTGGTGGAGCATGAGCAGCATGCTTTCCCGGAGGATATCCCAGCAGGGGGATACAGCGGCATCACATGGCTCGGGGACTCCCTCTACGCCGTGGTGTCGGACAACTTGAAACAGGACGGCTTCTTCAGGTTTTCCATCCAACTCGACTCGCTCGGAGACATCACTTCGGCAAGGTGCATCGATTTCGTGGATGCTGGAATACCGGGAAGGGACAGCGAGGGGGTGGCTTGGTGTAAAAACAGGGGAACGCTCTTCGTCTCCGGGGAGAAAGACAACGAGGTGATGGAACTGTCGCTCGAAGGAAAACCCACGGGCAAAAAACTCCTCTTGCCGGAAATCATCGCCACGGCAACAAATAACTATGGCCTCGAGGCTCTCTCCTACAACGCTGAGACTCACCGCTTCTGGACGACAACCGAGAGCACCCTGCCGGGAGACGGACCACAGGCCACGCCAACAAACGGGGTGGAAAACAAACTCCGACTGCTGTCCTTCGACGACTCGCTCCAACTCGTGGAACAATATTGGTATGTCATGGACAAACCCATCGCTGAGGCGGAGCCGCAGCATTTCGCCCATGGGGTGAGCGCCTTGGCGGCTATGGACGACGGAAGGCTCCTCGTCATGGAGAGGGAGTTCGCCGTCCCTGAATCAAAAATCGGTGCTTACGTCAACTCCAAAATCTACGTCGTAAAACCCACCCCCTGCACGGCCAACAATAAAAAGGCCCATTGTTCGCCCATCGACAAAAAGGCCCCTTGTTCGCCCCCTCTAAAAAAGGAACTGCTCACAGAGTGGAGCACCGCCATTGGTCTCCTCGATTTCAACATCGCCAACTACGAAGGGATGTGCCTCGGCCCCAAACTCAAAAATGGCGCTCAGGTCATCATCCTCATTGCCGATTCCCAAAACCAGTATGCCGGCATCCTTCAAGACTATGTGAAATCCCTCGTCATCTTTTAGCATCCCGCCCTTCTCCGTTCGCTTCGCCGTTTGCCTCGCCCTCGTTCTTCGCCGTTTGCCCCCCCGCTTTTCGCCATCATTTGTCTTCTCCGTAATCTGCTGCTTTGCCGCAGCAATCCCCCTCTCTCATCTTTTTTTGTTTTCTTTTCCATTTTTTCTTGCAAGATTGAAAAATAAGTGTTAACTTTGCACTCAAAATCTGCTTATTTGCATCTTTTTGGGAAAAAGGAGGAACTGAAATCATGATGAAATCAATTTTAATTGCTTGTTTGTCAGTTGTTTGCGCTTTGACTACCACGGCGCAGGAGGTAAATTTCATCGCCTCAAACTCTGCAAGCCAATCCAGTCTTAGTGGGAAGGCCATGGCTGCCGCAACCAATGTGAAGAACGATGTCAACAACGACGGCCTCGTGGATGCCCTCGACGTGGTGCACATCGTCAAGCATGTCCAAGGGCAGACCCTTTCCGGCTTCAAAGTGGATAAGGCTGACATCAACAATGACAATGTTGTGGATTTCGAAGACGCCACAGCACTCTCGAAACTCATCTCCGGCATTGAAGCGCCGGCCGCCGATGAACCGGTTGTCACACCACCCGACGAACCCGTAACCCCACCCGCCTCGGGCGCCATCAGGGGTGACTCTGCCAAAGATCCAACGCCACCCACACTGTAATCTCGTAGATAAATCATACAAGGGCTTGAATGTCGCACCTCTTTCGCGATTTTCAAGCCCTTTGACATATCAAGTAATTCCCCCTACGTGCGCACCGGCCTTTTGGCGTTAGGAATTACATGATGGATTGACACTTTTTGTATCCCGTGCGACAAAAATTGATGGTGATGATGGATTTTGTCGCATAATAGATGCTGGTGCCGCATGAGTTTTTCCAAAAAACGGGAATAAATCTTGTGGTATATCGGAAATTTGCATAACTTTGCAAAGCAGTCAAGAACAAAGGCTCGCAGTCAAGAATAAAAAAAGAACAAAAAAATACAATCATGAAAAAGTTGGCATCATGGATGTTCGCCGCCATCCTTCTCTGCGGCTTCAGTGTGAACGCACAGGCACAGACACAGTTACGTTATGAGTATGGAACCAAGAATGAGGTGGCAATCAGTATTGGTTACATCACCAACACACAGGTCCTCAACGTTTTCTCAGAGTTATCTGAGGTGATCGGCTCAACTTTTGTCACAGGCCTTGCCACAGGCGGCCATTATGTTGGTTATTCAACCTATGACGACAATTCCTATGTCCCGTCATTCTCTGTTGAGTTTTTCCATCACTTGAAACCATGGCTGAGCGTCGGTGCTATCGGCTGTCTTAACTACTACAGCAACGACATGTATTGCAACTGGCAGGACAATAATGGCAACACGACCAAGGAAAAGGTGGGTAAAGGTGAGAAATGCTTTGCGACGCTGATGCCCGCTGTGAAGTTTGACTGGCTCCGACGTGAGCATATCGGCCTCTACTCCAAACTCGCCATCGGTGCTACCTATTCGTATGAAAAGGAAGTGCAGGACAACAGCAGAGGCGAGAAGGATCTGAACAGTGAGTCAGAATTCATGATCAACTTCCAGGCCACGCTTATCGGTTTTGAGGCTGGATCAGAGAAAGTAAGGGGGTTTGCAGAGTTTGGTATGGGTGAGCAGGGTGTCCTCTCAGCCGGTGTTCGTGTGAAGTTCTAACGCCAAGAGGCCGGTGCGCACGACATCAAATCTTCATGTTTCCATCGATGAATTCCAGAAAAAGTTCTCGGCCCGCATCCTGCAGCGATACCTCCTTCATTCGAAGGATATCCGTAAAGAGCAGGACTTGATATTACTGCCAATGTATATGGCAATGTTTCTTTAGAGCCATCCTACAAAATCCAAAGAGCCCTGAAGGATTTGAAAACAAGTTTTCATCCTTCAGAACTCTTTGTCTTTCGTGATCCCGTTGGGATTCAAACCCAAGACCTTCAGAACCGGAATCTGACGCTCTATTCAGCTAAGCTACGGGACCGTGCAAAAAATGTGGGGCAAAGGTAATCATATTTTGCGAATAATACAAATTTTCCCCTAAAAAAAGCGAATGGGCGCCGTCTCCGCCCGGCTTCTACCCATGCCGTCGCCATCTCCCGGGGCAGGCACGGCGAATGGTCATCCAAGGCGTTTTTCGACGATATGAGGTCTTCAATCGTGCAAAATGACATGAAAAATGGAAATTTGCTATCTTTTTGCACAATTTTGCGCCAAATATTCTTTCATATTACTTTTTTTGCCTACCTTTGCACCGCAATACAAAACATGGCCATGCCATTGGCGTGGTAAACCAATTCACATTAGAAATGAGCAAACTCATCAAGCCCGTCAACTACAGGCCGCTGCTCGACAGGCGGCATACGGAGAAGGGCATCAAACTGATTAAGGACTTCTTCCAGCAAAACCTTAGCACTGAACTAAGGCTCCACCGCGTGACAGCACCCCTTTTCGTGCTGCAAGGACTCGGCATCAACGACGACCTCAACGGAGTGGAGAGACCCGTCACCTTCCCCATCAAGGACCTCGACGACGCCTGTGCGGAAGTGGTGCACTCGCTCGCTAAATGGAAGAGGCTCACGCTCGCTGAGTACGACATCGAACCCGGTTATGGCATCTATACCGACATGAACGCCATCAGGGCGGACGAGGAACTCGACAACATACACTCTCTCTATGTGGACCAGTGGGACTGGGAGGCGGTCATCACACAAAAGGAGAGGACACAGGAATACCTCAAGGATGTCGTCAGGAGAATTTACCACGCCATCAGGAGGACGGAATACCTCGTCTGCGAGACATACCCGCAAATCAAGCCTTTCCTCCCCAAGGACATCCATTTCATACACAGCGAAGAACTCCTGCAGATGTTCCCCGACATGACACCGAAGGAAAGGGAGGACGAGATTTGCAAGAAATACGGCGCGGTGTTCATCATCGGCATTGGAGGAAAACTCTCCAACGGCGAGCCGCACGACGGAAGGGCCCCCGACTACGACGACTGGTCCACCATCGGCGAAGATGGCAACATTGGGCTTAATGGTGACGTCCTCATCTGGTACCCCGTGCTCGGGCGTTCCCTCGAACTCTCCTCCATGGGCATTCGCGTGGACAAGGAGGCACTCCTTCGACAACTGCAAATCACCGGCAAGCAGGAGCGTGAAAAACTGTTCTTCCACCAGCAACTGCTTGGTGGAAAGCTCCCTCTTAGCATCGGTGGTGGCATCGGCCAAAGCCGCCTATGCCTCATGCTGCTCCATAAAGCGCACATCGGCGAGATACAAGCCAGCATCTGGCCCGATGACATGAGGCAGGAATGCCGCCGCCTCGGTATGACGCTCATTTAGACCTTAAAGACCCTAAAGTCCTTAAACCCCTTAAACTCTTTAAACCCCTTAAACTCTTTAAACTCCTTAAACCCCTTAAACTCCTCTATGCCAGTTCCAAGTCGAGCTGCTGGCGCAGCAGCTCGATGGCGTGGTTTTCCTTGCTGATTTTCTCGAACAGCTCACGCTTGGAAAGCACCGGCTTCACCTCCTCGGCCTTCGCCAGACGGATGTTGAAGTCGATGTTTCCGTTGTGTAGATACACTGCCATCGTCTTGCGGATGCGGCCCTTCAGTTGGGAGATTTGCTCTAATAACTGACGGTTGTCAACCACAATCTCGATGTTGGGGTAGTCGGTGATGAGGGGGATGATGTTTTTCAGGCGGGGGGCGAGGCCGGGGAGGGGCTTCTGCATGCGGTTGCACATGGCCAGCCACTCACGGGCGAGGTCCTCCTGGCTGAAAGGTTTTTGCTCCTCCTTGTTGATGATCTCCACCTCTTCCTGTTGGGCGGTCTCTTTCTTCGCCTCCATCTGTTTGAACATGCCCAAGCCGCGAGGGCGAATGCCCGGAATGGGGCGGCGCGGGGCAGCGGAAGGGGGAGCAGCCGTGCTCGCCGCCGGCGAGGCAACGGGAGAGGAGGTGCTTGCCGCCGGCGAGGCGGCGGGAGGGGTGGTGGTGCTTGCCGCCGGTGTGGCAGCGGGTCGTGTCTCAGGCGTGGGCGTAGCAGCCATGGCCGGGGCCGCCTGGGGCCGCGGGGAGCCATGGCGTTCGGTCGCGGCCACCTGCGTTGCCGCTTTCTGCTGACCGAGCGCTACGAGTTTTTTGAACAGGGATTTCAATGTCTTGCGGGGGCGGCCCGCCCCGGCCTCGTCGTCCTGCAAAATCTGGGCCACCTCGATGAGCGTCAGTTCCACAAGGAGGCGCTTGTTGCTGCTCTGGCGGTAGCCCTGGTCGCACTCGTTGCAGTAGCGGAGGGCCTGGTAGATGAAGCGGGGTGGGCATTTGCGGGCCTGCTCGCCATAGCGGGCGCGCTGGCGCTCGCTCACCTCCAGGAGGGGTAGGGTGGTGGGGTCCTTGGCCATCAGGACGTTGCGGAGGTGACTGGCAAGGCCGTTCACCAACTGCCCGCCGTCGAAGCCGTTGCTGATGATGCTGTTCACAAGCACCATCACGTCGGCCACCTTGTCCTCCAAGCACAAGTCCACCAACTGGAAGTAGTTGTCGCTCGCAAGGACGTTGAGGTTGCTCACCACCTTGTCGTAACTGAGCGTGCCGCCGCAGAAGCTGACGCACTGGTCGAAGATGGAGAGGGCGTCGCGCATGCCGCCGTCGGCCTTCTCCGCAATCAGGGCCAATGACTCCTCGTCGTAGGTCACGCCCTCTTTCTCGGCCACCATCTTCAGGTGTGCCACGGTGTGGCCCACGTCCATGCGCTCGAAGTCGTAAATCTGGCACCGTGAGATGATGGTGGGCAGGATTTTGTGCTTCTCCGTCGTGGCGAGGATGAAGATGACATACGAGGGGGGCTCTTCCAGCGTCTTGAGGAAGGCGTTGAAGGCTTGTGCGGAGAGCATGTGCACCTCGTCGATGATGAAGACCTTGTAGCGGCCCATCTGCGGGGGGATGCGTGTCTGCTCTGTCAGTTGGCGCATGCTGTCAACGCCGTTGTTGCTCGCGGCGTCCAACTCGAAGATGTTCAATGAGCGCTGCTCGTTGAAGGCACGGCAACTCTCACATTCGTTGCAGGCCTCGCCGTCGGGTCCCACGTGCTCGCAGTTGATGGTCTTGGCGAAAATGCGGGCGCACGTCGTCTTGCCTACACCGCGGGGGCCGCAGAAGAGGAACGCATGGGCAAGCTTGCCGCTCTTCACCGCGTTCTTTAGCGTCGTTGTCAATGCCGTCTGGCCCACGACGCTGCCAAACGTCATGGGGCGGTATTTGCGGGCTGATACGATATATTCCATTGTTGGTTTCTTGATGGTGTTCTTGTGCTTTTATATATAGGTCATAACTTCTCTATCTCGTCCAAGGGAAGGGTGGTGATGGCGGTCTTGCCATGGGGCTCCTTTCTTTTTCCATGGTCGTGTATGCAAAGGTAAGCATTTTTTTCCATCCACAAAAGAAAGCCACCCCCTTTTTAAAACAAAAAAGCCGCCCCCTTTCTCCACAACGATGAGTTCCGCCCCTGCAGTCCCTTCTCTACAAGGTGCCCGTACCTCCCGTTCCATCCCTTCTCCGTAGGTAATTTTTTCAACCTGTACGAATGAAACGCCCTGAAAGGGCAGCTAGCTCATAGCCCAGGGCAACGCCCTGGGTTGTGGGAAAGGGGTAAATTCGCCCTGAAAGGGCAAAAGAATGGTGTTTTGGTAAAGCTTTTGCCCTTCCAGGGCGGCAGTCGCACTCCACGGATTCCCAGGGCGTTGCCCCGGGCTGATATCTCGTTGGCCTTACAGGCCGTCCTACATAATTAATCCAACCGCACCTTCGTAAAATTCCGTGCTG
>CADBBP010000172.1 GCA_902792855.1 uncultured Prevotellaceae bacterium
CGTAGGGAATTACTTCATGTAATTCCTAAAGCCAAGAGGCAGGTCTATTATTAACCATTTGTGGTGCAAGGAATTACATGAAGTAATTCCCTACATTGGCTGCCAGTTCTTGGCGTAAACGAACTTGACATTCATTTTGGGACACGCTTTACGGATAATTGCGGATAATCATTTCATAAATTATCTATAATCACAATTTTTGAATAATTCTTCGACAAGCGAAGCGATGTCGAGCGCGTGAAAATTCGTGTTTACATCTTTTGGCGTCTTTTAACATCGAAAAACACGAATTTTTACATTTATTACTTGCATAGTCTTTGAACATCGAAAAAAACGAAAAACACGAATTTTTACATTTATTGCTTATATTGTATATAACGATGTGACCTATCTGTATTCCACAGGAGTGGATGAAGACGGTGATGGTTTTTATGATGATTGGCATTCCGACACAGAAACTTATGGGGTTTGGCAAGATATCGGCAGCGATATTGCCGGTACTCAGTATGACAAAACAGGATTTTCGAATCAAATTCCCCGTCCCCCTGATTTATGAAATCTCGCTGGACCCAGAATGCCTGTCAAGTGTTAGCAGGCACAGCCTCCCAGTCGGTGATGTTGCGTTCAGTGGAGGAGAAGGCGATGCCGACCTTGGTGACAGGGAGGCCGTCGAGCCGGTACTTCTCGGCATAGCCCTTGCTGTCGATCTGGTCGAGGGCGGCTTCCACGGTGTCGTCGTATTTCAGTTCCATGACGTAAATACCCTTGGGCATCTTAAGCGTGATGTCGCTACGGCCCCTGGCACTCGGCTCCTCGGCACGGACGTCGGCACCGAAGGCCATGAGCAGCGTGTAGAGCAGCGCGTGGTAATAGTGTTCGTTACGATTGTCCTTTTCCCAATGATAGGGCACTCCTGCGAAGAACGTCTTGATGCCCTCGATGAAGGCAGGGAGGTCATCGGTACGGCTGAACGCCTTGTAGGCCTTCATCAGTGCAGAACGTTCGCGGTCATTGCCCATCGAATTAGTGACATAACTATAGAGACTGCCGGCAAAGCCCTTCCTCACTTCCTCGTTTGGTAATCCCAGCGTATAGAGGTCATCCTCCTCGTCGTATGACTTGATGGTGAGGTAGCCGCTCTGGTAGAGCACTGGCAGCGGGGCCTGGTAGCTGTCGAATGCCTTGTTGAAGTCATCCGACTCGCATAAGGCCCCCTCCACGTCGCTGATTTCCAATGGCGGCATTTCACGGAGCATGGCGATGAGGGCACTCGGCGTGGCACTGTCGAACCAGTATTTATCTATTTCTCCCGACTTCAGGGCGTTCACCATGCTGAAGGGGTTGTACATATCGGTTATGCGTTTGCTGAAGTGGTAGCCGTCGTACATGCGTTTCAGCGCGGCCAGCGTCTCGTCGTAGGTCTTTCCACGGTTGGCAGCCATCAGTTCGATGTCGGGGCGTAGCACGGTGGTCAGTTCCTCCTCGCTGATGCCGCAGAGGCTCTCGTAGGCGGGTTGCATCGATATGTTCTCCAGGTTGTTGAGTTTCGAGAAGATGCCCATTTGCGAGAACTTCGAGATGCCGGTGATGAAGACGAACTGCAGGTGGTCGTCCTGGCTCTTCAAGGGGGCGAACAAATCCTGAAAACGCTCGCGCACGATAGTCTGTTGCTTAGGATTTCCGATGCTGTGGAGCATCATGTTGTCGTACTCGTCGCAGAGCACCACCACCTTGCGCCCCGTCTGCTCGTGGGCTGCGTGGATGATATCCACCATGCGAGGACTGGTGCTGGCGTTGCCAGCAGAAAGGCCGTACAGTTTTTCGTAGTCTGCTAGTGTTTTGTCGATATACTCGTCTAATTTCTCTATAGACGTGAGATTGATGGCGCTGAAATCGAACCTTATCACCGGGTGTTTCTCCCACCGCCAGTTGGTGGTGGCGATGTAGAGTTGTGGTTGCTCGATGCCGTCTTCCGTTGTGAACGCCTCGAACAGTTCGCGGCGACCCTCGAAAACGGCGGCAAGCGTTGAAACCAGCAGCGACTTGCCGAAGCGGCGGGGTCTGCTCAGGAAGTAAGGACAGCCCTCGGTAATCATCTTGTAGATGAGCGGGGTCTTGTCTATGTAAACATATCCTTCTTTGCGGATTTTCTCAAAGCTTTGGATGCCTACCGGATATTTTCTCTTTGCTGCCATGGCTTGTACTTTTTTCATTGATGCTGCAAAACAGCGATTGCTGAAGTGCCATCAACCGTGTTTGAATGAGTGGGCGTGTGCGTCTTCGCAAATCGCAAGCAAAGTTATGAAAATTATGCGAATTATCCAAGCATGCAAACCTTTTTGTTTCGCAATTCATTATCGAGGGAGTCTGAGTTGTCTTCTTATATGGGATTCGGGTGGCTCCCTCTCCCCCGGTCTTCGACCACCTCCCCTCGGGCAAGGGAGGAATCGCCCCCTCAAATCATAGATGGGGAGTTCGTCCCCTCTATGATATTCCTTACATTGGGTGCCGGTTCTTGGCGAGGTGATTTTATTCGGTGGCCTGCTGGCCCTCTTGTCTCAGCCGCCCGACATATTTCACGTTGACGCCATCCCTTTTCAGCACGTCGGCAAATTCTTGTGGCGTGATGGTGACAGGCCCGCGCATGAACTCCGGGACGTTGTAGCTGCGCATGAACTGCCGGTGATAGTCGGCATCGGCGGAAGGCAGTTCAAAAGGCTTGCTGCCATGACCTTTGGCGTCGAAATGAGCGATGAAAGGCCTGGTGAACGACCCGTCGTCGCGGCGGCTGCTGAAAATCACCCATCGCCCGTTGCTCGACCATGAATGATAACTCTCCGTGTCGGGTGAGTTCCACTCGTTCAGTTTGCGCACCTCGCCACTCCCCAGGTCCATCAGCCACAGGTCGGCGTCATGGTGCCAGATGTGGAAATATCCCCATTCGGCACTGGAGAAGAGCAGGTAGCGCCCGTCGGGAGAGATGCGCGGCAAGACGGCGCTCTGACCCACGGCGGCGGCGTCGAAAACCAACTCGCGTGGCCCGAAGACCATGGTCTCAGGGTCGAAACTCTTCTTGTAGATGTTGTATTTCAGTTTGTTGTATCTTGCAGACACGTCCTTGTTTTTGGATGTCACCGAGTCGGCGTCGATGAAATGGCCGCTGCAATAATAGAGGGTCTTGCCGTCGGGCGCCCAGCAGGGGAACACCTCAAACTCCGTCGTGTCGTTCTCCAAGTTGGTCACCAAGTCTTTCTCCACGTCGTATGCGATGATGTCGCTCGCCAAGTCATAGACCTCCACTTTGTTCTTGTGCACGGTGTGGAATTTCTGGAAAGTCTTGTCGGTGGCATAGACGATGAAGTTGAGCCAGGGATGCCAGGCCGGATAGACACCTGCGGAGAGGATGGAGTCGTTCTTCATGTTCACTTTTTTCAACTTCCCATCGTATGCCACCACGGTGCCGCCAAGCGTTTGCCGGGCATGAAACTGCATCCGCTGCGGGTTGTAGTTCTGGTAGTGGTGGCAGTTGATGCACTGCCCGTCCTTCTCGTGTCCACAAAGGAAATTGTCGTAGATGACGCTCTCGTCGTAATTCTCCAAGCAGCGCTGGTTGATGGTCAACGACTCGTAGGTGATGAAAGAGGGTGAGATCAGACGGTAGCTGATGTACGGGTCGATGGAGTCGGGCGACACATACAGGTTGAAAGGCTTGTAATGGGTCCATTTGTCATCCTTTCGCAAATAGACGTCCACCTTGATGGCTCCGCCCTTCGCCTTGGCAGTCAGTTCGCGCCATTCGTCCATCTCGGGCTGCATCTGTCCGCCGCACACCACCACTTGCTCCCCGGCGGTGTAGCTGGCCACCATCTCGTCGGCAGGCTCGTCGGCCTCGAACGTCAGGGGCGCGATGTTCACGGGGATGGTCACATTGACATAGTCGGGATATATGGCCGGGAAGGCTGACGACTGGGTGTAGTCGGTAGGTACGGACACCTTTCCACACGACATCAGCGAGACGATGCCCACGAGGGCAACCCAAAATCTCATTGTTTTCATAACTCTAATGAACTGTTATTTAATTGACTTGACAATTTGGTCTGAAGACTTGAAACATGTAGATGAATGATGTATTTTTAACACGAATTACCACGAATTATTCATTAATTCCTTGACTTGCGGAATTGTATGATAATTTTATGGCAATTATTTTGACACGAATTTTCATAAATTGTTTTTAAATTACATGATAAATTATATGGCAATTATATGTTTAAATAAATCAATCATCTGATGACGCGAGAGATTTTAAGTTTCACACTTCATTTGACTTTTTTTGTGCCAGAACTTAATATTGCGGTAAGTCTGACATCAGGTAATAATCATAAAAATAGGTGTTGCCATGCAGCGGGTACAACAGTTTCCGCGCTTCCACCATGTCCCTGCCATCGTATCGGGAGGCAGCCTGCGAGAACCGGTCGTGGCTTGCCCGCACCTCCGGGTCGAAGGGCATGCGGTCGATGTCGAGACCGCCCTCCACGCCAAACGTGAAGGCGGCCTGCTGGTAATACTGCGGTATCTTCTGGTTTGGATGCAGGCGGACATAGTTGTTGAATTGGTACCAGAAGATCTCGGGATTCTTCAGCCACATGGCAGCCAGCAGGCATTGCTCCTGGAAGACCGGGTCGTCGGTGTAGATGCTTCGGGCGAGATGCTTCATCACGTATTCTTCCACGAAGCCATTGTCGGAACTCAGTTCGTTGGCATAGTGCAGCATGTGTGTGATGGGCTCCATCTCCGTGTCTTTGGCTATCTGGTCGGGATGGTTCATCAGGTTCTCTGCCCATGCCGCCCAGTCTTTGAAGAAGGTGGTCTTTTTCAGGATGTTGATGTATTTTCTTGCCAGAGACTTGTCGCCGTCGAGGATGGCGCAGCGGGTCAGATATTTGTAATACTCCGTCCGCCAGTCATATTCCACCCCCATCTCCATGGTCAGACGGGTGCAGTCGTTCAACTTGCCGTATTGGTAATAGATGAGCATTCCGATGACCTGCATCATGCGGACGTCGAAGGGTGCGCAGCTCTTCTTGGAGCCGTTCTTGAAATTATACATCTCCGTGCTCTGACGTCCCAGACGGAAGAGTGCCAGGTTTTTCATCATCACGATGGCGCGTGTGGGCTCGTCCTCTTGGGCGGCAGCCTCGTCCACCACGCCCTGCCAGTCGAGGCGGTCGATGCAATGCTGCATCCTCAGTTCACGATGGTAATTGGAATCCTTGAACCAGAAAAATGACACGCCGACGGCCAGCAACGCCACGATGCAGATGGTCCATCCGTATGCCGCCACCTGGCGATACCATCCTCTCTCGGCGAGAGGCTTTTTCGGGGCCTTGCCTTGCTTGTTCTTTTTCTGTTGCTTCTGCCTTTCCCTCCTCACGGCCCGTGGCTCGGTCACTTCCTTCGGCTTCTGCACGGGGGCGGCAGCGACGGTCTTCACTCGCGACCAAGGGATGCATGCCATGACGACAAAGAAGAGCAGCAGCAGATAATAGGGGATGTAATATTGGTGATACTCCTTCGTCAGGAAAAAGAGGGGGAGCTCGGTGAAATAGATGTTGGTGATGTTGGTCTCATGATAGACATAGTTGTAACACAGCAAGGGGACGGCCGCCACGCTGACCGCAGCCAATATGCTATTGAGAATGGCCGTGCCACGGCTGTACAACCGCCAAGACCAGACGCCCATCAACAACACGGCCGCCAACCCGTAGATGCCCATCAGCGGATAGGAGGCCAGGGCGACGACCAACAGGAATATCGTGCGCAGGATAGGACCTGGGATGCTGCGGAAGCACCAGAGCAAAGCCGTCACCGCCGTGCAGCCGATGGTGGCGACGAAGAAATGGCCGCGCAACTTGAGGAAATAGACCCAGTAGCCCTGGTCAACGATGGTGAGCAGCAGGAGTGCGACGGGTATCAGCATCAGTGCCGCCCACTTGTCGGGTACTTGGAAGGTGCGCTTCACCAATCCCATCAGTGCCAGCCACCACGCGCAGAGCAGCAGCACACCCACCACGGGATAATGGAGAAACTGGGTGAAAAAGGTGCCGAGATAGGTGAGCATTCCGCCCGACACCACCATCTGCTGCTTGAAATACAGCGAGGTGTTGAGGAAAAGGTTCATCTCCTGGATTTTCCAGAGCAGGGCGTTTTCATACACCAGCAAAGCGCAGGCAATGGCGACCAGCGCCAGTAGCCATACTGCAATGAATGTTCGTTTTTTCATATCTGCTGAAGCAAATTTTTTGAGGATTCACTGAAAGAAGTTGCAAAAATACAAAATATATTGCAAACCACTCCTTTTTTCCTCATTCTTTTTCTTTTTCCTTGGGGATGTTGCCATTTAAGTAACGAATTTGAGGTTTGAGATTTGAGGTTTGAGGTTTGAGTTTTGAGGTTTCAAATCTTTCAAATTGTATTGGTATTTAGAATGATAATTAGAATGATTTTAAATCAAATTTTAAATAAAAATTCTAAATACCATTTTGAGCGAAGCGACCACATCATCATTGGTCGTCGCTACGCTCCTCAAAATTATATTTATAATTGGTATTTAGAATGATATTTAGAATGATGTAGTCGCTTCGCGAGAACCAACGGTCGACGAAGTCAAATTCTACAAATCTATTCAAATCTTTCAAATCTTTCAAATCTTATTGTTTGGAATGATTTGTGAGATTTGTACAATTTGTACCGATTTGTGAGATTTGACTTTCGCTTCGCACGTCGACCGATGGTTCTGCCCGTTAGGGCACCCTTTTTTAGTCGCCTTTGGCGAAGGAAAATTTTCGACGGATGAAAATCCCTTTAGTTTTAATAAGGAGCAAATACCAAAGGAAGTTGCCTTTGGCGAGGGAACTTTTTTTTAGTCGCTTCGCGAGAAATCGAAC
>CADBBP010000173.1 GCA_902792855.1 uncultured Prevotellaceae bacterium
GTTTCTTCAATCTTTTCGCAATGATGGTGCAAATATACAACTTTATTGTGAATTTGTATTGCTCAGGAGGATTTTTTTTGGAAAAAGTGGGAAATACTTCCTGTCTGGCCAAATCATGCGGCACCAATACGATGCCTGTTTCAGGTTATGAACATGTCTTTTTTCGTTGTCGTTAGCATGCTTATTTCACAAATATGGGTCGATGTAACTCGTCATCGCCTGTAGGCACCGTGTTGGCATCGAAATGCGTCCAGTCGGTTTTGTTGAAAATGCGGTGAAGCCGCTCGCAATAGTAAGAAAGGGTGATGCTTCCACCAGATTCGTTGGCAGCGATGAACAAAGGGAAGACCCATGTCCCGTCTATGGCCAGCGGTTTGGCCACACCACGTATCTCATCGCCAATTTTGGCACTGAGCAGATCGGCATCAGAGGCATGGTCTAAAAAAATGTCTTGTAATTGTATCTCCACATACATGTTCTGCTCATACAGGTCGAAATTGATGGCAGGCCATGTGGGTCGCTCGTCTGTCCCGGGGGTGAGTATGGCCGGGGTGTCAGGTTCTGGCGGGGTCGGAGTATTGTCATCGTCGTCGTCAGAGGAGCAGCCCCACGCCATGAAGGCGAGGGCTGCCAGTGCCAAAATCATCTTTTTCATATTTTTTTACTTTACTGTTATTACTTGTCCGTTGTGGATGTAGAGACCGCTTGCGCTTGGTTTCCTGGGCAGTTGGATGCCCGAGATGGAATACCATTTGCCATCATTTGGCATGTCGCTGAGTGGCACGAAACTGATGTCGGTGGGTTGGTCGGGTGTGCCAAGCAATTGGTTGGGCTCATAGTTGATATGGCTGTTTGTCGTGGCCACCACCTTGCCGTCGTGCTCTACGATGAAGGTCAGCGATTGGTTGCAATTATGTAAAGCTTTACATAATTGCAACAAAGAAGAGAAGTCTCTTCTCGGGATGGACAAGTGCCAGTCCAGACATTTCGCTGCACAGATTGCATACAAATCTTTCAAGGCTTTTGATATAAATTCGGCAATAATTTGGTTTGTTGCCGAATTTATATTTTTGCATCAAAAATTGGCAACATCCATTTTTCTTTGCCCATCTGCCTTGTATGTGGGAAAAAAATTATAAATTTGCATGCACGATGAAAAAGACGGAAAGATACAAGGCTATGTTGCAACGACTGGCGGAGCGTGTCGGTCTGTCTGACTGTGGGAAATGATGAAATAACAATATTGGAAACCATGAGGAGAACACTCTTTTTTGCCATTATGTTGTGCGGGTTTATGACAGCCATCGCACAACCCCGCTACGATTTGGAAAAGATGAGCCGCGAGCGTCTCAACCGAGGCGTGGTGGCCGTGCGCAGCGGTGAACGGGTGGTGGTGAGTTGGCGCACGCTCAGCAGCGACGCCTCGACGTCTATAGAAACGGGGAGAAACTCAACGCCAGTCCCCTGACCACGGGAGGGACGATGCTCATCGACGAGCACCCACTGCCAGGTGCCGCCACCTACGAGGTGCGCGGCGGCGGGTGCGACGGCAGTTACACCCTCGCCGCCGGAGCCCCCGACGGCTACATCGCCATCCCCCTGCAGAAGCCCGACGGCGGCACGACCCCCGACGGCCGCTCCTTCACCTACTCCGCCAACGACGCCAGCGTGGGCGACATGGACGGCGACGGACAGTATGAACTCGTATTGAAATGGGACCCCTCCAACGCCCGCGACAACGCCCACGACGGCTTCACCGGCCCCACGCTCTTCGACTGCTACCGCCTCGACGGTACGCTGCTCTGGCGCATCGACATGGGCGTCAACATCCGCAGCGGGGCGCATTACGTACCGTTCATCGTCGGCGACTTCGACGGTGACGGCCGCGCCGAAATGATGGTGCGCACCGCCGACGGCACCCGCGACGCACAAGGCAAGGTGATCGGCGACTCCACTGCCGACCACCGCCACCGACCCACCGGAGAGGCCCAGGCACCGAAGCCAGAGAAGGAGTGGGGCAAATACAACCGGCGGGAGCGGCCCATGACCGGCCGCATCCTCACCGGTCCGGAATACATCACCGTCTTCAACGGCATGACCGGTGAGGCCATGGACAGCAAGCCCTACATCCCTCAGCGCGGCGACCCCATGGACTGGGGCGACAGCTACGCCAACCGCGCCGACCGCATGCTCGCCGCCGCCGGATACCTCGACGGGCGACGCCTCAGCGGCATCTTCTGCCGGGGATACTACACGCGCACCGTCATCGCTGCATGGGACTGGGACGGCAAGGAACTGACAAACCGCTGGACCTTCGACACCAACGAGCCACAATGGGCCGACTATGCCGGGCAGGGCAACCACAACCTCCGCGTGGCCGACGTGGACGGCGACGGATGCGACGAAATCACATACGGCTCCATGGCCGTCGATCACGATGGCCGCGGGCTCTACAACACCCGCATGGGGCACGGCGACGCCATCCACCTCATGGCTTTCGACCCGAAGAGCACCCGCCTGCAGGTGTGGGACTGCCATGAGAACCGCCGCGACGGTTCCGACTTGCGCGACGCCGCGACGGGCGAGGTCATCTTCCAAATCCCCTCGAATAGCGACGTCGGCCGGTGCATGGCCGCCGACATCGACCCCACCAACCCCGGCGTGGAGATGTGGAGCAGCGACAGCCATGGCATACGCAACATCCGGGGCGAGGTCATCGGCAGCGCCAAAGACCCCGACGACCCGCAGCACCAACAGCACCTGGCACTCGGTGGCAGGCACCTCTCCATCAACTTCGGCATCTGGTGGGACGGCGACCTCCTCCGCGAACTCCTCGACCGCGGAGCGGTGACCAAATACGACTGGACCGACAAAACCATCCGCGAGGTGGAACGCTTCGAGGGCATCGTCTTCAACAACGGCACAAAGTCCAACCCCGCCCTCGCCGCCGACATCCTCGGCGACTGGAGGGAGGAGGTGGTGGCGCGCACACCCGACAGCAGCGAACTGCGCATCTTCGTCACCACCATCCCCACCGAGCATCGCATCAACTGCCTGATGGAGGACATCCCCTACCGCCTCTCCACCGCCGCACAGAATGTAGGATACAACCAGCCCTCGGAGCCGGGATTTTACCTCGGGCCCGATGAGAGTGTAAATCCTTTTCTCAAATGAGGAGCAGGGATGCTCTAGGATTTCCTAGGACTCTCTAGGACTCTCTAGGACATCCTAGGACATCCTAGGACTCCCTAGGACCTCCTAGAGCATCCTCTTCCATCCTCTGATATAAAAAAAGCAAAAAAATAAAGACATGAGACACCACCAACTACTGCTTGGCACGATGGCCCTGCTTGCCTCGCTTGCCATCACACTGCCCGCCCCGGCACAGAACGAGGGCGACGACATTCCCCGGCAACTATTCATCTATTGCCCCGGCGAACACGCCGGCCTCCATGCCGCCTATCTTGACTTTGACAACCAGTGGCATGAGATAGGACAGCTGTGCGCCTCCGACTACGGGCAGTGGGGCGCAGAGAAACGCATGTACTATCCCAACTTGGTGCGCGCCGCCGACGGCACATGGCGCGCCGTGTGGCAGCTCAACAACAACACACCATGCTTCGCAGCAGCCTACAGTCCCGACCTCATCACCTGGCGGCCACAGGACTACCCACGCATGAGCACACCCACCTGCGAGCAACCCATCGTCTTTGAGGGCGACGAGGGAAAGTTCGACATCTATTACAAGTCGGGGGAGCGGCGGAGATATGTGTGCGCTTCCAACGACTTCCGCACGTTTTCCACTGACGAGGAGAGCAGCATCGGCGACGCCGCATGGGGCACCTCCGGCGTCACCATCGGCGACAAGCAGTTTGACGGGCAGATTTTTGACATCACCCAGGGCGAACTCATACGCCTCTTGGCACATTTCGAACTCCTCCGCCGCGACGGAGAGCTCAGTGCCGAGCGGATGGGCGACGACGCCACCCGTTTCCAGGGCTTGCAGGGCGCCACAGCCACCCTCAGCGTCAACACCGGTGAGAAGAAGGCCATCAGCGACAAACTCATCGGCATCTTCTTCGAGGACATCAGCTATGCCGCCGACGGAGGACTCTATGCCGAACTGGTGCAAAACCGCGACTTCGAATATGGGCCAAAAGACAGGGGAGAGTGGAACGCCACCACCGCCTGGACCTCCACGGAGCCCATCGTCGTGGAAACCGACAACCCCCTCAGCGCCAACAACCCCCACTACGTCGTGATGGAGAGCGCACCGCTCACCAACGAGGGATGGGACGGCATCTTCGACCCCGCCCCCGGTCAGGCCTACGACTTTTCCATGCACGTGCGCAACATCGACTGCAAGAAGAAGCAGTGGCTGGTGCAACTCGTCACCACCGACGGCCTTGTCCTGGCACAGAGCAAGCTCGTCACCAAGGGTATCGGATGGCAGCGTTACACCGCCGTGCTCAATACCGACCAACCCAAGACACGGCCGGAGGGCGACACTCCCCTGCAATGCGTGCTGCGCGTCACGCCGCTGAAGAAAGGGAAAGCCGCTGTGGACATGGTGAGCCTCTTCCCGCAAGAGACCTTCCACCACCGCAAGAACGGCCTGCGCAAGGACCTGGCGCAGACCATCGCAGACCTCAAGCCCAAGTTCGTGCGCTTCCCCGGAGGGTGCATGAGCCATGGACAGGGGATAGACAACATCTACCACTGGCACCACACCGTGGGGCCGCTCGAGGAGCGTAAGCCCGACTTCAACATCTGGCACTACCACCAGACGCGCGGCCTCGGCTTCTATGAGTATTTCCAGTTCTGCGAGGACATCGGTGCTGAACCGTTGCCCGTCCTCGCTGCCGGTGTGCCTTGCCAGAACTCGGCTGCCAACAGCGAGGGGTATGGCGGTCAGCAAGGTGGAATACCCATGGAGCAGATGGAGGCCTACTGCCAGGAGATACTCGACATGATAGAATGGGCCAACGGCAACCCGTCGAAGAGCAAGTGGGCGAAGATGCGTGCCGACGCCGGGCATCCGGAGCCTTTCCACCTGAAATACGTGGGCATCGGCAACGAGGACCTCATCTCCACCACCTTCGAGGAGCGCTATGGCATGCTGTGCAAGGCCATCAAGGAGAAATACCCCGACATCGTCGTCTGCGGCACCGTGGGACCCTTCCACTCGCCCTCGTCGGACTACGTTGAGGGATGGGACTACGCTCGCAAGCACCGCGACATCATCGACATGGTGGACGAGCATTACTACGAGAGCACGGGATGGTTCATCAACCACCAGGACTACTACGACAACTACGACCGCAACGACCCCAAGGTGTATCTCGGAGAGTACGCCGCCAGCACACGGACGAAGCGAAGCAATGTGGAGACCGCCCTTGCGGAGGCCATCCACCTCTGCAACGTGGAGCGCAACGGCGACGTGGTGGCCATGACATCCTACGCCCCACTGCTCGCAAAGGACAAGCACCACAACTGGAACCCCGACATGATTTATTTCACCAACACCGAGGTGCGCACCACACCAAGCTATGAGACACAGCGCCTCTTCTCCGTCCATGCCGGCGACAGATACCTCACCTCCAAGGTGAGCACCGACGAGAAGCTTGCAAGGCGCGTGGTGGTCAGCGTGGTGGAGGACAGCAAGACAGGAAAGAGACATGTCAAGGTGGTCAATGCGCTCCCCGTGCCGCTCACCCTCAACGTCAACGGCCTCGACATACCGCAAGGCACACCATACGAAGGCTTCACGGGAAAGCCTGACGACCAGCAGGTGACGACGGAAAAGGGAGCCACCGCCGCCGGTTCCATCGTCATTCCACCCTACACCCTCCGCGTCTTCACGCCACTATGATAGAAACTACTTCGCTTTTTTGGCAAGTTCGCTTTTTTCCATTAATTTTGCAGCGTCAGAACCAAAATAGGATGAATATGAGCAAGAGAAGCATCATCGCCGCACTGCTCCTGGCAGGCTTTTCGCTAACTGCCATGTCGCAGACGGCAGCCGACGTGGCCAACCTTCGCAAGGAGGCCAACGCCGGCAATGTGAAGTCACAAGTGGCCCTTGCCAACTGCCTCCTGGGCGGGAAGGGCGTGAAGTCCGACTTCGCCGAGGCGACGAAATGGTACACCCGTGCCGCCAACAAGGGCAACATCGAGGCGCAGTTCAACCTGGCCTACTGCTACGAGATGGGCTATGGCGTGCCGAAGAGCATGGCAAGTGCCGTGGAGTGGTACACCAAGGCTGCCAACAAGGGTAGCCTGGCGGCCATGAACAGCCTCGGGCACTGCTACGACGAAGGTGCGGAGGGCTTTGACAAGAACTACGCCAAGGCTGTGGAGTGGTATCGCAAGGCTGCCGACAAGGGGCATGCCGGCGCCCAGTTCAATTTAGGCTTGTGCTACGCGCAGATGAAAGGTGTGGACTTGAACTACAAGGAGGCAGTGAAATGGTGGGAGCGTTCCGCGGCTCAAGGCAATGCCGGAGCCTTGTACAGCCTTGCCAACAGCTACCTCGTCGGCGAGGGCGTGGAGAAGGATGTCTCCAAGGCTTTCAACTACTATCTCCGCTTGGCCGACAGTGGCGACGCCCGTGCTCAATACGAGGTGGCCAAACTATACGCCCGTGGCGAGGGTGTCCCACAGGACAGCAAGAAGGCCGTGGAATATTACACCAAGTCTGCGGAGAAAGGAAACGCCTCTGCACAACTCGCCTTGGGCCGCTATTACGACAACGGCGTGTATGTGGCTCAGGACTATGAGGAGGCCGCCAAGTGGTATCTCAAGGCCGCCGAGCAAGGTATAGCCGAGGCCCAATACAACTACGGCAACATGTGCTTCAACGGCATGGGGGCCACCCTGAACTACGAGCAGGCCTTCTACTGGATGGAGAAAGCCGCCCAACAGAGTTTCCCGGCTGCACAGACCGGCGTGGGCATCTGCTACTACTACGGCTATGGCGTGAAGCGAAACAAGGACTTGGGGAGGCAGTGGGTCAACAAGGCCGCCGCCATGGGTGACAGCTACGCCAAGGAGACACTGCAAAGACTGAAATGATAGGAGGCCCTGGGAAATCCTAAAAATCTAGAAAATCCTCTCCCATCCTCTTTAATCCTCTAAAATCCTAAAAAAATGCCGGGTTATTTCACGCCCGGCATTTTCATATAGGTGTCGTGGAGGGAGTCGTGGTGTGGGAGGGAGCCATGCTCCACTGACAACTCTACGCTGAATGACGGGTTGACGTTGTAGCGGACAGCCGCCCCGATGCGGTCGCCCAGGTCGCCGATGTCGTAGAGAGGGTAGGGGGTGAAGCGGTCGTGGATGAGCGACTTCTGCCCATAAAGGAAGGCTTCCCAATGCTCGTTGAACTGATACCCCATGACAGCAGAGAGGCCGGCGCTGCGATAGGCGCTGTGCGCCCAGTAGAGGTTGTTGAAATATCCACCGACGGCCACGGATAACTTGTCTGTGAGTGGCATGGCATACATGGCGGAGAAATTATGCCCGAAGCCCGTGCCATGGTGGGCGTGTTTGCCAAAGGAAGCAAACGCCGATGCTCCGAAATTGACGTTCAGACCTTCGTGCAAGTTCCAGGTGCTCCATCCCGGACGGAAGAGCGGGAAGCGCCCCGTCCATACCCGGCCTGAGTTGTCGAGTGTGGGAAGGTGAAGTGGGGTGGGGGTGTCGGCAAGCATGTCGGTCGGGGGTTGCACCTGTTGCAAGTCGGTGGTGGCATGTCTGCCGGTCGTCTCCTGTGCTTGTGAGGATGTGAAGGCCAGGAGGGCGGCTATGATGAAGATTATTCTCATTTTTTGCCTGAATGTCATGGTGGATTTCTTGAGTTCTTACTTGGTGAGTGACACGATGCCTACCACGCCCAGGCCGGTGAGGCTGGCGGCGGTGCCATACATGAGGATGGACTTTGCCAGGTTTCTGTCCTTGTGGGTTTTCCCGATGAATTGGAAGATGGTTTTTGAGTGGTAGGTCTCTCCCGGATTGAGGGTGGTTGATGGAAATTCCGGGTGATTGGGACTGTCTGCCAAGTGCATGGTTTCCAGGCATACAGCCGTTCGTTTTTGGTAGGCGGTGCCGTTCTTTCCCTTGAGCAGTCCATTGAGGCCGTTGGCGGTGTAAACCTGCACGACGGGTTCGGTGGTATAAACACGCAGTTCCCTTCCGCTCTGGCTGTCATAGAGGATAGCCGCCGGTTTCTT
>CADBBP010000174.1 GCA_902792855.1 uncultured Prevotellaceae bacterium
ACAAGTTGGAATTTTTTGTTGAACTCCAAATCCAGTCCGTTGGAAAGTTCTATCTGAAAGCCTGAACGGTCACGGTCTATCTGCAAGATGCGCTGGCCAGGATAGTTCTTACTCACATAACTGCTTATTTCCGTCGGCACGAGTGTTGCCGGCACCCCTTCCGACTTGGTTTCTATATCTCTCCATTCACCCTTTTTGTCGAATTCCAGTTTGGTACCATCGGCCATCAACACATCGTAGTAGGTTTTCACGCCCTCCTTGTCCTTTTTCACAAGCATCACTTTCTTGGCACCGAAATACTTGCCAATGAAAGTCTGGGCTGCGGCAGGCAGTTCATTGACGGTTATCACTTTATCACCTCCGCTGCATGCGGCCGCATAGAACCCTAAGAGCAGGGTCATAGCGAAAATTTTAATTCTTTTCATCATTCTTGTTTCATTAGTTATGTTTGTTTTGCAAATTTACACACAAAAGCCTCCATTTCCAAAAAAAACAGGTTACAATAATGTTACATCTTTCGCGTAAGAACAAAACTACCGAACATTACAACAGATGCAAGAATGTTTTTATTTTTTTTGCCCCGCCTTTAGGCGTTTTTATTGAATCGGCAGCGTTTCAGATCATTGGTGGCTTGTAAAATCATTTTTTATCCTTTTTATAGTTTTTATTAGCGTCCAGCGGTTTTTTTTCTTCTTGTTGTCAAGCATTTGTGCACACATCATCTTCATTCGGGGGACGATGATAACAGTTTCTCAAGAAAGGATAGTGCGAAGGTGCGAGTGATGAAAGTATCTTCAGGAATTACCTAAAGCAATTCCCTACATTGGGTGCTGGCTCTTGGCGTTATTAAAATGACACGCTCTTCGTTACATAATGACATATCTTTGCACCATGAGGAGAACGCGACAACAAAAACAGCGACATGTGACAATGCGCAACCTGCTGCTATGGCAAAGTATGGCAGCTATAAAAAGTATTGCAAAGGATAACTATGTTATAAAAAGTATTGCAAAGGATAACGATGTTATAAAAAGTATCGTAAAGGATAACGATGTTATAAAAAGTATTGTAATGGATAACTGTGTTATAAAAAAGAGAGAAAGAAAAACAAAAAAGAAAAAACAAAAAAGAAAAATACCCCCCTGCACCCCCTAAATAAGAAAAAAATAAAAAATAAAAAATAAAAAGAAGAGAGAGAGCAAAAACGCGCTCACGCAACATGAAAAAAGGCAAATTTGTTATCACGAATTTAGGATGCGCCTCGGGAATGAACACAAAATTGCATTTTTGTTTTGCATTCCGCTCGACTTTCACTAAATTTGCAGACTAATTCCGAAACCAAGACACCATGGACGAAGAAAAGAAAGACGACGAGATACTGGACAACGAAGCTACAAGCGAACAACCAACGGACAACGACACCCCCGCTGACGTGGAGGGCGACACCCCGGAAACCAACGACAATACTTCGGAAGACGCTTCTCCCGAGGAAGAGGAAGATGCCGCCGAATCTGAAGATGCCGCTGACGCAGAGGATGCCCTTGACACAGAAGACAACGCTGACGCAGAGGACAACGCCGACGCAGAGAATGCCACGGACTCCGAGGACGACGCCACCGACATGGATGACGACGACGAGTTGGAAGAGGACGAGCACAGCGACTACAAACCCGTCAACCGTTTTGACGCCTCCGCCGTGCGACACCTCAGCGGGATGTACCAGAATTGGTTTCTCGACTACGCCTCCTACGTCATCCTCGAGCGGGCGGTGCCCAAAATCGACGACGGCTTGAAACCCGTGCAGCGACGCATCCTCCACTCGATGAAGCGGATGGACGACGGACGCTACAACAAAGTGGCCAACATCGTGGGGCACACCATGCAGTTCCACCCCCACGGCGACGCCTCCATCGGCGACGCCCTCGTGCAGATGGGCCAGAAAGACCTGCTCATCGACACGCAAGGCAACTGGGGAAACATCCTCACCGGCGACCGCGCTGCAGCACCGCGATACATCGAGGCAAAACTCTCCAAGTTCGCCCTCGACACCATCTTCAACCCCAAGACCACGCAGTGGCAGATGAGCTACGACGGCCGCAACAAGGAGCCGGTGGCACTGCCCGCCAAGTTCCCGTTGCTCTTGGCACAAGGCACGGAGGGCATCGCCGTGGGCCTCACCTCCAAGATCCTGCCTCACAACTTCTGCGAACTATGCCAGGCGGCTATCAGTTACCTCCGGGGTGAGGAGTTCCAACTCTACCCCGACTTCCCCACCGGGGGCTCCATCGACGTGAGCCGCTACAACGACGGTCAACGAGGCGGAGGCCTCCGCGTCAGGGCGAAGATAGAAAAGCTCGACACCAAGACACTCGTCATACGCGAGATACCCTACAGCAAAACCACCACCACGCTCATCGAGTCGATACTCAAGGCCATCGAGCGCAACAAAATCAAGGTGAAGAAGGTGGACGACAACACCGCCGCCAACGTGGAAATCCTCATCCACCTCACCCCCGGCGTGTCGTCAGACAAGACCATCGACGCACTGTATGCCTTCACCGACTGCGAAATCAACATCTCGCCCAACTGCTGCGTCATCGTGGACAAGACCCCGATGTTCCTCACCGTCAGCGACCTGCTGCGCTCCTCCGTGGACAACACCAAGGAACTGCTGAAAAGGGAACTGGAAATCAGGAAGGGAGAACTCGAGGAGCAACTCCTCTTCGCCTCGTTGGAGAAAATCTTCATCGAGGAGCGCATCTACAAGGGAAAGCCCTTCGAGAACGCCCCCGACATGGACGCCGCCGTGGCATACGTGGACGAGCGGCTCCAGCCCTACTACCCACGCCTCATACGCGAGGTGACACGCGACGACATCCTGCGCCTCATGGAAATCAAGATGCACCGCATCCTGAAGTTCAACAAAGACAAGGCCGACGAACTCATCCTGCGCATCAAGGCGGAGATAGAGCAAATAGAGCACGACCTGGCCCACCTCGTGGAATACACCATCAAATGGTTTGAGTTCCTCCTTGGCAAATACGGCGAGCAGCACCCGCGCCTCACCGAAATCAAGAACTTCGACACCATCGTGGCCTCGAAGGTGGTGGAGGCCAACCAGAAGCTTTACATCGACCGCGCAGAGGGCTTCATCGGCACCGGACTGAAGAAGGACGAGTTTGTGTGCAACTGCTCCGACATCGACGACATCATCGTCTTCTACCGCGACGGCAAGTACAAGGTGGTGAAAGTGGCGGAGAAAATCTTCGTGGGGAAAAACATCCTCCACGTCCAGGTGTTCAAGAAAAACGACCAGCGCACCATCTACAACGTGGTCTATAGGGACGGGAAGCGTGGAAGCTACTTCATGAAACGCTTCAACATCACAAGTCTCGCAAGGGACAAGGAGTACGACCTCACACAGGGAGAGCCGGGCTCCAGGGTGGTGTATTTCACCTGCAACCCCAACGGAGAGGCGGAGGTCATCAAGGTGACGCTCGACCCCAACCCCAAAATCAAGAAGATATTCCTCGAACGAGACTTCTCGCACATCATCATCAAGGGAAGGGGAAGCAAGGGCAACCTGCTCACCAAATACTCCATACACCGCATCGCCCTCAAGAGCCACGGACACAGCACCCTCGGAGGCAGGAAGGTGTGGTGGGACCCCGACGTCAACCGCCTCAACTACGACGACCACGGACAACTCCTCGGGGAGTTCAACGAGGGAGACTCCATCCTCATCATCCTCGAAGGGGGCGAATTCTACATCACCAACTTCGACACCAACAACCACTACGAGGACAATGTGCGCATCGTGGAGAAATGGAAGCCGGAAAAGGTGTGGACCTGCGTCCTCTCCGATGCCGACCAACAGGGCTTCACCTACCTCAAACGCTTCAAGATGGAGGCCACGAAGAAACACCAGAACTACTTGGGCGACAACCCGGCCAACCGCGAGATGCTCCTCACCGACCAACCCTACCCGCGCATACAGTTCGTCTTTGGAGACACCGACGCCGACAGGGCGCCGCTCGAGGTGGAGGCCGAGGACTTCATCGCCGTCAAAGGCTTCAAGGCACGAGGGAAGCGCGTCACCACGCTCCACGTGGACAAGGTGGAACTGCTGGAGCCAACGCGACAGCCACAACCCGAGGAAGAGACTTCCGGCGAAGAGGAGGAGGCAGAGAGGGAGAACCTCGACCCTGACAAGGACAAGACGGAACAGGACATCATCACGGAACTCACCGGACAGCAATTCCTCCAATTCGATGACGACAACTGACAAGCGCGCCACGCTCCTGCGCATCCTCACGACCGCCCTGGCAGTCTGCTTCTACACCACCATGATGGCACAGGACGGCAGCACCCCCACCAAAAAGGTGACACATACCGAAATGTTGGCCATCGGGAGCGCCGACCTGCTCGACACCTACCTCTCGCCGGAGAAATACAAGGGAAGCGAAATGAGATACATCTCGCACACCATACGCGACATCCCCGGTGACCGGTGGCAGCAGCAAATCATCCATCAGGGAAGCATCGCCATGGCCGACGACCGCGCAGAGGACGGCAACCTCATGGGAGGGCTCTACACGCTCGACTATGCCCTGCAACGACCCCTCCACCCCGGCGACGGGCAATGGGAATTGCGCGTGGGCGGCATGGCCAACTTCAACTTAGGAGTGCTTTACAACTCGCGCAACCAGAACAACCCGGCGCAACTGAAACTGTCGATGCAACTGGGGCCGGCGGCGGCCGTCACCAGGGCCTTCCACCTCTTCGGGAAGGAGTGGCGGGCACGCTACGAAGTGGAGTTGCCGCTGCTCGGGTTGATGTTCTGTCCCAACTACGGGCAGTCGTACTACGAAATCTTCACACGGGGCGACTACGACCACAACGCCGTGGTGACAACACCTTTCAACGCGCCATCCATGCGGCATGCGCTCACCATCGACTTCCCGCTGTGGAAGGTCACATGGAGGGTGGGATACCTTGGCGACTACCAGCAGGCAGAGGTGAACAACCTCAAGCAGCACGCCTACACACACGCGCTGCTCTTGGGATGGGTGAAGAAATTCAAGGTGACAAGGACAAGGAAATGACACACAGACACGCCATCATAAGGACAATGGGAAAGACGGCAGCGATGCTGCTGGCCGCCTGCTGCACATGGTGCCTCACGGCATGCATCGACGAGGAGCAATTCCCCGACAGTCCGCAAGGCAACCTCGAGGCCCTGTGGCGCATCATCGACGAGCACTACTGCTTCCTCGACTACAAGAAAGAGGCCATCGGACTGGACTGGGACGAGGTGCACACACGGTATGCCTCCAGGGTGGACGAGGGGATGTCGCGCACACAGCTTTTCGAGGTGCTCTGCGCCATGCTCTCGGAACTGCGCGACGGGCATGTCAACATCTACACCTCGTTTGACACCGGGAGGGAATGGAGTTGGAGCGAGGACTATCCCAGCAACGTGAGCGACACGCTGCTGAGGAAATACCTCGGGACGGACTACAAGATGAGCAACGGACTGAACTACCGCGTGCTCGACGACAACATCGGCTACGTGAGATACCCGAGTTTCGCCAACGAATTAGGCTCCGGCAACCTCGACGACATGCTCACCTTCCTCGCACCATGCAGGGGCCTGATCATCGACATACGAAGCAACGGAGGGGGGATGCTCACCTCGGCGGAGACTTTCGCCGCCCGCTTCACCAACGAGGAACTGCTCGTGGGATACATACAGCACAAGACGGGCAAGGGGCACAGCGACTTCTCGCCCATGGAGAAGCAGATACTCAAGCCGGCAAAAGCGGTGAGATGGCAGAAACCCGTCGTGGTGCTCACCAACAGAGGGGTCTTCAGCGCTGCCAACGAGTTTGTGAAATACATGAAATGCTGCCCGAAGGTGACCATCGTGGGCGACCGGACAGGCGGCGGGGCGGGAATGCCCTTCTCCAGTCAGTTGCCCTGCGGGTGGAGCATCCGCTTCTCGGCCTGCCCCATCTACGACCGCGACAAGAACAGCACGGAGTTCGGGATAGAGCCCGACCACCACGTCGGCCTCACCGATGCCGACTTCCACCGGGGGCGCGACACCATCATCGAGCATGCAAGACAACTGCTCGGCAAATAACACCTAAGACAAATGAAGAATAGATTGAGTATCCTCGCGTTGATGCTCGTCGCATTATCTGCGTATTCACAAGAGACTGTTCCACCAGACGCCTTGCTCGTCCAACGGAAGAGTTTCAACGACATCGACTCTGTAACGACAGCATCCTGCTCGACGGTGGAATTGCAAAGGGGCGGCATGGCGGACCTCTCCGTGGAACTGACCATCGAGGACGAGAGCGAGTGCAATGGTTTCCAATTCGACTTGAACCTGCCCGAGGGCATCTCCTTCGCCAAAGAGGGCGACGCATATCTCTGCCAACTGTCCGACCGCTACGCGGGCGACACACGGGTTGTCGTTAAAGAATATGACAACGGCCGTTACCGCCTGATGGCTTTCTCGATGGACAACTCATTGCTGACAGGCGGAAGCGGTGAAATCATCTCGCTGACGCTTGCCGCCGCCGACACCATCGAGGCTGACAGCTGCTCCGGCGAAATCACCAACTTCAGACTCAGCACCGTGAGCGGTGTCACCATGACGCTTCCTGACATCAGCTTCGACATCATCATACCTGGATTCATCCTTGGCGACGTCAACCACGACGGCTTGGTGGATGTGTCCGACGTGATGCTGACGGTGAACAAGGTGCTCGCCAAGGAAGTAACAGACTTCTACATAAATGAGGCGGACATCAACGCCGACGGCGAACTCGATGTCACCGACGTGATGAGCATCGTGTGGCTCGTGCTCAATAATGGGGCATAAGGGG
>CADBBP010000175.1 GCA_902792855.1 uncultured Prevotellaceae bacterium
CGGGAATTCTCCATGCACCAGAATGGAAAAATAGGAAATGGCTTGCCATTTCGTCTCAAATTCCTATAAATTCCATCATAAAGAAAATTCTTTAATTCTTAAATTCGTGATAAATCTTCCTCTCACTGGTCACTTTCCTCCGACTTCCTGTTGAACAATTTCTTCATCCATTTCCGAAAAGTTCCCCTTTCTTGCCTCTTTTGCATTTCTTCAAGGTCCTTTTGCATTTGTTTTCTCGCCTCTTCCCGCCTCTGTCTCCATCCATCGTCATCGTCCTCGCAACTAACATAACCGAAGGTGTGGCCGACCTTGCCCCGTATCATTCTTTCCTCCTTCTCAAGTAGCAGTCTCTCTCTTTCCTCCTCCTGCCTATTTTCAACATACGCCCTGTCCACGGTCTGCATCAAGGTCTTTTTGTCGATGGTCTTCACGACATCACCTTGAGCTTCCTTCATCTCCAATTCCTTGAGCAAGTAATCCGCCTCTTGCTCGCAATACGGGCAGGTTCCAAGGCATTCTTCCACATGGTTGCATTCCCTGGGTTGGTAGGGAATTCCATTCTCCTCTGCGACCTTTCTTCTTATCTCTCGAAGAATGTTGCATAATTCTTTTCCTCTCATGGTTCCATTTTCTTTTGATTGTCATTCAACCTTTCATGTCTTTTGTCTTGACATGTCCATGCCTCTCATCAATGTTCCTGCGAGTGGCATCCCCGTCACAGCCTGTCTAAATTATATATGAGACGGAAGTCATACTTCTATCACTCTTTGAAGTCTTTTGATGGGGCGACTGGATGGTACATTCTACGAAAGTGGAAGTGAGCGCCTGAGAAGGGGCCGGGGGTGAGGCTTAGCGTCTTTTTTCTTCTTGTTGTAAAAGTCCGCACCTACCAATCCCTTGGTCCCACGACAAAAAACATCTTCCTTTTCCTTTGTTTTGTGACCGCCTTTCAGTACCTTTGCACTTTAGATGTGCAATAGAATTATGAAGAAGAGATTTTTTGCTGTCATGCTCGCGGTGTTTGTCATAACCATGGCAAATGCCCAGACCGCACTGAAAAAGGTGTATGACGAGAATGTGAATCCCATGGAGCAGATTGACCAAGCCGTTGGCAAGGCCAGGGGTGAGGGTAAGTTCGTCATCTGTCAAGTTGGTGGCAACTGGTGCCCCTGGTGCCTTCGCTTCGCCGACTTCATGGGCAAGGACGCCGACATCAGCAAGCTCGTCAAAGAAAATTATGAGTATATCCATGTGAACTACAACCCACGGAAGTCGGAAGGGGAAGAGAAGACCCGGCTGGCAAAAGCCATGCTGCAGCGGCTGTCGAATCCCGAACGTTTCGGCTTCCCCGTCTTTGTCGTTCTTGACGACACTGGCACGGTCATCCATATACAAGACTCAAGCTTTCTGGAAGAGGGCGAAGGGTATGACAAAGAGAAAGTGCTTAGGTTTTTCAAGAACTGGACACCCCAGGCTGTAAGGAAATAGCATAAGACCAAACACCAAACAATATGAAAAAAAATTAACCCTTATCACATTCGCACTCGTGGCATTCTCTGTCAATGCACAGTCCACGCTAAAGGGCGACGTGAACGGCGACGGAGAAGTCAACGTGACCGACGTAACCATGATAGTGGAACATGTCATGGGGCAGCATAACAGCAACTTCATCGTCGCCAACGCAGACGTCAACAGCGACGGCGGCATCACCGTCACCGACGTGGCGGAAGCCGTCAACACCATCCTTGCAGGCCATAGTGACAACCCGCAAGACTACCTCCCCTGTCCCGATGGCAACCACCCCCACATGATCGACCTCGGCCTGCCTTCCGGCACAAAATGGGCGTGCTGCAACGTTGGTGCCAACAAACCCGAAGCATTCGGCGGTTATTACGCATGGGGAGAGACAGCGGATAAGGATGTTTACTTATGGAGCACCTACATCCATTGCGACGGCGACTGGGATAGCTGCCACGACCTCGGAAACGACATCGCTGGCACGCAGTTCGACGTTGCCCATGTGAAATGGGGCGGCTCTTGGAAGATGCCGTCTCAAGACCAGAATTCTGAACTGTTCGAAAAATGCACCTACGAATGGACAACGAGGAATGGTGTAGAAGGAGGCAAGTTCACCGGGCCGAACGGTGAAAGCATCTTCTTGCCAGCGGCGGGCAACCGCAACAACGACCACCTTTCCTTAGTCGGCTTAAACGGCTTATATTGGTCGTCCACGTCCTCTTTTAGTGCATACTTAGCACGAAGCCTCGGCTTCGACTCAAGCAGTTTCGGAATAAACTACAACAACTTCCGTAACAACGGTTTTAGCGTCCGCCCGGTTTGCAAATAAGTTCATATCAAACAACACTTCAACATACAGCCCACCCTCACCAGGTGGGCTTTACGTTACACATCCCCACCCTACGGATAAATACTATCAATATCATGGGGACGGGGAAATTGATTTGATTTGTTTTGTTATGGTTGGCTTGTGCTTTGCAAAAAATTTTTGATTAATTCGTGGAAATTCGTGTAAAAAAAATATTCGCTGATTCGCGTCGCTTGCGACGATAATTCTTCATAATTCTTTTCATCTGCTTATCAATTCTAACATTCTTAAATTCGTGATAATAAGTTATTTGTGAGGGTGGGAAACTTCTGTAACTGGATTAATGTCCATGAACAATGCAGGCAAAAACAATCAGTAGAATACGATATAAAGTGCGCAAAGAACCAAAGCCATGGCAGATACGACATCCACTTGACGGCCATACTTGGTGAAGAACTGACGAAGATAACTTCCCGCAAGCAGCCAGACAAGATTGCCACCAGGCCCGGCGAGCACCAACCACGCACCGACCTCCAGCAAATCGACAAGACGATTGGAATAAGGCAAGACGAAGGTGCTGAAAGCCGTCAGGTCGAAGAGCAGCATCTTGGCATTGGTCATCTGAACCAGCATGCCACTCACAAACGTGCAGTCCCCCTGCTTTTCATTCCCCTGCCTGTTGCTACGCCATATTCTATACGCAAGATATACGATATAGGCAGCGCCGAGATATTTCAGGAACCCCACATATTCCCCGAAAGCCATTCCGATGAAATGAGTGAGCACAGCCATAAGGGTGACAGCTATCGAGAACCCTGTCAAGAGTCCGAGCCACATCACCATGGACTGCTTCCTGCCATGCCTGAGCGACATAGCCAAAGAATAGATGTTGGCCGGACCGGGCGTATAGCCGACAACCAATATCTGAAGCAGGAGCGTTGGCAACAGTGAATAGGGCATGGCGTGCTGTGATGATGCAAAGGCAAATGAAGTCGGTCTGCAATGTCAGAATTTGTCAAAGATGACGCCGTCGAGGTCGATGTCGGCGTTCTTCAGTTCGATGGGTGAACCGGTGTCCAACAGGCAGTTTTCAAAGGTGACGGCCCCTCTTGGAATCGGCTGTTCTTCAAACCCGTGGATAACGCCTCCGTGTTCGGCATGCGCCTTGATGTTGCGCAGTCGGATGTTGCGCAGTGAAGTGCGTGGAGAATAGGGCGGCTCGTCAACCCCTACCATTCGCCATGTCATATTGATTTCCAAAACATTGCGTGCTTTCGCGATATCAATGTCCTCAAAGAGTATATTCTCGATGACTCCTCCTCTCGATGGTTGGCTTTTCAGTCGGATGGGGTTCCAGTTTTCACCTGTCATGTCACAATGTCGCACCGTCACGTTGCGCACGTCGCCGCTCACCTCACTGCCGATGGCCACGCCGCCGTGTCCATAGTCGAAATGGCAGTTTTCGATGAGTATGTTCTCCGACGACTTGTTCACCCGCCGTCCGTCGGCATCACGCCCGCTCTTGATGGAGATGCAGTCGTCGTGTGCCCGGATGTGCGCGTTGCGCACCGTCACGCCCGTCGAAGAGTCGATGTCGATGCCGTCGCTGCTGGGGATGTAGTCTTCGGCATTTATGTTGATGCCGTCAACGGTGAATCCGTCGGTGAAGAGGATGTGCAAGCACCAGAACGCTTGGTTGAGGATGCTCACCCCGCTGATAGCGCCTCCGTCGCAGTGGTCGAAACAGATGGTCTTGGGGCGTCCGGCAAACGAGAGGCGCTGCTTTTTCCATTCCAGTCCCTGAGCATCGATGGTGCCCTCCCCCGTCAGGCGGCATCCCTCGTTGTGGTCGAAGTTGAGCAACGCCGCCCGTGCCTTCCGCATGCGACCCTCCCAGCGCGTGTCGATGAGCGGGTAGAGGGTGCTATCGACGATGCTCACCAATGTGGCACCGCGGTCGAGGTGCAGGTCAACGCCTCTTGGGAAGAAGAGCGCCCCCGTTTTGTGGCGGCCCTTGCCGACGACCACCGTGCCGCCGCCCTCACTGTGTGCACGGTCGATGGCCGCTTGTATGTTCTTGTAACGTCGGGCTTCGTAGGCGACAGTGCGTTTCTTCACGACGATGATGCGTGAGCCCCAGGCCGGAAATGACAGTTGCACGCGTGTCTTGCAGTTGACGACTTTGAAAGGCAACTTCTGCGTTTCGCCGGTCATGGCATCCCACAGTTGCGCCTCTCCCATACAGTCGAGGTCAAGGGTGACGGTTTCGTCCTCGCCACGCTGGTTCAGGATGAAGAAGATTTTGGCCTCCTCGGTCTGCCTTGCACAACAGACAAGGCTGTCGGCTCGTCCTGCCGTCACTTCCATGTCGCGTACAGGGAGGTAGGCATCCATGTCGGAGGTCCAAATGCTGTCGGCGACGAGAAGCGTATTGTCGAGCGGCGTGATGGGGCGTGTCTGAGTCATGGTGCGGGCAAATGTGGCCTTGGGCGTGCCGCCCACGTAGATCACCTTTCCACCACGGGCGGAAAATGCTTGGATTTTCTCCCACGCTCCCTCGCGGACAACCTCTGCGGCAGGGATGACGAGGGTGGTGTAAGCCTGTCCGCTGCGGTTGACAAGGGAGCCGTTGCGAGGTGTCGTCGCTTCGATGATGCCGTCATCGGTGATGAAGTCGAAGTCATATTGGTGTGCGGCCAGCATGTGGGCTGCAGCCTTCATGTAATCGTTGGCCTTGTTGTCCCCCATCCAGAGAGAGGGGATGGGTGCATAGACCGCCGTGCGTGCTGTAGGCCGTCCTTGCGAGAGGAGGTAGCCAGCACGGTTGACATAGTCGTTGAGGGCTTTCATGCCCGGTTCGGCCATATAATTGCTCGCCCCCTGCTTGCTCATCCAGAACATGAACTCGAAGAAATTGATGCCGCGAGCCAGCTGGTAGTCAACGATGTATTTCACTGAAGCGGTGGAGAGTTTTCTCCTGTAGGCAGCGAAGCTCTCGCTGAAAGCACGCTGACGGCCATAGACGTGGGCGATGGAAGAAGCCAGTCGTGGGAACTCCGTGTTGCTGCCATACCATATCTGCGACCAGATGACGTCGATGCCCGGCACTTGCACGCGGCTGAGGCAGCGGAAGGGGTCGCCCTCCATCTTCACGCACCACGGCAGTTCGTCGTCCTTGTCCATGTGTGTGATGTGCTGCACTCCATGTGCCTCGCACCAGTCGGCCTGCGCCTTGAAGTAGCGTTCGGCGAAAAGTCGGCTCCACACATCCCAGAAATCGGCCTTCACACGCCGCTCCGTGTCGCTGAGCGCATCGCTGTGCACCGACATGCGGTCGCTTTTCAAAAGTGCATTCAGCCAATTCGTAGGGTCGTAGCCCTTCTCTTGCTTGAACACTTTGAGGATGTCACCAGTCCAGGGCACGCGTTGGAAAGCCGGCTCGTCGCCCCTGAAACCGAGTACGGTGGTGCCGAGGTGCCGGCCCAGCGTCTTGCGGTATTCCTCGTGGGTCCAGGAGATGAACTGCGCGACCGCCGCCGTGTCGAGGTAGTCGCAGAGCGAGTTGTTCTCATCCTTGCCGCCGGTGGGGTTGTTGACGCAGCGCGTCTGCGACGACCGCCGCACGGCCTTCACCGTGTCGCCGTCGGCCACCAAGGCCTGCATGCAAAGGTCCGGGCGCTCTTTCGAGAACTTGCCGCCAGCCATGCCGCTGGGGTATTTCCCCTCGTCGATGATCCACATGCGCATGCCGCGCCGTTCCACCGAGTCGGCCATCATCCGCATGTTGGCAAACCATTGCGGGCCGAGGTATTCGATGCCCATGTGGTAGCCTGGCTCGATGATGACGTTGCGGAACCCCTTTGCCTGGATGTCGCTGAGGTCGCGACTGATGACGTCGGGCGTGATTTCACCCTCCCATCCGAGGATGACGTGGCTGCACATCTCGGCAGGTGGCATTTTGAATGCTTTTTCCATTTGTGCCGGCGCCGCCATGGCAGCAGCCAAGAAAAGGACGAATGCAAGGTATTTTTTCATGTGTAGTAATTTGGTTGATTCTTTTTTTGAATGATGGCTTTAGGAGAAATGATACCATATATATGATAATAGTTCGTCTCACGACACACTACCGACTGCAAAGATACGAACTTTAGGGGAGAGTTAGGTAGGGCATCAAAAAGTTTTTTTCAAAAAAGTCAGGGAAAAATTTGCATGGTTGAAAATAAAGCATTACCTTTGCACCGCATTTGTGAGAAAATGCTGCGGTAAAGGTCAACCTGTATTGGAAGTTTGGGTGAGTGGCTGAAACCAGCAGTTTGCTAAACTGCCGTACGGGATACCGTACCGGGGGTTCGAATCCCCCAGCTTCCGCAAACGAAATAGAGATTTCGAGACATATTGATACGCTGGATTCATCTAATGGTTAGGATACAAGATTCTCAATCTTGGCATAGGGGTTCGATTCCCCTATCCAGTACCAACAACAATTTTAAGACCCTTGTAAGTCAATGACTTGCAAGGGTTTTTTCGTTTTCCAAGGTGTACTAATAGTGTACTATCTAACATATATTTATGACACCATTCATATAGGCAAAAGGATATCTTAGAATTACGTGGACAACCTTTCCTCCAACTTCCAGAAAATATAGGTCACCAATGATACCATCAATCGCATACTCGTAATGAAACAACAAAGCGGACTTTCAAAGCCCGCTTTATTATTGTGTAGTATGTCGGAATTATACTTCAAATTCCTCATTAGGAACTGACACTAAATAAAGTTTACAAATGAGAGATACTCTAAAAGATTGCAGAAATTTGTGTGAATTCAATGTATAAATCTTCAACATATAATTGCCATTATATTATTCACATAATTCTGAAATACAATGAATTAATGGATAATTCGTGATAATTCGTGTTAAAAATCTTTATACTTGTCACAATAATTTCATTTAGTTTTAAGTATTCAAACATAATTGTAAAGTTAAATATGTAACAGTTCCTTAGTGAGATGGAGCGTCTTTTTGTAGCATGGTTGTCCATGCTAAATATAGTAGTTGTGATTACTGGCGGGCACCATCGGCAACCAAAATGAAGGTGTAGCCTATCCACTTCAGCGTCTTTTCCGTCACATCGTAACCATCTTCTTCATTGTCAGAATAGAGGTTGACCACGATATCCTTTCCCTTTTGAGGAAGTTCCAAGACATAATCATCAAAGGCCTTGTCGTGAGCCACCTTCTCCACCACCTTATATACATCCATGTCGGGAGTCATGATGTTGGTCTTCGGATCGTAGTCATAAAACATGAAGACATTCTCGGATTTATCGCTCTCAGAGCCGTTCTCCATGTAGACCCCCACCAGTGAATGGCCGTTTTTGCGGTTCCAATAGCACATTTGGGTTTCGCGGACGACTTCTGTCAATAGCATGGATCTGATGTAGCCGTTAGTAATATCACTTTCTACTCTGTACAATTCAGCCACCTCGTCGTATGCCTTGGGGGCGGAAAAGTATTTCAGTATCTTTTCATTGGGCTCAAAACGGTTATACTGGCTGCAAAAAGCCTGAGCGAAATCTTCGATGTTAGCCTTGGCACCCTTGGGACTGACGGTGATGGGGGTCTCTGCCAAGCCGCTTGTCATGGAGTAGATTCCCTCAGGTATGTCTTCATCCACATCAGCCGACTCGCTTTCGGTCTGTTCCTCTGCTTGCTTCGTCGTCACTTCCTTAGTGTCTTTCGATTCGCCAGAGGCATTTTCTCCTTCTTTGGCGGATTTGCCACAACCCGTCAGGAACACCATACAGACGATGGCCATCATCACCATCCATTGGTCAATTCTTCTTAAGTTTCTCATTGTTGTTCTGTTTTGATAATTCGATTCTTGTGCAAAGATACAAAATTTTGTGATACCACAAATACATAAATTTCTATTAGTTTTGCAAAAAAGATATGAGGATGTTGGGCACCCATACTCGTGGGCGACCAAGTTCCGGCTTCCAGCACTTGGATGAGTTTCTCATCCATGATTTGCTCGTTCTTAAACTTGTGCACGCTTCGGCGTGTCTTGATGCAGGCGATGGCGTTCATACTTCGTAAGTTTTGATGAAAATGATGAACTTGCTTCAAGCTATGCCGAGTCGCAAGGGAGGAAGATGGTAATCAACCGACCATTGGAGGGAGTTTGACAGGTTTCGAACCTGCGTAAACAAGTGCCACAAACTTGCGCCTAACCACTCGGCCACAAACTCCATGTTGTTGCCCCAGAAGGAGTCGAACCTTCGCTAACAGAGCCAAAACCTGTTGTACTGCCGTTATACCATAGGGCTGTTGTTTCGTTCGGAAGGCAGGACTCGAACCTGCGATGTCGTTAGACGACGGATTTACAGTCCGCTCTCGTAGCCGCTGGAGCACTTCCGAATGTTTTGTGGAGCATCGTGGAGTTGAACCACGAAAGCTGATTTTACCTCTCAGCCATACTTCCTTATTGTTTTCGTGTGCAAAGTTATGATGCGATGATGCAGCCTTTTTTCGTTTATAGAGGAAAAATGAAAAAATCTATCATTTCCTCAAAAAGGCTGGAAATATCCATAAAAACAGGGTTTCATACAAGCGAAATGGGAGCAGTCCCCTTGCGGAACTGCTCCCATTTGCTTGCTAATCGATTGATGATGCTATGAAATCTCGATGGCCTTGGCGGCTTTCTTTTCCTCTTTCTTCACCTTCGGCAGGGTGACGGTCAGGATGCCGTTCTCCACCTTGGCGGCGATGCCGTTGCGGTCCACATCATCCGGCAGCGTGTAGTTCTGCTCGTAGTTGGAGTAACTGAACTCGCGGCGCAGATAGTGGTGTTTCTTGTCCTCATCCTTGTGCTCCATCTTGTTCTCAATGGCGATGCAGAGATTACCGTCGTCGTTGATGCTTACTCTGCAGTAGTCTTTCTTGATGCCCGGAGCTGCCAACTCCATCGTGTAGGCACTCTCATCTTCCTTCACATTTACGGCAGGTGCTGTAGTGTTGGCACGAGGCATAAGATCTGTGTTCAGGAAGTCTTCAAATAG